>NZ_JABDWC010000031.1:0-81624 GCF_019685155.1 Rhizobium sp. NZLR1b
CCGGCAAGCCCAAGATCGTCGCAACCGTCGCAACTATGCGCAAGCTGCTCACCATCCTCAATGCCATCATCAGGGACGGACGACCATGGCAAAACGCTTGACAAATAAGACAGTCGCTCTCCCCGCTGGGGAGAAGAGACAAGCCACGGCGCCTCGACTCCCCTTCTCCCCAGCGGGGAGAAGGTGCCCGTAGGGCGGATGAGGGGGCTGCACGGTACACCGACTATTCTCAGCCACCGCCCACCCTTCCCCATCCAGGCAAGCCCAACACATCAGCCGTCGGCGTGCACGATACCGGCTTCTCGCTCCAAATAGTGCTGGTCGATGGCGGGCAGCGGCTCGTCATCGATAGCGGCTTCGAAGGCACGAAGACGCTTATAGATGGAAAGCAGCTCGATAATCGTCGTCCAAGAACTGACAAGGTACTGAAATGATCCGCGAACCTGATCGAAAACGTTCGTGATCTGCGTCATCAATCCCAGTGTCAGCTTCCCTGCAACGATCGATGGAACAAGCACTACGAAACTGAAGATATTATCGGCTTGGGAATAGAATATTCGCGCCACATTAAAGTACATATAGTGGAAATATATACGAAAATAGTTTCTCCGGACGTTGGCGAATAGCTCGGCAATAGTCGGCGGCGCTGCACGATCTGCATGATCCTCGCCGTAAACAAGTTCTTTGCGATAGCTGGCCTCTACTCGCTGATTCAGGAACTGTAGTCCCGGAAGTTTTATACCGACAATTGCCAGAAATATCGTTCCGAACAGCGACCAGAAAATCGCAGCCCAGACAAGCGCGTGTGGCACGTTGCCGATCAATGGCAGTTCTGTGATGTTCGCACCCAAACGGAAAAGCACGGGGAGGAACGCGATCAAAGTCATGATCGAACCCACGAAACTCACCCCAAGGCTCTCGATAGTTTGTGAGAAGCGCATCGTGTCGTCCTGAACGCGCTGAGAGGCACCTTCCACGTGCCGGAGCTTCGGCCAGTGCGCCATATAGTAATCGTTCATTGCTGTTCTCCAACGGAAGACCCAATGGCTCACGAAGAACGCATTAAACACACCAACCGTAATCGCCACGAATGCGATACCGGCAAAAACTACCATACTTCCATAAAACTCGGATGCCGGAACAGAACCCACATTGGTCAGCGCTTTCTGCACCAAATCATAAAAGGGACCATACCAGGCGTTCACCGCCACGCTGACCTGCACGGAAAAATACGTATCGAATATGATCAGCGCGGTCCCCAAAATGGACCAATACTGCCAACGATGTGGGCTATACCAGAACCAAAATATCGCAAATGGAGCCACGACGGCGGCATAATAAATATAAAACCACAGAAACGGCGCCGACCAGAACACCGGTAAGCCAATCGGCGCTTCCTGCCCTTGCGAAAGGGGAGGCAATCCGATCAAAGCCCCTGCCTGCTCGCCGCCAAAATACCATAGCAGGACGGCAGCCAGACACCAGATCATGACCGATATGAAGAAAGCCTTTGGCTTTGGAAAAAACGATAGAAACACTAGGGGGCGCTTTCCTGAACTGGAATTTCGGTAGCATCAACAAATGCTGATTTTGCCGGAAACTAAGGCAGTTCGAAGGAAGCAGCAATGGGTTCGGCCGATTGTTACGCAGATGTAACCGGTTAAGCGATTTTCCTGATAACCGGCATCACCAGCCCCGCGCAGGCGATGAGGGCGATTGCGGCAATCACCGTCGGCACGGTGAAGCTGCCTGAGCGTTCGGCGATCCAGCCGGCAACGACCGGCCCGACGATCTGGCCGACCCCGAAGGCGGCGGTCATCATCGCGAGAATCCGCCGCGGGCTGTCGGGGGAAAGTTTGCGGCCGATCTGCAAGCCGTAAGCGGTGATCGCCAGGAACGTCGCTCCGAACAGCGCCCCGCCGATCAGCGGTGCGGCAGAGGGCGGCAGCGCCACGGTTGCGAGCACGCCGGCGGCTTCGACCAGAAGCGCTGCGACATAGACGCCGCCGAGCCCGAGCGGCTTGACCAGCGGCTTCCAGGCAAACAGCGCCACCGCTGCGGTCAAGCCGGCAATGAACCAGCAGAGGAATTCGACGAAGGGTCCCGTTGCCGAAAGGCGCGCGATGGTGACGAGGAAGGTCGCGGTGATGACGTAGCCGAAGCCGAACAGGCCGTAGGACAGCGTGACCAGCACCATCGGCCGGCTCCAGACAAGGGCCGGCTCCTTACCCGTGCGCGCCAATTGCGCCGGCGCCGACGGCAAGAGCAGGAAGACGACGACGAGGCTTGCCGCGCAGTAGAGCGCCCCGCCGATCCAGTCGGCGCGCCAACTGTCCGGCCCGTCGTGAAAGCCGAGACCGATCAGCAGCACCATCACCGAGGAAAGTGCGATCCCTGCCCCCGGCCCGCCGAAATGCGCCGCCTGCACATGGTCGTTGCCGGCGGCAGCCCCGTGGCTGAGTACGATCGACGAGGTGAAGACCATCGCGAAGGCGCTGGCGAGGCCGGCGAGGAACCGGATGACGGCAAAGACCGCGACGGAATTTGTGGCGGCCATGGCTGCAAGCAGGATCGCGGTCGCCAGCAGCGCCAGCAGCGCCACTATCCGCTCCCGCCCCGCCGCCCAGCCATAGGCCGCAAGCACGGCGCCGACGAGATAACCGACGAAATTCGCCGAAGCGATAAAACCGGCATCCGCCGCCGAAAGCGGCACGCCGCTCATCATGCCGGGCAGGATCGGCGTGTAGGAAAAGCGCCCGAAGCCCATGGCCGCCGCCATCGCAACGGCGCCGGCAGCGGCGGTGGAAACAAGGTTCGGCGGGGAGTGACGGACGCGCTCGAGCATGCAGCGCTTATCGCGCCGCGGCATCGGCGCCGCAATTCAGTAATTCTGATCGATCGATCAATTTCCGGAAACCTCAAAAAAAAATCGGCTTCCCTTGAAAGGAATTATCGTAAGATATATGTTTTACGACATAGCTAACGATACATCCAACGATGAAAGGAAAAAGCCATGAGAGGTTTTAAAGGCGGCATGTTCGGCGACGCGTTCCGCATGGGCCGCAAATTCGCCGCCGGCGATCTGCAGCTGGTCATCCTGGCGCTGCTCGCCGAGCAGCCGCGCCACGGCTATGAATTGATAAAGCTGCTGGAGGAACGTTCCGGCGGCTTCTACGTGCCGAGCCCCGGCGTCATCTATCCCGCCCTCACCTATCTCGAGGAAACCGGCCTTGCCGAGGTCGAGGCCGAGGGCGCCAAGAAGCTCTATCGCATCACCGAGGCCGGCCGCCGCCGCGTCGAGGAAAACCGCGATATGATCCTGCACACCCTCGCCAAGCTTGAGCGCATCGGCGAGAAGATGGCCTATGTGAAGCGGGTGTTCGAAACCGACCGCCACGGCGCCGACGATGGCGATGACGGCGATTTCATGCAGGACGGCGGCGACATCCGCGCCGCCCGCATGCTGCTGCGCTCGGCCCTGCGCATGCGTTATCCCTGGTCGAAACCCGAGGCCGCACGGATTGCGGGAATATTGGAACGCGCCGCCACCGAGATCCTGCAGGGCAGCAAGCCGGAAACGCGGGGGTGAGGATGAAAGGCTGGTGCCGATGTACGGCGCGTTCGAGGATACCGCGCCGACACTTAAGAGAGCCTCATCCTGAGGTGCCCCGCAGGGGCCTCGAAGGACGGGGCGGGGCTCGGCCCGTCCGATGAATGCAAGGAGCAGCGTTGCGGCGTGCTTCGAGGCTCCGCCCTGTGGGCTGCACACCTCAGCATGAGGGCCGTTGGAGGATGCCGCACGAAGGAAGAAAGCTCTCCGGTCAAGCGACGAGAACGCAATGCCAGCTACGCCCTACCCCCGCGCATCCGGCAAGGTCAGAACCACCGGTCCGTTGCGCGTCGCGACCACCGTGTGTTCATATTGCACGGTCGGCGCCTTGGGATCGGCATAGAGCGTCCACGCATCGTCGCCGCCTTCGGCCCATGTCGCGCCGAGCGACAGGAAGGGCTCGACGGTGAAGACCAGGCCGTCCGTCATCATGCGTTTTTCCGAAGGGTCCGGCCAGGTCGAGAGCTCGGCCGGCTCCTCGTGCAGAGAGCGGCCGACGCCATGGCTCGCCAGATTGGCGACCAGGGTGTAGCGGTTCTTCTGCGCGAACGCGCCGACGGCGGTGCCGATCTTTGCGAGCGGCTCGCCCGATTTCACCTGGTTGAGGCCGGCCCAGAGCGCCCGCTTGCCGTCGCGGCAGAGCCGCTCGATCTTTTGCTTGACGGGCGGCATCGCGAAGGAGGCACCGGTATCGGCGAAGAAGCCGTCCTTCTCGGCCGAAACGTCGATATTGATGAGGTCGCCGGCGCGGATGACGCGTGGGCCGGGAATGCCATGGGCGATTTCCTCATTAATGCTGATGCAGGTGGCGCCGGGAAACTGGTAGCAGAACTCCGGCGCCGAGCGCGCGCCCGAATCCTCGAGTACCTTGCGGCCGATCCGGTCGAGTTCCAGCGTCGTCATGCCGGGCTCCATCGTCGCCGCCATCACCTGGATGGCGTTGGCGCAGATGCGGCCGATCTCCTTGAGCTTCGCCAGTTCGTCGTCGTTTGCGATAACCATTCGTCTGTTCCGGCCTTGCGCAGAACGGCCACGGCCGCCTCAAGCTGTGGCTTTCGCCCCTTCGCCGCTTTCAGTCAACGCCTTTCTGACGATCGGCGCGACTTTCGTCCCGTAGAGCTCGATGCCGCGCATGATCTGCGCATGCGGCATCAGCCCGATCGCCATCTGCAGCAGGAAGCGGTCGTTTTTGAAGAGTGCATGATGGGCGATGATCTTTTCCGCGACCGCCTCGGCATCGCCGACGAAGAGCGCCCCGCTCGGCCCGCGCGACATGTCGAACTGCGCCCGGCTCGTCGCCCCCCAGCCGCGCTCGCGCCCGATGCGGTTCATCACTTCGGCCTGCGGCCCGTAAAACTGGTCGGCCGCAGCCTGCGTCGTATCGGCGACGAAGCCATGAACGTTGATGCTGGTCTTCAGCTTTGCCTGGTCCTGCCCTGCCCGGCGCGCCGCCTCGCGATAGAGATCGAGGAGCGGCGCAAAACGGCGCGGCTCGCCGCCGATGATCGCCAGCGCTACCGGCAAGCCGAGCGCGCCGGCGCGCGCCACCGACTGCGGCGTGCCACCGACCGCGACCCAGAGCGGCAGCCGATCCTGCAACGGCCTGGGATAGACACCGCGCCCGTTAATCGCAGCGCGAAGCTCGCCCTTCCACTCCACCACTTCGCTATCGCGCAACGCCAGCAGCAGATCGAGCTTCTCTTCGAAAAGCTGGTCGTAGTCCTCGAGGTTGTAGCCGAATAGCGGGAAGGACTCGATGAAGGAGCCGCGCCCCGCCATGATCTCGGCCCGGCCGTTGGAAATCAGATCGAGCGTCGAAAACTGCTGGAAGACGCGCACCGGATCATCGGAAGAAAGCACGGTGACCGCACTTGTCAGCCGGATATTCCTCGTCCTGACGGCCGCCGCCGCCAGCACGACCGCGGGAGCCGACGCCGCGTAATCCGGCCGATGATGTTCGCCGAGTCCGAAGACGTCGAGCCCCACCTGATCGGCAAGCTCGACCTCCTCGATCAGATGCTTAAGCCGCTCGGCCCCTTCCGCGCCCTTGCTGCGGGACGGGTTGGGATTGACGTCGGCGAATGTATAAAGGCCCAGTTCCATTGTCGGCATCCTGTTGAATTCTGCCCGGAGATAAGGATCGCCGAGACGGAGCGCAAATACAAACTCTGGAACGGAATGTTCGAAAAATTCGATAGTGGCATGATGTCTTTGCCCTGCTTCGGCAGACATCAAGGGACAGAACCCACCCACAAATTCGAATCTGAATTCAACGACTTCGAAGCCACGGCGGAATCATTTTCCAAGCTGCTTCATGCCGCGCTTGAGTAGCGCCAACGCCCGCGCCGTTCACATCTTCGCCAACAGCTCCGCCAGTTGCTCAGCAGCCTTGCCCCATCCCTCGTGGAAGCCCATCTTCTCGTGCGTTTCCTTATCCTCGGCGCGCCAATGCAGCGCCTTCGCCGTATATTTCGTGCGCCCATTGCCGAGATCTTCGAGCAGGATGACGCCGGTGAAGAAAGGTTTCTCGGCAGGCACCCAGGCGCTGGTATAGGCATCGGTGAAGACGATCTTCTCGTTCTCGACGATCTCGAGATAGACGCCACGGTTCGGATACTGATTGCCCTCGGGATCTTGCATGACGATGACACTGGACCCGCCGGGGCGGACGTCGAGCGTCGCTTCCGCCACACCCCAGGGGCGCGGCACGAACCACTGTTTCATGAGGTCGGGATCGGTCCATGCCTTGTAGATCTTCTCGCGCGGCGCGTCGAATTCGCGAACGAGGACGAGTTCATGTTGCGTGCTGGCGGTCATTCGGCATCTCTCCAATTGAATGAAACCTGCTTCCCAGGTTGTAGCAAGGACGTATCGAAGTTTGCCTTTCCGACAGCGTGCCGATTTTTCCTGATTATTTTGCGGTCGGCTGCGTCGCCTCTTCCTGCATCTTGTCGATCTGCCGGCGGATATGAGCCGCTTCAGCCGCCGAATGGGCAAGCGCAATGGCGCGGTCGAAGGCTTCGCGCGCCTGGCAGGTCAAGCCAAGCTGCTTCAGCAGCCCGCCGCGCAGGCCGTGATAGTAGAAATAGCCGCCGAGTTTTTCGCCAAGCGGATCGATGAGATCGAGCGCATCCTGCGGTCCGCGCAGTTTGGAAACCACGACAGCGCGATTGAGCGTCACGACAGGAGACGGCTGGAGACGCTCCAGCGCGCGGTAGAGCAGATCGATCTCCACCCAGTCGGTATCCCCGGCACGTTTTGCCCGAGAATGGATCGCGGCGATGGCCGCCTGTAGCTGATAGGGGCCGGGTTGGCGGTGTCGCAGCGCCTTGTCGAGCAGCGCCAAAGCCTCGTTGATGAGGGGCTGGTTCCAGCGCGCGCGGTCCTGATCTTCGAGCAGCACGATCTCGTCCTCGGCGCTGAAGCGCGCCGGGCGGCGCGAGATCTGCAGAAGCATCAGTGCAAGCAGCCCCATCAACTCCGGTTCGGACGGGAAGATATACAGCATCAGGCGTGCCAACCGGATCGCCTCGTCGCTGAAGGCCGCAGCCTCATGCTTCGGGTCGGCCTGGCTATAGCCCTCGTTGAAGATGAGATAGATCATCGTGCTGACGATCGACAGCCGTTCGGCCCTTTCCCCAGGGCTTGGCGTTTCGAAAGGCACGCCGGCCTTCGCCACCCGTGCCTTGGCCCGGGTGATGCGCTGCTCCATGGCGCTTTCCGACACCAGGAAGGCACGGGCGATCTGCGGCACCGAAAGCCCGGAGACGATGCGCAGCGCCAGCGCGATCTGCTGGGTCGCCGGCAGATCCGGATGGCAGCAGATGAACAGCAGCCGCAGGATATCGTCGCGATAGTGGGAATCGTCCAGTCGCTCGGCGATGTCGCTTTCGGCATCCTCGGTATCGGAGATGACGTCCTCATCCGGCAAGGCCTGGAGCTTCGTCCGCTTACGCACCGCATCGATCCCGCTGTTTCGGCCGACGAAGATGAGCCAGGCCGCGGGATCACGCGGCGGCCCTTTCTCCGGCCATGTCCGGATCGCCCTCAGGCATGCCTCTTGAAACGCCTCTTCCGCAGTATCGAGAGTACGGAAATAGCGCAGCAGGGCGCCAAGGGCTTTCGGGCGGGCCGAGGCAAGTGCAAGGTCGATCCAGGCAATATCGGTCATGATGAAGCATCTCCCGGCCTGAAGACGTAGAAAGGCCGAATTTCGTAAGAGGTGGAACCTGGATTGACCGACGAAAGCTGTTTCGAGAAGGCGATCGCCTCATCGAGCGTTTCGAAGTCGACCACGTAGAAGCCGAGAAGCGCCTCTTTCGTTTCTGCAAATGGGCCGTCGATGACCAAAGCCTCGTCCTTGCCCTTGCGCACCGTCGTCGCCGCCGTCGTCGGCATCAACCTGCCGACGGGGCCGAGCTTGCCGGCTGCGGCAAGCGGCTCCTGCACGGCATAGAGCTTCTCCATGACGGCAGCCTCCTCCTCCTTGGTCCAGGCAAAGACGGTTTCCTCATGGGCGTAACAAAGGATTGCATAAAGCATCGGGTCACTCCTCTTTCCGAATGACGAAGGAGTAACCGCTTAGCCGACAGGCCGCATCAAAATTATTGGGGGAAATTCGTGATCTTGCATAGCACGGCGATGCCGCAGCTGGGCATTTTGCCGGAGCGAACGAAGCTATATTGCGGCGCTGATTGCCCTCACCCTTCGCTCAGCGTTCGCTTGACCGCATTCTTCCAACCCTTGAGCTTTGCCGCCCGTACCTTCTCCTCCATGGCGGGTTCGAATCGCCGGTCCCGCTTCCACGTCGCCGAAAAGCCGTCTCTGTCCGGCCACACCCCTGCCCGGCTGCCGGCAAGCCACGCGGCACCCAGCGCCGTCGTCTCCAGGATCACCGGGCGGTCGACCGGGGCATCGAGCAGGTCGGCAAGACGCTGCATTGTCCAGTCGGAGGCGACCATGCCGCCGTCGACGCGCAGCACGGTGTCGTCGCCGCCGTTCTTCCAGTCCTTCTGCATGGCATCGAGCAGGTCGCGGGTCTGGTAACAGACCGCTTCGAGCGCTGCCCGCGAGAGTTCCGCCGGACCGCTGTTGCGCGTCAGTCCGAAGATCGCGCCACGCGCATTGGCATCCCAATGCGGCGCGCCAAGCCCGGTGAAGGCGGGCACGAGATAGACCTCCTGGGTCGGATCGGCTCGTTCGGCAAGCCCGTTGGTCTCGGCGGCGCTGCCGATGATGCGAAGCCCGTCACGCAGCCATTGCACCGCCGCGCCAGCGATGAAGATCGACCCCTCAAGCGCATAGGTCGTCTGGCCGTTCAGGCGATAGGCGATGGTGGTCAGCAGCCGGTTTTTCGAGCGCACCATATCGGCGCCGGTGTTAAGCAGCGCGAAACAGCCGGTGCCGTAGGTCGATTTCAGCATGCCCGGCTGAAAACACGCCTGGCCGATGGTGGCCGCCTGCTGGTCGCCGGCAACACCGAGGATAGGGATTGCAGCACCGAAGATCGCGGGATCGACCGTGCCGAAATCGGCGGCACAATCCTTGACCTCCGGCAGCATGGCGGCGGGCACCCTCAGAATATCGAGCAGATCCTCGTCCCACGCGTTTTCAGCAATGTTGAACATCAGCGTGCGCGAGGCGTTGGTGGCATCGGTGACGAAACTCTTGCCATTAGTCAGCCGCCAGATCAGGAAGGTGTCGATCGTGCCGAAGCAGAGGTCGCCCCTTGCAGCACGGGCCCGTGCGCCCTTCACATTGGCGAGCATCCAGGAAAGCTTGGTGCCGGAAAAATAGGGATCGAGGATCAGGCCGGTCTTCTTCGTGAAAAGCCGCTCCAGATCCTGTCGTTTCAGATTGTCGCAATAGCTTGCCGTGCGCCGGTCCTGCCAGACAATGGCATTCTGGATCGGCCGGCCAGTCTCGCGCTCCCAGACGACGACAGTCTCGCGCTGGTTGGTAATGCCGAGCGCCGAAATATCCTTGGCGGTAATCCCCGCATCGCGCAGTGCCATATTGACGGTGGAGACAACCGAATCCCAGATTTCCTCAGGATCGTGCTCGACCCAGCCGGAGCGCGGATAGATCTGGGTGAATTCCTTCTGGCCCTTGCCGGCGACATGCATGTCGCCATCGAAGACGATCGCCCGCGTCGATGTCGTTCCCTGATCGATCGCCAGTACAAATCCACCCATGAAAATCCCCCCGCTAAAGCAATTCCAGCAAAAGTGTGCAGCGGTTTTGCGTCCGGAATTGCGTGAAAAAAGAGATAGAGCATTTCCGTGATTCGAAGAAAAACGGAAATGCTCCGGCATATGATTATCGTGACAAATCAATAGGACACGGATGCGGGCGAGAAAAGCGAATAAAGCGGAATTGCCAGCCCGCCGGCTTTGGGCATAACCTCGCCACTAACGTTGCAACGCAGCATCGCGCCTTTCACGGGAGAACAGCATGAGCAGAACAGTCGTCGTCACCGGGTCCACCAGCGGCATCGGCCTTGCGATCGCCACTGCATTCGCCGACACGGGCGACAACGTCGTCATCAACGGTTTCGGAAAGACTGATGAAATCAAGGCGATCGTCGAGCGGCTTGAATCATTGTCTAAAGGCCGGGCGCTCTATCATCCGGCCGACATGACCAAGCCCGCCGAGATCGCCGACCTGATTGAAACGGCGGCGAAGTCCTTCGGCACCGTCGATATCCTCGTCAACAATGCCGGCATTCAGCATGTTGAGAAGATCGAGGATTTCCCGATCGACAAATGGGACCAGATCATCGCCATCAACCTGTCGAGTTCCTTTCACACCATGCGCGCCGCCATCCCGCTCATGAAGGCGAAAAAACACGGCCGCATCATCAACATCGCCTCGGCCCACGGCCTGGTCGCCTCTCCCTTCAAATCCGCCTATGTCGCGGCAAAACATGGTATATTGGGCCTCACCAAAACCGCGGCACTGGAGCTTGCCGAATTCGGCGTGACGGTGAACGCCATCTGCCCCGGTTACGTGCTGACGCCGCTCGTCGAAAAGCAGATACCGGATACCGCCAAGGCCCGCGGCATGACCGAGGAACAGGTGAAGAGCGAGGTCATCCTCAAGGCGCAGCCGACCCGTGAATTCGTCAAGGCCGAGGAAATCGGTGCGCTGTCGCTTTACCTCGCCAGCGACGCCGCCCGCCAAGTGACCGGAACGCACATCTCGATTGACGGTGGCTGGACGGCGGCTTAACCATTTGGAAAAAACAACCGGGAATATCATGAACGACAGCATCCGCTTCATCCTGAATGGCCAGGACATCGCACTCACCGATGTCGGGCCGACCGAGACGCTTCTCGATTTTCTGCGGGTGAGGCAACGGCTGACGGGCACCAAGGAAGGATGCGCCGAAGGCGATTGCGGCGCCTGCACCGTGCTCGTCGGGCGGCTCGCGGACGGCAAGCTCGCCTATGAATCGGTCAATGCCTGCATCCGTTTCTTAGGTTCGCTGCATGCCACACACGTGGTGACCGTCGAGCATCTGGCCGGCCGGGACGGCGCACTGCACCCGGTGCAGCAGGCGCTGGTCGACTGCCACGGCTCGCAATGCGGCTTCTGCACCCCGGGCTTTGTCATGTCGCTCTATGGTCTGTGGTTGACGAAGGAAAAGCCTGGCCGCCAGGAAATCGAAAAGGCCTTGCAAGGCAATCTCTGTCGCTGCACCGGCTACGAGCCGATCGTCAAGGCTGCCGAGCAGGTGAGCCTGATGCGGCCGAGCGCGCTCTTCGACCCGCTGGAGCGGACACGTTCGGAAATCGTCGCGCGGCTCTGGGCCATGCAGGCGAGCGGCACCATCAGGATTACCAGTGGCGAAGACCGGCTGATCGTGCCTGCTTCCATCCAGGCGCTGGCCGAAGTCCTCTCGCAGGAGCCCGACGCGATCGTCGTCGCCGGCGCGACCGATGTCGGCCTCTGGGTGACGAAGCAGATGCGACGGCTGAACCCGGTCGTCTTCATCAATCATCTGAGCGAATTGCAGTCGGTCACGGAAGGCGAGGACGGCGTCACCATCGGCGCCGGCGTTAGCTACAGCAGGGCCTTCGCGGCGATTTCCAAGAAAATCCCGGCGCTTGGGCGGCTGATCGACCGCATCGGCGGCGAGCAGGTGCGCAACATGGGGACGATCGGCGGCAATATCGCCAACGGCTCGCCGATCGGTGACAGCCCGCCGCCGCTGATCGCGCTCGGCGCGACGCTGACGCTGCGGTCGCTGCAAGGCCAGCGCAGAATGCCGCTCGAGGATTTCTTCATCGGCTATGGCAAACAGGACCGCGAGCCGGGCGAATTCGTCGAGAGCATCTTCGTGCCCTATCCCGCCGATACGAGCCATTTTGCTGCCTACAAGATCACCAAGCGCCGCGACGAGGATATCACCGCCGTGCTCGGCGCCTTCTTGCTGACGCTCGACGAGGCCGAGATGATCACCGAGATCCGCATCGCCTTCGGCGGCATGGCGGCAACACCGAAACGCGCCAGCACGGTCGAGGCCGCGCTGATCGGTAAACCCTGGACCGAGGCGACCATCGAGGCCGCCCGCCCCGCCTTCGACACCGACTACCAACCGTTGACCGACTGGCGCGCCACGGCAGAATACCGCCAGCTGACGGCAAAGAACCTGCTGACGCGGTTCTACCTGGAAACGGTGGGCGCGCCGGCTGAGCTGAAGCGGTTCGAGGAGGTGGCGTGATGGATACACTGATTAGCACGCCCGGAATGCAAGCTTTGATGGGAACAGCCGCGATCTCCTCCCCTCCCTCATTCCGTGTGGCTACGCTTGGAGGGCTGATCTAATGGATAAGTCCACCTTCGAAGATCGCAAGGTCATCATTTCAGGCCCGATGCACGGCTCGCTGCGGCATGATTCGGCACATAAGCATGTCACCGGAACCGCCGATTATATCGACGATATCCCCGAACCCGCCGGCCTGCTGCACGGCGCCCTCGGCCTCTCGGACCGGGCGCATGCCGAAATCGCCGGCATCGATCTGTCCGCGGTCGCCGCCTATCCCGGCGTCGTCTGGGTCCTCACCGGCAAGGACGTGCCAGGCGTCAACGACGTCAGCTCCAACGGCAGCCATGACGAGCCGCTGCTCGCCGAAACCAAGGTCGAATTTCACGGCCAGCCGATCTTTGCCGTCATCGCCGAAACGCGCGAAGCTGCCCGCCGGGCCGCACGGCTGGCGAAGATAGACTATCGCGACCTGCCGCACTGGAGCGATATCGACGGCGCGCTCGCCAACGGCAGCCCGCTGGTCATCACCCCGATGACGCTCCAGCGCGGCGAGCCTGAAGTGGAAATGCCAAATGCCCCCATGCGGCTGAAGGGCCGGATGCGCATCGGCGGCCAGGAGCATTTCTACCTCGAAGGCCATATTGCCATGGCCATCCCCGGCGAAGATGATGAGGTCACCGTCTGGTCATCGACGCAGCATCCGAGCGAGATCCAGCACATCGTCGGCCACGTGCTCGATATCCCTTCCAACGCCGTAACCGTCAACGTCCGCCGCATGGGCGGCGGCTTCGGCGGCAAGGAGACGCAGGGCAATCAGTTCGCAGCGCTCGCGGCGATCGCCGCCAAGAAGCTCGGCCGCGCCATCAAATTCCGCCCCGACCGCGACGAGGACATGAGCGCCACCGGCAAGCGCCACGATTTCCTCGTCGATTATGAGGTGGGCTTCGATGCCGAAGGCCGCATCCATGCGGTTGACGCCACTTACGCGGCGCGCTGTGGTTTCTCCTCGGATCTCTCGGGACCGGTGACCGACCGCGCCCTCTTCCATGCCGATTCCAGCTATTTCTATCCGCATGTGCATCTCCAGTCGAAACCGCTGAAAACCCACACCGTCTCCAACACCGCCTTCCGCGGCTTCGGCGGACCGCAGGGCATGCTCGGCGCCGAGCGCTTCATCGAGGAGATCGCCTATGCCCTCGGCAAGGATCCGCTCGATATCCGCAAGCTGAATTTCTACGGCCAGCCGGGCTCCGGCCGCACGCTCACGCCCTACCATCAGGAGGTCGAGGACAATATCATCGCCCGCATCGTTGAGGAGCTGGAGGAAACGGCCGAATACCGGGCGCGCCGCAACGCCATCATCGCCTTCAACCGCGACAGCCGTTACATCAGAAAGGGCATCGCGCTGACGCCGGTCAAATTCGGCATCTCCTTCACCATGACCGCCTTCAACCAGGCCGGCGCCCTCGTCCATATCTATCAGGACGGCTCGATCCACTTGAACCATGGCGGCACCGAAATGGGCCAGGGCCTCTATACCAAGGTGGCGCAGGTGCTGGCCGACAGCTTCCAGGTCGACATCGACCGGGTGAAAATCACCGCGACGACGACGGCCAAGGTGCCGAACACCTCCGCCACCGCCGCCTCCTCCGGCTCGGACCTCAATGGCATGGCGGCCTTCGACGCCGCCCGTCAGATCAAGGAACGGCTGGTGGCGTTTGCCGCCGAGAAATGGGGTGTTGGCCCCGCCGACGTCGTCTTCCTGCCGAACCGCGTGCGCGTCGGCGAAATCGAGATCCCCTTCCCCGATTTCATCAAGCAGGCCTATTTCGCCCGCGTCCAACTTTCCGCCGCCGGCTTCTACAAGACGCCGAAGATTCACTGGGACCGCAAGGCCGGCCGCGGCACGCCCTTTTATTATTTCGCTTACGGCGCCTCCTGCACCGAAGTCTCGATCGACACGCTGACCGGCGAATACCTGATCGACCGCACCGACATCCTCCACGATGTCGGCCGCTCACTGAACCCCGCAATCGACATGGGCCAGGTCGAGGGCGCCTTCGTGCAGGGCCTGGGCTGGCTGACGACGGAAGAGCTCTGGTGGGACGACAAGGGCCGCCTGCGCACCCATGCTCCCTCGACCTACAAGATCCCGCTCGCCTCCGACCGGCCGAAGATCTTCAACGTCCGCCTCGCCGAATGGTCGGAGAACACTGAGGCCACCATCGGCCGCTCCAAGGCCGTCGGCGAACCACCCTTCATGCTGGCGATCTCTGTGCTGGAAGCGCTGTCGATGGCGGTCGCAAGTGTGGCGAATTACAAGGTCTGCCCAAGACTCGACGCCCCGGCGACGCCAGAGCGGGTGCTGATGGCGGTGGAGCGGATGAAGCGGGTGTAGGATGAGTCCGGCTGGTTTGTTGTTTAAACAGGACGGACGGAGTCAATGTTACCCCCCTCTGTCCTGCCGGACATCTCCCCCACAAGGGGGGAGATCGGTAAAAGGTTGGAGCATCGCTCCCCATCTGCCCCGTTGGAGTAGCAGCGCTTTAGTTGTTTGGCGAAGCCGTCAACCCCATCCAATCTCCCCCCTTGTGGGGGAGATGTCCGGCAGGACAGAGGGGGGTAACACAGCCACTTACCTATCGGCCATCTCCCTATGACCGACCTCCCCACATTCCTCACCGCCCATCCCGACAGCATCCTCATCGACATCACCGGCACACAAGGCTCCACCCCGCGTGAGGCCGGCGCCTTCATGCTCGTCTCGCAAACAGCTCTATGGGGCACAATCGGCGGCGGGCAGTTCGAGTTCATGGCGATCGCGAATGCGCGGGAGATGCTGGCTGGCTCGGGCGGAAAGGCCATCATGGATATCCCGCTCGGCCCCGAGATCGGCCAATGCTGCGGCGGCCGCACGCAGTTGCGGTTTCGCAGACTGACGCAGGCGGTGAAAGGTGAGTTGGAGGCAAAACTTTTGGGCGAGATCGAGCGTCTACCCGAAGTCTATCTCTTCGGTGCCGGCCATGTCGGCCGGGCGCTGGCCGCAGCCCTTGCGCCATTGCCGTTCTCGGTCACCGTCGTCGAAACGCGGCAGGAGGAACTCGCCAACCTGCCTGCTCGGACGAAGACCCGCCTCGTCCCGATGCCGGAAGCACTGGTGAACGAGATTGCGGCTGGCGGCGCGGCCGTCATCCTGACGCATGATCATGCGCTCGACTTTCTCATCGCCCGCGAAGCGCTGGCAAGGAGCGACCTTGCCTATACCGGCATGATCGGCTCGGCGACCAAGCGCGCCACTTTCGCAGGCTGGCTTTACCGTGAAGGCGGCGGGGAGCGCGACTGGATCGAGCGGCTGACGCTGCCGATCGGCGGCGCCGTGGTTAGGGACAAACGACCCGAAGTGATCGCCGCCATGACCGCCGCCGAGATCCTGACGGCGCTTGGCGCCTACCGCATACGCTCGTCCTCGTAGTAGGGATCGCGTCCGTCGAGGAAACCGAGGTCGCGTTTGACGCGGTCTGGCGTGGCGGAAAGATCCAGCCGGGGCAGACGGCGGAAACGGTCGGCACCACCCGCCAACCAGTCGGCAAGGCGCCGGAAAATCTGGATTCTCTGCTGCGGCCGGCGCTCTTCGATAGCATGGCAGTCCATGGCATCACCTCGGTGGATTGATGGTATGAGTTGCAGTTTGCCGCCGAAAATGCTGCAATTCCAATCGAACAACCGTCTGCCTGCATCAAGAGAACTTATCCATGAAGCTTTCGAAGCAATTTCCGTTGAATGCGCTGCGCGTCTTCGAGGCCGCGGCCCGGCTCGGGAGTTTCACCAAGGCGGGCGACGAGCTCGGCATGACGCAGACAGCCGTCAGCTACCAGATCAAGTTGCTGGAGGAGAATGTCGGCGAGCCGCTCTTCCTGCGCCGCCCCCGTCAGATCGCGCTGACGGAAACCGGCGAGCGGCTGGCGCCGAAGGTGACCGAGGCCTTCGCCATACTGCACGACGCGATGGCGACGGCACGCGACAGCGTCGAAGGCACGCTGGCCATCAGCTCAACCCACACTTTCGCCTCGAAATGGCTGGCGCCGCGCCTCGGCTCTTTCCACTTGAAACATCCGGCGATCGCGGTGCGCTTTCAGGCGAGCTCGGATATCATCGATTTCGCCCGTGAGCAGATCGATGTCGGCATCCGCTGGGGCGACGGCAACTGGCCGGGGCTGACGCTGCACCGGCTGATGGGGCTGGAGTTCACGCCGATGCTGAGCCCGAAGCTGGCGGAATCGGCAGGCGGCATCAAGGAGCCGCGTGATCTGTTGAAGCTCGATCTCTTCGACGCCGGCGACATCTGGTGGAAACAATGGTTCGAGGCAGCCGGCATCACCGAGACGGACCTCGATCGCCGCCCGCGCAACCAGCTCGGCTCCCAGGCGGTGGAAGCCGATGCGGCGATCGCCGGCCACGGTGTCGCCATCCTCCATCCGGCCTTTTATGCAGCCGAGATCGCGCTCGGCCGGCTCTATCAGCCATTCGAACTGACCCGCAGCGACGGCAAGGCCTACTGGCTCGTCTACCCCGAAAACCGCCGCAACGTGCCGAAGATCAAGGCCTTCCGCAACTGGATCCTTGAGGAAATGAAGGCGGCCGGGAATTAGTTCATCGGGTGTCCGGGCTTGGTTCCGACCTGTCCGATCTGTTAGTCCGGCTTCAATATCCCATCTCCGGCGCATAGAAACAGCGCGGCGTATCCTCGTTTGGAAACAGACAGAGATGATAGTCGTTGTCACCCGATTGCATCGCCTTCGTCATCGGCAGCAGAAAGACGTGAGCATGCGTGACCAGCCGGTGGTCGCCCGGCAGCAGCGTCACTCGATATCCGCCCGGCGTCACCGCCACGCTTTTCGAAGGGATCATCTGGCAATCGCCATTATGACTGTCGCCGTTGCAACAATAGGGGTCATAACTCCACCCCGTAGGTGCGTCGTGAGCCGTCGCCAGCGACGCATACGCAATCATCACACACGTCAGAATGCTGCGCATGGGCATCTTCTCCGTCGATGAATGCGCCGCCGATGATCTAACGGTCCTTATTTTATTCCGGCGGCCTGCAAATAACTGTAATCGAACCATCGTAGTTTCAAGGTCCGCTGAATTAGCGTATTCCGTATTAGAGACAGATAATGCACAGCCTTCTCGGCAGCTTTTAGGCACGCGACCGCAGATCTGCGATGCGACTGCGGTCGACGGCTTCGGCAAAACAGAATCTCCTCTTCCCTCCCCGCCAAAATTTCAGCAATGTCACGAGTCGGAGGAAGACAGGGGAACTCGATGTATGAATATGCCATAGCATGGGAATGGCTCGCCTTTGCGGCGCGCTGGTTCCATGTCGTCACTGCGATCGCCTGGATCGGATCGTCCTTCTATTTCATCGCGCTCGATCTCGGGCTGGTGAAACGCCCGCACCTGCCGCCCGGCGCCTACGGCGAGGAATGGCAGGTCCACGGCGGCGGCTTCTATCATATCCAGAAGTATCTGGTGGCGCCCGCCCAGATGCCGGAGCACCTGACCTGGTTCAAATACGAAAGTTATTTCACCTGGATTTCCGGCTTCCTGATGCTCTGCATCGTCTATTACGGCGGCGCCGACCTCTTCCTCATCGACCGCCACGTGCTCGATATCAGCCCGCCCGTCGCGATCCTGATCTCGCTAGCGTCGCTTGGCCTCGGCTGGATCGTCTACGACCTGCTCTGCAAATCCCCCCTGGGCAAGAATACCTGGGGGTTGATGGCGGTGCTCTATGTCGTGCTGGTCGTCATGGCCTGGGGCTACACGCAGCTTTTCACCGGCCGCGCCGCCTTCCTGCATCTCGGCGCCTTTACCGCGACGATCATGTCGGCCAACGTCTTCATGATCATCATCCCGAACCAGAAGATCGTCGTCGCCGATCTCATCGCCGGACGCACGCCCGATCCCAAATACGGACAGATCGCCAAACAGCGCTCGCTGCACAACAACTACCTGACCCTGCCGGTCATCTTCTTCATGCTGTCGAACCACTATCCGTTGGCTTTCGGAACACAATTCAACTGGGTGATCGCGGCCTTGGTGTTCCTGATGGGCGTCACCATCCGCCATTGGTTCAACACCACGCATGCCAGGAAGGGCCGGCCAACCTGGACTTGGATCGTCACCGTCATCCTTTTCATCCTGATCATGTGGCTTTCCACAGTGCCGAAACTGCTGACCGGCGAAACGGATGCGGCAGCCGTAGCACCGGCCTTCCAGCAATTCGCCGGTGATCCGCATTTCCCCGCCGTCAAGCAGCTGGTTTCGACGCGCTGCTCGATGTGCCACGCGGCCGAGCCCGTCTATGAGGGCATCGTCCGCCCGCCAAAGGGTGTGGTGCTCGAAAACGACGCAGAAATCGCCGCCCATGCCCGCGAAATCTATATACAGGCGGGCCGCAGCCATGCCATGCCGCCCGGCAACATCACCGACGTCACGCCGGACGAACGCAAGCTGCTGGTCGCCTGGTTCGAGAGCACAGTCGAAGGCAAGAAACAATGACGACGACACTCCTGCGCGGCCGCTTGCTTTCCTTCCATCGCGCGCCGCTAAGCCTCGCCGACAGCCAAAGCTATCGCTACGAGGAGGACGGCGGCCTGCTGGTCGAAGACGGGCTGATCGCTGCGGTCGACTCCTATGCCGACGTCAAGGCAAAGGCAGCCGAGGGCACGGCCGAGATCGACCACCGCCCGCATCTGATCCTGCCCGGCTTCATCGACATGCACCTGCATTTTCCACAGATGCAGGTGATCGCCTCATATGCCGCCAACCTGCTCGAATGGTTGAACACCTATACCTTTCCCGAGGAATGCCGCTTCGTCGAAACCGCGCATGCTGAAAGGATCGCCACGCATTTCTACGACGAGCTGATCCGCCATGGCACGACGACGGCGGTCGCGTATTGCTCCGTGCACAAGACCTCGGCAGACGCCTTCTTCGCCGAGGCGATAAAGCGCAATATGCGCATGGTCGGCGGCAAAGTGATGATGGACCGCAATGCCCCCCAGGGCCTGCTCGACACGCCCGAGATGGGCTATGACGAAACCCGCCAGGTGATAGCGGACTGGCACGGCAAGGGCCGTAACCACGTCGCCATCACCCCGCGCTTCGCCATCACCTCGACGCCGGCGCAGATGGAAGCGACCTCAGCCCTTGCCCGCGAATTTCCCGACCTGCACATCCAGACGCATCTTTCGGAAAACCACGACGAGATCAAATTCACCTGCGAACTCTATCCCGATGCGATTGACTATACCGACATCTATGCCCGTTACGGCCTGCTCGGGCCGAAAAGCCTCTTCGGCCATGCCATTCACCTGTCCGAGCGCGAAGCCGATGTCATGAGCGAAGCGGGGGCCGTTGCCGTCCACTGCCCGACCTCGAACCTCTTCCTAGGCTCGGGCCTGTTTCCATTGAAGGCGCTTGTCCGGCGGGAAAAGCCGGTCCGCATCGGCGTCGCGACGGATATTGGCGGCGGCTCCAGCTATTCGATGCTGAAGACGATGGACGAGGCCTACAAGATCCAGCAATTGCTCGGCGAGCGGCTGAACCCGCTCGAAAGTTACTACCTGATGACCCGCGGCAATGCCGAAGCCCTGTCGCTGGCAAACAGGATCGGCACTCTGGAGCCCGGCACCGAAGCCGATCTCGTCGTCCTCGACGCGGCGGCGACCCCGGCCATGGCGCTGAAGATGGAGGTGGTAAAGACACTGCCCGAGGAACTCTTCCTGCTGCAGACCATGGGCGACGACCGGGCGATTGCCGAGACCTATGTGGCAGGTGTCGCCTTGAAGGCGGCGCTTCGCTGACACACCCATTGCCCCGTGCGAAGCTGCCTCACCCGCCCATTTCCCACAATACTGCTGCGAAACCATGTTACTACCGACAGCTGGAATCAGATTGAAGGTTCAATTCATGGCCACTCCGCTCACCATCGCCGACCTGAAGAAACTCGCACGGCGCCGTGTGCCGAAGATGTTTTTCGATTACGCGGATTCGGGCGCCTGGACGGAATCCACATATCAGGCGAATGAGAGCGACTTCAGCCAGATCAAGCTGCGCCAGCGGGTGATGGTCGACATGACCGACCGCACGCTGGAAACGACGATGATCGGTCAGAAAGTGTCGATGCCGGTGGCACTCGCCCCAACCGGCCTGACCGGCATGCAGCATGCCGATGGTGAGATGCTGGCGGCGCGCGCGGCGGAAGAATTCGGCGTTCCCTTCACGCTCTCCACGATGAGCATCTGCTCGATCGAGGATGTCGCGTCGGTGACGACGCGCCCGTTCTGGTTCCAGCTCTACGTGATGAGGGACAAGGATTTCGTCCTCGACCTCATCAACCGCGCCAAGGCCGCCAAATGCTCGGCGCTGGTGCTGACGGCGGATCTGCAGATCCTCGGCCAGCGCCACAAGGACCTGCGCAACGGCCTGTCGGCGCCGCCGAGATTCACCCCGAAGCACATCTGGCAAATGGCGACCCGGCCCTTCTGGTGCCTGGATATGCTGCAGACCAGGCGCCGCACCTTCGGTAACATCATCGGCCACGCGAAAAATGTCTCCAATATCACTTCGTTGGCCGCATGGACGCACGAGCAGTTCGACCCCCGGCTCTCCTGGGCCGATGTCGCCTGGATCAAGGAGCAATGGGGCGGCCCGCTGATCATCAAGGGCGTGCTCGATCCGGAGGATGCGAAGGCCGCCGCCGACACCGGCGCCGATGCGATCGTCGTTTCCAACCACGGCGGCCGCCAGCTTGACGGCGCCCCCTCCTCGATCAGCATGCTGCCGAGGATCCTCGATGCCGTCGGCGACCGCATCGAGATCCATCTCGACGGCGGCATCCGCTCCGGCCAGGACGTGCTGAAGGCGGTGGCACTCGGCGCCAAGGGCACCTATATCGGCCGCCCCTTCCTTTACGGCCTCGGCGCCATGGGCAAGGAAGGCGTGACGCTGGCGCTCGGCATCATCCGCAAGGAGATGGACCTCACCATGGCGCTCTGCGGCAGGCGCGATATCAACGATGTGAATTCGTCGATTATATCGGGGCGGCAGTGACCTGCTTGAGAAGCCAGCTTAGAAGACACGAATCCCGGAATTGCCGTCGCGATTGCTGAGTCATTGAGTACAAGACCTGCCAGACACGTGCCGGAGAGCGTTTGCATCAATCGCCTGCGGTCGTATTCAGCAGAGCGGCTGCCCATCGGTCGCATCGAGCAGAAGGATCGCGAAAATCGCGAGACAGATGGCGAGCGCAAAACGCTGCTGCCAGACGATGCGACGCGATCCGGCAATCCGCCTCTCGAGGCCAGGCGGTGTCCTGTCAAGCTTGCGAAGCTGCATGCGGGACAACAGGTCGTCGACGGCTGCAAGACCGGCCGTCTCGGTGTCGTAGGTCGATGCGAGGCGAAACAACAGCGCATCGAAAAGGAGATGGATCGCCAGCGCAAGAACAATGACGCAGAAAACGAGCATCAAGAGCCAGCCAAGCGGTGGAGCGAAGCCTCGATATTCCGCGGTGATCGGGCCGACAATCAGTGGCAACAGCGCTGTCAGCCCGCAGAAGATTGAATTGCGGCCGAGATTTCGCGCAGCCGCCGAGGCTGTGGCATTCCACTGCGTCATTGTAAGCCCTCCGCCACGGAATGGAGACTTTCCACGGGCAGATAAACACGCCACCCCGCCCGTTCGATCAGCCGCAGCGCTTCAGCTGGATTTTCACAACGTCGGCTGATGAGCAGCCAGCGCACGATGACGCCTGCGCTCCGCTGGAAACCCAGCGCACAGCAGACGAGGACCGGTCCCTGCTGGCGCGCAACCTCGATAAGGTTCGCCGCAGCTCGGGTCTGGATCTTGTCGAGGCCAGTCAGATCAAGGGTCGGAAAGCTGGACCAGCCCGCCAGCGTCCCTTTCGGCCGCTGAAGTTCGCCGGTGATGTCGATCACCGTGGCAAAACGGTTGGCCTCGTGGCAACGCGGAAAACGACCAAGATGGACACCATCAGCGATCGCCACGGATGCCGGCATTCTGCGGGTCCAGAGCCAAACGTTGATGACAGCGCCGAGCCGGTAGGGCGCCAGTAGCCAGCGACTGGCAAGCGTGGCCCGGCCATCGACGCGTTTCTGGAATATCTGCGGGCCGGCGCCGAAATATCCGACTGCGACGATCGCCAGCGCAACAGCCGGCCAGAGCAACAGAAGCGCTGCGGCCGATAGAGGAGTGCAGAGCGCTCCAAGGCCGAGTAATGCGACGGCACCGCACAGATAATAGATGCCGAGACGGCGCGACCTTGGGTCGCCGCTCATCGCAAAGTTCGCGAGAGGCGAACCGGCATCGCGCGGGAAAAGCCAGGCGGCAAACAGACCGAGCAGCATGCCGGTCGGTATGTCCATGATCTGATGCTGCCACGTCGTCAGCACGGAGGCTCCAATCAGGAAGCACCAGAAGTGCCAGAGAAGCCGTGCCTTCCGTGGCAGCCGGCCGCGCAGATGATCCCAGATCACCACCAGGAGCGCGATATGCAGCGACGGCGCCTGGTTGAACGGCTTATCGAAGCCACCGAGGACGGCGAACATGAAACCAGGCAGGCCGCTCGTTGCCGGCCGCACGAAGATCGCTTCGAGCGGAAACACGACGAAGCAGGCGACGGCTACTATCTGGATCGTCAGATAACGTCTCGCGAGCATATCCACATCGCGCGGCGTCGTGTTGATGAACAGGCAGAGCGCATAGAACAGATTGATCGACCAATATGGAATGATGGTCCATCCGAGGAACGGAATGGCGCTTTCCCATGCGAAGGCAACGTTTGGCACATGAGCGCGTTGCGATGCCAGCCAATTGGCGCCGCCATAGCTCAGATAGAAGAACGGCGCCAGGAAGACGAGCCAGAGCGCCGCCCGCTTCGGGACCGGTGCTGCCCGGGAAAAAGTAGAACGTGCCTTGTCCACGGTTTGCCCTCAGACTCTCTCGGCCAGCGAGACGGTGAAAATGCCCCACTGATCGATGCGCTGTTCGATCTTGCGGAAACCGGCTGCGGCGACCAGCTGGT
Organism: Rhizobium sp. NZLR1b; assembly: GCF_019685155.1. Classification (NCBI taxonomy): domain Bacteria; kingdom Pseudomonadati; phylum Pseudomonadota; class Alphaproteobacteria; order Hyphomicrobiales; family Rhizobiaceae; genus Rhizobium; species Rhizobium sp. NZLR1b. The sequence continues at coordinate 23,491 of NZ_JABDWC010000031.1, forward strand.
CCATTTCCTCTTGCGTCCGCCGCCGCATCACCCACGCCTCGCCGCCGCGGTGGGAGGTCAATGCGCGGGCGATCATCTCCAGTTGTGGATGCCATGGCTGGTTGGTGTAGACAAGCAGACCACCGGGCCGCATCGCCCGGGCGATCCCGTTGAGCGATGCGGCGATCATCGCATTGTCGGAAAACAGCTCGTAAAGGCCGGAGACGATCGCGAGATCCGGGGCCGGCGTGATTGCAGCCAGCCCCTCGCCGTCAAAGGCATCCTGCTGGCGGAAGCTCACGAAATCACTCAGTCCCCGCGCGGCAATGCTGTTGCGGCCGGCATCGACGTTGATGGAGGAATAGTCCTGCAACCGCGCACTATCGGGACGCACGGCAGCCGTCTCGATCGCATCAAGGACATAACGGCCGTGCCCGGCCGCTATGTCGAGCAGGTGGGTATTGCGGCCGGCTGCTTTCAGGCGCTGCAGCGCGCGGTCGATCAGATCCTGCAAGTGCAGCTTGCGCTGCCTGATGCCGCGCCAACCGATCGCCTCGAGGAACACCTTGTCGATCAAACGCCCGCCGGGACCGAGCCCGCGCGGCATGTTCTCGTAGACGTAATCGAGCGTCGAGCCGGAATCAAAACCGGTCTTGACCCCCGTCTTGATGCCTTCGGACACCAGGGCGCCAATCTTGATGTTGAGGCGGCTGAGCGCCCAGTAGATGCCGCGTGGGGATGTGGCGTCCAACGGGCTCGCGAGCCGGTCGGCCTCGTCCTTTGTATAGCCCTGGATATGGGCGGTGCGAAGGTCGGCAGGCGCCCGGGGCTCGGCAAAACGCGCGTCTATAAAACGGCGAACCTCGGCGAGGGCAATCGCGCGGTCCTTTTCGCCAAGCGTGTCATGGTAGAAGCCGGCAAGCACATGCCGTTCCTTGATACGGCTGCCGAGGTTTTCGTAAAACCGGTGCTGCGGGGCGTGTCGCACCACCCAGTCGCTGCCGGAGATAAGCAGTTGGGTCGGGACGGTGATGGCGCGGGCGTCACCGACGACGCGGGCTGCCGCCTCATAAAGCTGCAACAGGATGTTGGAGGCAATTGGCCGGGTGATCAATGGGTCGGATTCGTAGGAGGCGATGCGCTCGGGGTCATGCGTCAGGAACCTCGCCTTGACATAGGAATTGACGAAGAATGTCCCCTTAAGCTTTTCCCAGAGCGCAATGCCTTCTTTGGCAAAAGGCACGTAGAGCTTGACGCTGAAGGCCGGCGAGGCAAGCACGAGCGCACGGATCGGCGGCGCATAGTCGTGCACCCAGGTGGTGGCGAGGACCGCGCCGACGCTCTGCGCAATGACGGCGATGTCTTCGACGGCAGTACCGCTTGTCTCGCTGACATGGCGCACGAAGCAATCGAGATCATGCGCCGAGGCAGCAAAGGATGGCGAATAGCCGCGCTCTCCCGGTGAACGCCCGTGGCCGCGTGCGTCCCAGGCGTAGAAGGAAAAATCATCGAGGCCGAGTTCGGTGGCGAGATGGGCGACACGGCCGCTATGCTCGTGGCCGCGATGGAGAAGAATGATTACGCCCTTCGGTGCAGCCCCCGTCGCAGGCCACGCCCGATAAAAAAGCCGTGTGCCATCATGCGATGCGAATTCGGATTCATGCATTGGTCTGGCCGTCGAGGACGGTTGCCCGCTATCGGCAGTTTGCAGCACGGTCTTCTCCAATTCTGATTGGTGGGTGGATTGCAACCACTGGCGGGAACAGTGATTTGTCTTCATTGCAAAAGTCTAGTCGCAAATGTAAGCCCTTTGCGAGAACCGATATGAAGTGTGGCCTTCCTCAAAAATACAACGATCTGCACCGCCAAAGCCGGGATAGACCTTTCCGATGCCACGAAATTCCACTGAGGTAGCATGTCTGTCTATCAATTGAAGTCCCGATTTCAGAATATTCTTCGCCCTCTGGTGCGCTCCCTCGCCGCGCGAGGCGTCACCGCCAATCAGGTGACTTCAGTTGCCGCCGCCGTCTCGGTTGCATTGGGCGTTTTTCTGAGCGTTGTTCCGCTTCCGCATTGGTTCCTGCTGGTGCCCGTATGGTTTCTCCTGCGCATGGGCCTCAACGCCATCGACGGCATGCTCGCGCGCGAACATGGGCAGAAGAGCATTTTAGGCGCGTATCTGAACGAGATCGGTGATGTCGTGTCGGATACCGCCTTGTATTTGCCGTTTGCGCTCATCGATCCGAACGGCTTGGTGCCGGCGATGGCCGTCATATTCCTCTCGGCGCTGACGGAATTTACCGGCGTTCTGGGTCAAACGGTCGGGGCAAACCGGCGTTACGACGGGCCGCTGGGCAAGAGCGACCGCGCGGTGCTTTTTGGCGCGCTCGGCACTTTTGTCGCGGTTGGTGGTACGTTTGCAGCATGGACTTCGTGGCTTTGGGCGGTGGTGGCTCTACTTCTCATATGGACCATCATCAACCGTATCAACGCCGGTATTCGCGAGGCGCACACGGCCGCCCGATAGGAAGCGGAGCCGATCTGTCGCCTATGCTTCCATCGGCAAATGTGATCCGACAATCGACGCTGCCTCCGTCCTCCTAACGGTATGTTAAGCTTATACCGCTCCCCATGATTAGTGCTCATCTGCCCACTTCAGGCTGCGGGTCCAGTAGCTTCAGAAAGCCGTCGGCGGCTCTCGACCGCGAGCGGCGGCGGGTCCGCTTTGCGCACACGCCTAAGACGGCCCGCGCCGGTTCCATTGGGATGGGAGGCCCGGAACTTGTCAGCCGGGCGGCGGCCGAGTCTTTTCAGGCGGGAATCAGGCCGTGCCGCAGCATGATCTCTGTAAGCCGCGCCGGATCAGGCTCGCCAGGACCGCTCACAGCCTTCGCGATTTCCTCGAAATAGGCGCGGCCAATCGAACCTGGGTTCAACACGATTAGGGCGCGCGGCCTCGCTGTGCAGATTTTCGGCGTGATGGGCGGCGCTCGATGACACGATAGTCGCCTATCGCAGGATGATCGACATCCTGATCGAGCTCGCCGAGGCGGTCAAGCCGATCGAGAAAATCTCTGACATCAGGATCTTCGACACCGGCGGCATGCTGGGCCGCGGGGGCGCGAACGGCGAAAGCGGCATCGGCCTCGGCGAAGGCTTGGCCGGCCAGCTCCTCTCCTATCAGGCAAACAAGCCGATCCTCGACAAATTGCTGAAAGAGGCCGGCTTCGACGGCGACAACGCCATCTCATCCCTCCTTGGAAATCTCGATGGCGCGAAACCGGCAAAGCTGGTTCCGGCTCCGGTAAAGCCGGCAATACCGGCCGCGCCTCCGGTAGCGCCGGCAGCGGCCGCAGCCCCGGCAAAGACGATCGCCCCTGCGGCGCCGAAGAAGGAATGATCGCGTGCAGGCGGGTCTGGGCTATCTCACCCAACCCGCCGCCAGCGCGCTCTCCCAGTCGCCACGGCCCCTTTCGGCGGCCAGTGCCGACATCGCCATATGGTCGTAGGCGACATTCCTGAACTGCCACGTCCATCCCGCCTCCGTCTTTTCCAGAATGGCATAGCCGGCCAGCGGATGGCCGGCTTCGATCTTGTGGTAATAGGGCCGGTCGTCGTCATAGGCGGGGCAGCCGACGCTGCCGGGATTAACGATCAGGCGGCCGTCGGAGAGACGGACGGCGCGGGGAAGGTGGCTGTGGCCGCAGAGGATCAGCGGCAGGTCTATGCCCTCGGCCAGCGCCTCGATCGCTTCGATCGGCTTCAGGAAGACGACGCCATCCGCCGAGACCGATTCCAGCCAATAGAGATTATCGTCCTTCGGCGTCGCATGGCAGAGATACACCTCGCCGCGATAGACGGTGTTGAACGGCAGGCTGCGAATCCAGTCGAGATGGGACGACGTCAATTGCCGATGGGCTGAAGCATCCGAGGCATGCATGGAGGCCGGATCCTGCTCGATCAGATAGCGATCGTGATTGCCGCGAACCGAGGTCAGGCCAAGCGGCATCAGCAAATCAGCGGTCCGACCGGCTTCCAGCGGCCCGCTGAAGAAATCGCCGAGATTGACGATGTCCTCGATGCCCTCAGCGCGAATATCCGTAAGCACGGCTTCAAGCGCCAGATGGTTGCCGTGAATGTCGGCGATCGCGGCAAAACGCATTTCTAACTCCCTCGATAGGTGGAATAGCCGTAGGGCGAAATCAGCAGCGGCACATGATAATGCGCCGTGACATCGGCAATGCCGAAGCGGATTGGCACCAGATCGAGAAAGGCCGGATGCGGCAGCGGCGTGCCGCTGGCCCTCAGATAATCGCCGGCGTGGAAGACCAGTTCATAGGTGCCGGCCCGGAAATGTTCGCCAGCGAGGATGGGACCGCCGTCGACTCGGCCGTCGGCATTGGTCTCGACCGTCTTCAGATGCCTGCGGATCTCGCCGTCGAGCTGGAAAAGATCGATCCTGAGGCGTTCGGCCGGCTTGCCGAGGGCGGTGTCGAGAACATGGGTGGTCAGTCCGGTCATGGGGCTGGCTCTTTGATGATGTAGGGGGTTTCGAAGAAGAACTCTTCCAGATTGTTGCCCGGCCCGTCGCGGTCGACGACCAGGAAATCGGAGACTTGGCCAAGCGCCATCAGCGGATGATGCCAGACATTTTGGCGGTAGTTCACTCCCTGGTCCCCGCGCGCGCAAAACACTTGCGGTCTGCCCGGACGTCCGCCCTCGTCCTCGGAGACGACGACGAGGAAGGGACGGCCGGAGACTGGCGAGAAGCTCTGGCTGCCGAAGGGATGACGCTCCATCATGTCGATGTCATAGGGAAAGCTGCGCGGCTGGCCGCGAAAGAGGTTGATGATGACGCGGGCGCCCTCGCCCGTCGCTTGCGCCGCGGCCAGCGCATGGAAACGCTCCGTCGTGCCGCCATTGATGAGCCGCTTCGCGGCCGGATCGGCTTCGATCACCTCACCGAAGAGAGCGAAGGCGGAGCTGGTGAGAGGACGAATGTCGAGAAACCGAGACATCGCGTCACTCGCCTTGGGCATGCCAGTATCGGACGGCATCGATCTCGCGAAGAAGCTCCGGCAGCGTCCGATACGTCGCCTCCCAGATTTCGGAGGGATCGAGATCGAAGACGTCGTCGAGGATGCGATTACCGGTGCCGCAGATCCTGGTCCACGGCAGATTGGGATGCTCGGTGGCAAATTCCGGATGGGTCACCAGCAGACGGGATGCCGCAGCACCGATGGTGAAGTGGCAAAAGGCAACGGCCTTGAAGGTAAGCTGGTCCTCGGCGAAAGCCGCCTCATCCATTCCGCCGATGAAGGACAACGCTTGGGATGCCGCCTTTTGCATGTCATTGAGATAGTCGATAGCGCGCCTCTCCTTCATTCAGCCTCCGGCAACATCGATGTCAGACGCAGCAGCGCGATCTTTTCGACCTGTGCCGTCGCGGTCGAAAACTCCTCGTCTCGGCCGTTGCCGATCCGTGTTTCGAAAGCTTCCAGGATATCCTCCTTGCCGAGCCCCTTGACGGCGATGATGAAGGGAAAGCCATATTTTTCGACATAGGCCGAATTGAGTTCTGTGAAGCGGGCGTGCTCGGCAGGGCTCAGGCGGTCGAGACCGGCGCCGGATTGCTCCTTGCGGCTGTCTTCGGTAAGTTCACCCGATATGGCGAGGCGCCCGGCAAGGTCGGGGTGGGCGCTGAGCACCCCGAGACGCTCCTGTCGGCTTGCCGCGCGGAAGACGGCGGCAAGCGCCGCATGTACGCCGGCCGCCGTCAGAGGCTCGTTCACGCTGCCGGCGTCATAGGCGCGCTCGGCGATGAAAGGCGAATGTTCGAAGACGCCGCCGAAGCGGGAAACGAAATCCTCGCGCGACAGCATCAGATCGCGTCCGGCTGATGGTGCTTGTGCCAGTGCTCGGCAATCTCGATGCGGCGCGGAATCCAGACCTTGTCATGCTTCAGCACATATTCGATGAAGCGCTTCAGCGCCGCCGCCCGGCCCGGGCGCCCGACGAGGCGGCAATGCAGGCCGACCGACATCATCTTCGGGCTGCCCGCCTTGCCTTCCTCATAGAGCGTATCGAAGGCATCCTTCAGATAGGTGAAGAACTGATCGCCGGTATTGAAGCCCTGCGGTGTGGCAAAGCGCATGTCGTTGGTTTCGAGCGTATAGGGGATGATCAGGAAGGGTTTCCCATCGACGCCCTTCACCCAGTAAGGCAGATCGTCGGCATAGGAATCGGAGGAATAGAGGAAGCCGCCCTCCTCCTGCACCAGCCGAAGCGTCTTGTCGGAAGGCTTGCCCTGATACATGCCGTATGGCCGCTCGCCGGTAAGCTCGGCGTGCAGGCGCACCGCTTCGAGGATGTGCTTGCGCTCCAGATCTTCCGGAAAATCCTTGTATTCCAGCCAGCGGTAACCGTGGCTGGCGATCTCCCAGCCGGCATCCTTCATCGCAGCGACCGCTTCAGGATTGCGCGCCATCGCTAGCGTTACGCCGTAGACGGTCGCCTGCACCTTGAGATCGGTGAACATCCGCCAGAGCCGCCAGAAGCCCGCGCGCGAACCGTATTCGTAGATCGATTCCATGTTGAGATTGCGCTGTCCGGGCCAGGCGGCCGCGCCAACGATCTCCGACAGCAGATTTTCAGAAGCCGGATCGCCGTCGAGGATCGAGCTTTCGCCGCCCTCCTCATAATTGATGACGAACTGCACAGCGACGCGCGCCTCGCCCGGCCACTTCGGATCGGGCGTCTGTCGCCCGTAGCCGACGAGATTGCGCGGATAAGTCTCGGATACCATCAAATCACCTTCTGAAAAGACGGCGAACGGTAGCATCCGCAGCCGGAATGTCGAGAAGGAAACTGCTCAATCCGATTTTGCCTTTGCAGTACAATGGCTTAGCCCATCGGCACGCTCAGGCGATCTTGCGCGCGCTGACCTTGCCCATCGGGTGCAGCGAATGAACGCGGAAGGGACCGCCCGTGCCCTCCTCGATCATGAGCGCCACGTTTGAAACCGTCACCGGGTCACTGAGGGCAGGCGCGAAAATCGTCCGCAGCGCCGGCTCGATGCGCGCCATGTCGATCGCGTTGACGGGTCCTGTCACCGGCATATGAAAGCGGAACTCTTCCATCACATAAGGATTGCCCCAGCGATGCAGGTTTGAAAACTGCGCTGCCGACAGCCCGTCCGGATCGCTGCGCTCGATCTCGGCTTCGCTGAGCGGCGCGCGGAAACGATCGAATTCCTGGACGATCGCCGAAGCGAGATACTGGATCCGCTCGCAGGGGGCGCTCGGCAGCAAGCTGTAGAAATTGCCGAGCCGTGCGACTTCGATGCGCGGAATCTGGAAGGGGACGAAGGTCCCGGAAAAACGCATCAGATCGCGCAGGAGTTGCGCTTCGGACATATTGTGACCCAGGTGAAACGGCGCCTTCAGAACGCCGTGAAAACCATAGCGCCGCGGCACGGCGGTATGGAAGGCGATCTCGTGAATGCCAAGGCCACGAACTGCCGGCGGCTCCACCATATCGCCCGAAAACACGTTTCGGCCAAGCCAACTGGCAGCCACAAGCGACAGCGGGTCGCTCGCCGGAGGCGTGAAGCAAATGGCATAGCGCATGCAATTTCCTCCATCAAGGAACTGAGCGCCGATCAAATCCGGCGCTGTCGATGCGCAAGCAGATAGGTGATTTGCATGACAGAATAACGAAACGAAGCGGCGTCGAATTCACGTTTAACGTGAAGCTGCCGCGATATGGCTTGAAATTGCGAAGCTTTCCGGCAGCAAAAATCCGCAATCCGTATCGCCTGCGATACATATCGCCGCTTCCGCCAGCCGGTGGGCCAGGCCGAAGCTGACCTTAAAGCCGCCGGTCAGCGCGATCAGGCGCGGATGATCGGGGTGGCGGCCGATCATCGGATCGCGGTCGATCGCCTTCGGGCGAAGCCCCGCCCAGCGCTCGACGATAGGGGCGTCGCGCAGCGCCGGCACGATCTCCCGCGCCGCGGCGATCAGCGTATCGAGCTGAGCGTCGGTCGATGTGGAATCGTCGAAGCGGTTTTCGCTGGTGCTGCCGATCGCCACATGCCCGCCCTCGTGCGCGACGACATAGAGCCCGTCGAGGAAGATCGTCGGCAGCGCGGGGTCGAGATCGGCTTTCAACAGCGCCGCCTGCCCCTTGACCGGTTGACCGAGCGGTCGCTTCAGCCCGGCGGTCAGCGCCTGCAGCAACGGAAAAGACTGGTGACCGGCGGCCAGGATGCAGTCGCTGAAAGTGATGGTTTCGCCCCCTATGTCGGCCGTGCCGCAGTCGGGATCGACACCGGTCACCGCCGCGTGTTCCATGATCCGCACATGTTTTGCCTGTCGCAAGAAGGCAATGAGCCCCGCAGTCAGTGAGCGGGGCGCAACGCGGGCGGCGAGCGTATCATGCACGAAACCGCTCTCGCCGGCGGATGCCTCGATCCAGCCGTCGACCGGCGGGCTGTCGAGCACGTGCCAATGGAAGCGGCGCTCGCCTGCGCACCAGTGGCGCTCGGCATCCTCGGAGTGAGCGCGCGCTATCTTGTTGAGATGCGGCTTCGGCAGCGGGATCAGCCGCCCGGAACGGCGGTAACCGGCCGAAAGCCCGGTTTCGGCTTCCAGCATGGCGATCTCGGCTTCGAGCGAGACCAGCGCATCGAACTGGAACTGCTTTTTCTCAGACCACCGATCCGGCATATGCGGCATCAGCGCGCCGAGCAGGCCGCCGCTCGCACCTCCACCCAATTTGCCGGCGTCGACGATAAGGGTAGCGATACCACGGCGCTCGGCATGGACGGCCGCCCAGAGACCCATGATGCCGCCGCCGACGATCAGCAATTCGCAGGACGATTGACCTGAGACCGGCTGAGGATTATCGGCTTTTTCCATGACAGACGTGAACCCCGATCAGATTGGCGCGGGCGCGCCGCAGCCGCTCGAATGGCGCGACGGCGATATGCCCTATTCCCTCGCCTTTGGCGACCATTTTTATTGCCAGACCGATGGGCGGCTGGAATGCGGCCATGTCTTTCTCGCCGGCAACGGCCTGCCGGAGCGTTGGAACGGGCGGCAGGAATTCGTGATCGGCGAACTCGGCTTCGGCACCGGCCTGAACTTCGCCGAGACCTGGCGGCGATGGAAGCTGTACAGCGTGCCCGGCCAGCAGCTGCATTTCATCTCCTTCGAGCTCCACCCGATGCGCGGCGAAGAAATCAGCCGTGCGCTCTCCCACTGGCCGGAGATCGATGCCGAACGCGAGGCGCTGACGGCGGCCTGGCCGCCAACGCCTGCCGATACCGTCTCGCTCGACCTCGACGACCAGATGAGGCTCAGCGTCGTCTGCGGCGCAGCACTCGACGGCGTCGCAGCCGCAAAGCCCGGCTTCGACGCCTGGTATCTCGACGGCTTCGCCCCTTCGCGCAACGGCGATATGTGGTCGGAAGAACTGATGCGCCGCGTCAACGAAAAAACCGCGCCCGGCGGCACTTTCGCCACCTATGCCGCGGCCGGTTTCGTACGCCGCAACCTCATCGCGGCGGGCTTTACCGTCGAGCGCCGCCAGGGCTTCGCCGGCAAACGCGAAATGCTCTGCGGCATCAAGGCGCCCGACAGGTAACGTTTGCTGCTTCCAGTCCACTGTTGCTAACGATTATATCGCAAAGTACAATCCGCAGCGGGCGGTAAGCTTTATTCATGAACTGATGGAACGATGTGAACGTCTGGCGGAAACGCCGAACGGTTTTTTACTGGTCCCGCGCGGTGAACACGCCGGCGTCCGTCGCCGCCCTTACGGCAATTATTTGATCTTTAATCGGGTTGGCAAGGATCGCATCCAGGTCCTGCATATCTTGAACGGAGTTCAGGATTTCGAGAGCATCCTGTTTTCCGACTGAGATCAGTAGCTGGTGCGCCCCGGCTGCTGCTCGTCCTTGAGGAGCCATTGCCGAATCTTCTCTTCCAACAATTCGGGGCTGATCGGTTTCGACATATAGTCGTCCATGCCGGCGTCGAGACAGAGGTCGCGGTCGCTTTCGAGCGCATGGGCGGTGACACCGATGATCGGCACGCGATGCCCCTGCCCTTTTTCGCGCGCGCGGATCGTCCGGGTCGCCTCATGGCCGTTCATGACGGGCATCGAGACGTCCATCATGATGATGCGCGGCGTGTGTCGCTCCCAGGCGGCAACCGCCTGCTCGCCATTGTCGACGACGAGGAAGGAGAGGCCCGTTCCTTGCAGGATCTGGGTGAAGACGATCTGGTTGACCTCGTTGTCCTCGGCGACGAGCACATCGACGAATTCAGGCGCCCGCTGCTGCGGCATCGGCTCAGGCGGCGGTGCCGGCACCACCGCCTGCGCCTGCAGCCGGGCGATCTCGGCTTCTGAAACCTGCTTCACGCGGCCGGCGCGGACGACCTCGACGACGGTATTGCGCAGCACGTTGGCGCGCGCCGGCTTCATCAGATGCGCATGACCGTTCAGTGCCGCGAATTCCTTTTCTGTGCCTGAAATATCCATCGACGTCAGAAAGATGATCGGAAGCTCGACGAAGCGGGGATCGGCGCGCAGCCGGCGCGCGACATCGGCGCCGTTCATATCGGGCATGTGATAATCAAGCACGACGGCATCGACGGTAATGCCGAGATCCGCCGCCGCCTCCAGGATCGCAAGACCGGTGCCCCCGCCCTCGGCGGCCACGCCGTCAAAGCCCCAGAGCGAAAGCTGCTCGGTGAGGATGCGCCGGTTCACATCATTGTCGTCGACCACGAGGACGCGCGCGCCCTGCACATTGATTGGCAGCGGTTTCGGCTCGAGGCGGGCTGCAGCCACCGCAAAGGGGAGATTGACGGTGAAGACCGAGCCCTTGCCCCATTCGCTCTCGACATTGAGATACCCGCCGAAGAGATCGACAAGGCCGGCGGTGATCGCAAGCCCGAGACCCGTTCCCTCATGCCGCCGGGTCGAGGAGGCGTCGACCTGCGAGAACTTGTCGAAGACCGATTCGAGCTTTTCGCGCGGGATGCCGATACCGGTATCCTCGATGCGGACGCTCGCCAGGATCTCGCCGCCGGCAACCGTCTGAAAGCCGACATCGACGAAGACGTGGCCGCGCTCGGTGAATTTGACGGCATTGCCGACGAGATTGGTGACGATCTGGCGAAAACGCCCGGCATCGCCGATCACCGCGGCGGGCAGATCCGGTGCGGCCCGCACCAGGAGCTCGATGTTCTTCTCGGCAGCATGCGAGGATAGGAGTGTCGCCACGTCCTCCACCGCTTCGGTGATGTCGAAGGCGGCTTTGCGCAGTTTCATCTGCCCCGCATCGATCTTCGAGAAGTCGAGGATGTCGTTGATGATCGTCAACAGCGCATTGCCCGACTTGACGATGATGTCGATGAAGGTTTTCTGGCGCGTGTCGAGATTGGTCTTGGCAAGCAGTTCCGCCATGCCGAGCACACCGTTCATCGGCGTGCGGATCTCGTGGCTCATATTGGCGAGGAATTCGGATTTGGCCCGGTCGGCGGCTTCGGCGCGCGACAAGAGCTGGCGCAGGTCCTCCTCGCGGCTCTTGAGCTCGGTGACGTCGGTGAAAAGCGCCACCCAATGCTGCCCCTCGCTGACCGTCGCCTCCATGTTCACCCAGCGTTCGCCTGCTACATGGAAGACCGTGGAGATCGGTTGCTTCGATGCGATGTTGGCGCGCCAACCCTGCAGGATCTCGGCGGCTGCATCATGGAAATCGCCGCGCGCCGCGCAGAAATCGAAGAGCCCGATCCAGCCCTCGCCTGGCTCGATATGGGAAGCTGGAATGCGCAGTATCTCTGAAAGCGACTCGTTGGACAGCTTGATGATGCCATCCTGGACGATGGCGAGCCCTTGCGACATGGCATGCGTCGCATCGCGCATCATCTCGCCGAGCCGCTCCAGCGCGGCGCGGGCCTCGTGGATTTCCTTCTCCCGCTCGCGAACAGCCGTGATGTCGGCATAGGAGAGCAAGATACGGTCGTTGGAAATACGGCGACTGTCGAAGATGACGGATTTACCGCCTGCCCAATCGAGCTCGATCGGCTCGGGCGCATCGGTCTCGAACAGGTGCTTGCGGAAAGCGTAGATCTCATCCGGCGTCTGCGTGCCGTCGTAGCGGCCGAGCTCGGAATTGCGGCGGATGACGTCGATGAAGGGGCGGCCGTCGAAGGGATCGTCGGGTGGCAGATCCCAAATGCTGTAGAATTCGTCGTTGACGTAGAGAATCCGATGGTCGTTGTCGAGGATCAGCACGCCGACCGGCAGCGAGCGAAGGATGCTTTCGATATCCCGATGCAGCACCTCTTCCTGCTTCTTCGCCTCGATCAGTGCCGTCTCCCGCTCCTTGAGCGGCGAGATATCGGAAAAGGAGCCGACGACATAGGTGCGCCCATCCGGCGTCACGACGCGGTTGACCCGCGAGATGAGCGGATGAATGCGGCCATCCTTGCTCGGCATCTGGCTTTCGATCTCTTTCGACAGGCCGTCTTCCAACGCCAGGCGGTTTTCCTGGTAGATCGCCTCGCCGTCCTCTGGCCCGAACATTTCGTGCTCGGTCATCCCCAGCACCTGGGAGCGGTCATAGCCACCGAAGGTCTCGTAATACTGATTGGCATAGACGAGGCGGTGCCTATCGTCGCGCACGAAAACCGCGACCGGCAGGTCCTCCATGATGATGCGCAACAGATCGCGTTCGTTGACGCTTTCGTGCCAGCCCGTATCGCTGGGAGCAGCCGGCTTTGCGCTGTTGCGATAGGCGGCGTTGACGATCAGGGGTCGCCCATCCCCGGCAAAGATGCCGATCGGATGGTCGAGCTTTTCCAGCGCCTCGCGCACGCGGGCAAAATCGGCCGAAATCCCAGGATCGCCAGCGATCCTGGGATCGCTAGCAACCCGCCCGCCGTCAACCGCGCGACGCGCCGTCTCGCGCACTTCGAAGATACCGAGCACATAGGCCCGCTCAGGCGACGGTGAGAAGCTTTCGATCTGGATGCGCTCATGGCCGAGACCGGCTGCATCGAAGCAGATGGCGTTTTCCTCGCTACCGAACACCAACGCGCGGCGTTCCCTATCCTCGCGCTCCTCTTCCTCGGGACGGTCGAACAGCTCGCGGCTGCGCCGGCCGATGAAATCGGAAATCTCGCGGCCCAGGAAATCGGCATAGGCCTCGTTGACGGCGACATAGCGCAGCTCGCTGTTCTTGACATAGGCCGGGGTGTCCAGATCAGCGATCCGGCGGCAAGCCAATTCCAATAGATCCCCGGCTGATTTCAAGAAATTGTCGCTCCCGCAATGAATGAAATATCAACTACAAAGACTGTAACACCAAGGCTTTTAACAAGGTTTTAACCATAAATTTTAGCGGGGGAATTTTACGAGCCCGCTCACCAGGCTGAAACTGCCTCACATTGGGAGCCCGGACTTGCACGAGACTGAAAAGCGGCGATATCGGCGGCAATGCCACCCTATGCATCATTCCACCCCCTGCCGGGACCCGTTGGAATCATGACGAAAATTTAATGCGGGAAGCGCTTGCGCGGCCATTTCGCCGCCGCGATCCGGGCGGAGTCTGGACATGGCTTTATCGAAGCCAGTCTAAATCAAGGAAAACAGCATGTCCGTTCTTCATAAGACCATGGCGACGGGCCTGATCGCGCTGACCCTTGTCAGCGCCTCGCTCGCCACCGCCACCACCGCCGATGCCCGTCCACGCGATGCCTTCTGGGGCGGGCTTGCCGCCGGCGTCGTCGGCGGCGCTCTGCTGTCCGAGGCCGCACGCCCGGCCTATCCCGCTTATCCTGCCTACCCCGCCTATCCCGCTTATCGCCCCTATCCGGTCTACCGGACCTACTACCGGCCGTCGTATTGCCACCTCGAATGGCGGCGCGACGATTGGGGCGATCCCTACCGCGTCAAAGTCTGCACCGAATAGCTGAAACCGCAACCGGCGCCACTTGACCTCCCGGCGGCGCCGGGCCAACAGCAGCTTCGGCATCAATGCCGATGGCGCAGTGTCCGCAACATCGCTCGATCCGATGAAGCGCTTTGGCTCCACAGTATCGGAGCACCAATTGCGCGCTGCATCCTCGATAAGCGATCTATTCGTCACTCTGTTAAATATCGCAAAAGGCAGCTAGTAATCCCCTCGAAGCGTTCGTGCTTTTCGCTTTCGCTATCGATCGAATTTCGAGCATCAGCCGGATATTTAACATGCGGAGGGCAGAAGCGGAATGGCCTTGAAAATCCCGGCTGCCGGTTGGGCGGCAGACGTAGTCGGCTTCCTATCCCGAAACATCCCGCGCGGCGATGGGGAAGAGGGCTGGAACCATATGTTCCTGACGGCCTATCAGATCGGTTGCGAAGCTCTGGTGGCACTCGGACAGGCCGATGAAACCCGCGGGGGCACAATCCCGCGTAAGAATGCTCAGCTACCTCTCGAACTGCCACGCTGGGACGATCTGTGCGTCTCGGTGCTTCGGCTGGCGGCACAACAGAGGCTGCTATCTTATCGCCTGCCTGATGGCAGCGTGCCTCTATCGACGGGCGGCTTTCTCGTTTACCGGTTAGGCGCACCACCTCCGCCTCCGCCGAATATCGCGGCTGCAAACGGTCTTGGTCCTGCGTTCGCAACATCCGAGGTCTTGCCTGTCATTCGGGCATTGGGGCTGCTTGCCGAAGGCCGTTGGACGGAGATTGCTGAAACCGTGTTCTGGCGGGACTGGCCAGAGGAATGGGAAATGAGTTTCACCTCCGATCCCCGTTTCTCTAACGCATTGGAGCAAGCTCTTGTCAGGATACCGGCTGATATCCGCGCCGAAATGGACAAACTTGTCACCATCACCGATGCGCAGGTGACAGCCGAGATGCAACGAAGTGCGGCAGCTTTAGAGGAGTCACGCGCCAAATATGGGCCGAACGCCAACATGATAAGTTCATCCGACACTCCGGAACGGGCACGAAGTAGCTTGGAGTTTATATCCCGGCACGAGCTTGACTGGCTGTTCTTCCGTCGCTGGCGCCTGACTGACGGGTGGCTCACGCCGAAAGACGCAGGCAAAGCGCTCGAAATCTTTCACGACGATCTCGCTATCGCCATGCGGTGCGCCGTCATTGAACGGCTCTATCCGAACTTGGTGTTTGCGGCCACCAGATAGGTAGGAGGATCAGCATGCCGGAACCGCTCAAGAACCTGCTGCATCAGGCGCTGGTCGGCGACATGGCCGATCGCATCGCCGCCCATGCGCCCGCCTTCGACAAGGGCCGTTTCGTGACGCTGGCGACCGATGGCCTCGGGGCGATGGAGTTGATGGAACGCTCGGCCCTGATCCGCGACGCGCTGTTTGCCACGCTTCCCGATGATTTTCCTGGGGCGGCCGCTATCCTGAAGGCGAGCCTCCCTGCATCAGGCAGGCCCGGTCTATCAGGCTGGATGCTGCTGCCGGTCAACCAGTTCATCGCCACACGCGGCCTTGATCATTTCGAACTCGGTCTCGATCTCCTGAAGGCGCTGACGCCGTATTTCACCGCCGAATTCGGCATCCGCCCGTTCATCCACCGCGACCAGCAGCGTGCGCTTGCCATCATTTCCGGCTGGGTCGACGATCCCGATCGGCATGTGCGCCGGCTGGCGAGCGCGGGAACGCGGCCACGTCTGCCTTGGGCGATGCGCCTGTCGCAACTCGTGAAGGATCCGGCGCCGATCCTGCCGATCCTGACCGAATTGATCGACGATCCGGAGGATTATGTTCGCCGCTCCGTCGCCAACAGCCTGAACGATATCGCCAAGGATCATCCGGACATGGTCGCCGCCTTCATCGCCGGCCACATCGAAAACGCCACCCGCGAACGCCGTTGGCTGCTGAAGCACGCCTCCCGCACGCTTTTGAAGAAGGGCCATACGCAGGCGCTCGCCAATTTCGGCTTCGGCGCGGCTGCCTCGCTCGCATGCGAATTGCGGCTCGCAAACAGCGAGGTGCTCTTCGGCGAAGGGCTGGATTTCGAAATCCGCGTGACGAATGCCGGCGAGACCCCGCAATCGCTGATGATCGACTACGCCATCCACCACGTGAAGGGTGACGGTTCGCTCTCGCCCAAGGTCTTCAAGTGCAAGACGATCATGCTCGCGCCGGGCCAAAGCCACGCGATCGAGCGCCGCCACGCCATGCGGCCGATTACCACGCGGCGCTATTATCCCGGTAAACATCGCATCGCCATCCTCGTCAACGGCGCGGAGACCGCATCGGAAAGCTTCGTCCTCGTCATGCCTTCTCTTGAGCCTGGCGGAGGCTTTCTTGTGCACTGCACTTGACTTTGTGAGAGAACTAGCCCAAATGCGGCTCAGCTTTCACCCTTCCGGCCGCCGCGTGAGCGTGCCCCTGCTAGAAAATACGGACGCAGGAAGAAGGGACAAAAGCGCATTTCGATAGAGCGCCGCACTCCCATGAGCGGCCAGAAGCGCTGGAAAGCTTTTTCCAACTCACAAGTTCCCACTTCACGCGGGGTTCTTGACGCCAGAATGAAACCGGATCGCATGGTGCGTTCCGGCGATAGTCGTTGTGGCGCCCCGAAAGGTTATGCCTTGACTAATTTTGAATCGCTTGGTGTCTCCAAGCCGATCGTCGCTACTTTGTTCCAGCTCGGCATCGAAACGCCGACGCCGATCCAGGAACATGCCATTCCCCTCCTTCTCGAAGGCCGCGACCTGATCGGTCTTGCCCAGACCGGCACCGGCAAGACGGCCGCTTTCGGCCTGCCGCTCATCGAGAAGCTGCTTGCCGACGAACGTCGCCCCGACAACCGCACGACGCGGACGCTGATCCTGGCGCCGACCCGCGAACTGGTGAACCAGATCGCCGAGAGCCTGAAGAAGTTCATCCGCAAGTCGCATCTGCGCATCAACGTCGTCGTCGGCGGGGTTTCGATCAACAAGCAGCAGCTTCAGCTCGAAAAGGGCACCGATATCCTCGTCGCCACGCCCGGCCGCCTGCTCGACCTCATCAATCGCCGGGCGATCTCGCTGACCACAGTCCGCTATCTCGTGCTTGATGAAGCCGATCAGATGCTCGACCTCGGCTTCGTTCACGATCTGCGCAAGATCGCCAAGATGGTGCCGAAGAAGCGCCAGACCATGCTTTTCTCGGCCACCATGCCGAAGGCAATCGCCGATCTCGCCGGTGACTACCTCGTCGATCCCGTCAAGGTCGAAGTCACACCGCCCGGCAAGGCTGCCGACAAGGTCGAGCAATACGTCCATTTCGTCGGCGGCAAGAACGACAAGACGGAACTGCTCCGCAAGTCGCTGACCGAAAACCCCGATGGCCGCGCCATCGTCTTCCTGCGCACCAAGCACGGTGCGGAGAAGCTGATGAAGCATCTCGAAAACATCGGCTATTCCGTCGCCTCGATCCACGGCAACAAGAGCCAGGGGCAACGTGAGCGAGCGCTGAAGGCCTTCCGCGACGGCAGCATCAAGACACTGATCGCCACCGACGTTGCCGCCCGCGGCATCGACATCCCGGCCGTCAGCCATGTCTACAACTACGACCTGCCCGAAGTGCCCGACGCCTACGTTCACCGCATCGGCCGCACGGCGCGCGCCGGTCGCGACGGCATCGCGATTGCCTTCTGCGCCCCCGACGAAGCCAAGTTGCTGCGTGACATCGAGCGCCTGATGGGCATCGACATCGCAGTCGCAAGCGGCGAGCCGCCGGCAAATATCAGTGGCGGCCCCCGCCGCGCTAACGGCAATGGCAACAACCGCAATCGTGGTGGCGGCCAAGGTCAGGCGCGCGAAGGTCAGGGTCGTGGCGAAGGCCGTGGCGATCAGAACCGTTCGGAGCATCGCGGCAGCCACCAGGAGCGCCGTCCGCGTCCCGAACGCACCGCTCGCAACGAGGATTTCCGCGGCCAGCGCCGCGGCGAAGCCACCCCGAATCTTGGTCCCGACAACGATCTGGCCTCGACCTCCGACTTCCGCCCCTCGGCAAAGCCGCAGCGTCCCGCCCATGGCGGCCATGCCAATGGCGAGCCGAGCGGTCATCATCGCGGCAA
Organism: Rhizobium sp. NZLR1b; assembly: GCF_019685155.1. Classification (NCBI taxonomy): domain Bacteria; kingdom Pseudomonadati; phylum Pseudomonadota; class Alphaproteobacteria; order Hyphomicrobiales; family Rhizobiaceae; genus Rhizobium; species Rhizobium sp. NZLR1b. The sequence continues at coordinate 41,575 of NZ_JABDWC010000031.1, forward strand.
CGGCCGCCACGCCCACGGCCGCCCGGCTCGCAAGCACGGTGAAGACCGCGGCCCACAGCAGGCCCAGGGCGGGGAACCCCGTCGCGACGGCAACGGCGGCGACCGTCGCGGTGGCTCCGGCTCCCGCAATGGCGGCGGCCAGCGCCGCGAACGCGCCTAAGCATCGATAGACTGAAAAGCAGAAAGGCCGGGATTTCCCGGCCTTTCTGCTATCTACGCTTCCGCAGGCTCGCTGAATGCCCTGCGGTTCGTCAGGTAGACCCCCATCACGACCACCACGGTGCCGACGATCAACGGCAGCGTCAGCGGTTCCCCAAAAGCGATGAAGGCCTCAAGGGCGACGGCCGGCGGCATCAGGTAGATCAGCGAGGCAGCTCGTGAAACCTGGCCGCGGCGGATCAGATGAAGCAGCAACCCGACGCCACCCATCGACAGCCCGAAGACCGACCAGGCGAGCGCGCCATAGGCCTGCGCGGAGCCATCGAAATGCTGTTGCTCGAAAATGAGCGAAAGCGGCAGCGTGAGCATCAGCGCGCCGATATATTGCAGCGTCGCGATGGTCCTGAGGTCGCCCGATTGCAGGTGCTTCTTCTGGTAAAGCGTGCCGTAGGTAACGGACCCCATGGCAATGAGGTTGATCGCCAGCGGCAGAGCGGCATGTGTGAGATCGGCGGTTGCCGGATCGAGGAGCTTCGGCGAAATGGCGATGGCAATGCCGATGAAGCCGAGGCCAAGCCCGAATTTCTGTGCCTGTTGCAGCCGCTCGCCGACCAAGAAGGGAGCTGCCATTGCCGTCAAAAGCGGCTGCAGCGCCGCGATGATTCCCGATATGCCGGCCGGCACGCCGTTGGCAATCGCCCACCAGAGGCCGGCGAGATAGAAACCATGCAGGAAGAAACCGGAATAGATGGCGCGTAGCCACGTCGCCCGGCTTGTCGGCCATCGCGCCCGCGCCGCCAGGCAGAGCCCCAGGAAGGCCGCCGCCGACAGCGCGTAGCGGATCGAAAGAAAGGTGAAGGGCTCGGAATGCAGCGAGGCGTATTTCGCCACCACCCAGCCCGTTGACCAGAGCAGGACGAAAACGGCGGGGGCAAGGCGATCGAGGGACATGGGGATGCTCGCGAGAGAAGGGCTGGTCGCGCTGATAGCCGCACCCGGCCGTTCAGTCAAAGTCGAAGCGTTGATGCTTATTTGTAATTGCGCTGATGGTTGGGATTGCAGGACGAATCTGCCGGCTTTCCCCACTCTTCTCATCCCAGTGACAGGCACAGGATGAGGAGAGTGGGGTTCTGTCGGCGCCCAACAAACCACGGCGACCGAACGAAAAACGATCAAATGCTCAGATTTTGCGCAAGCCTGCAGATCGATTATCCGGCATGCCGCACCGCACCACTTTAAATGCCCGGATTTTCACCCGTTTCCCGCAGCGCAAAATCTTTTCCTCGAACTGCGCATGGTTCTTGCATTGCCATTTGCGTTGTATTCAAATGAACGAAAAGGGGAGCTGCACTTTTGGCATTTGATGAAATGATTATCGGGGACGAAAATCCTCGCCCGCCTTATGAAAAATACTTCGAGTGGTACAACAGCCAAGACCGGGCGCATCTGATTGCTAAGTCCCGCGATGCGGAAAACATTTTCCGGAAGACCGGCATCACCTTCGCGGTCTATGGCCATGCCGATAGCTCCGAAAAGCTCATCCCCTTCGATATCATTCCCCGCATCATCTCCGCCCGCGAATGGCGCAGGCTCGCCCAGGGCATCGAGCAGCGGGTGATCGCACTCAACGCCTTTCTCGATGATATCTACCATAAGCAGGAGATTATTCGCGCCGGCCGCATCCCGCGCGAGCTGATCGAGAACAACGTTACCTTCATCCCCGAGATGGTCGGCTTCCGCCCGCCCGGCGGCGTCTACACCCACATCGTCGGCACCGACATCGTGCGCACCGGCGAGGACCAGTTCTACGTGCTCGAGGACAATGCGCGTACGCCTTCCGGCGTCAGCTACATGCTGGAAAACCGGGAAACCATGATGCAGATGTTCCCCGAGCTCTTTCATGAGAACAAGGTGCAGCGCGTCGAGGACTATCCCTACCTGCTGCGCCAGAGCCTCGCGTCCCTCGCTCCTCCCGGCTGCGCCGGCAAGCCGCGCGTCGCGGTACTGACGCCCGGCATCTACAATTCGGCCTATTACGAGCATTCCTTCCTCGCCGACATGATGGGCGTCGAACTGGTCGAGGGCTCGGATTTGCGCGTCATCGACGGCAAGGTGAAGATGCGGACGACCCGCGGTTACGAGGCGATCGACGTGCTCTACCGCCGCGTCGACGACGACTTCCTCGACCCCCTCACCTTCCGAGCTGATTCCGCGCTCGGCATTCCCGGCATCATGGACGTCTACCGCTCCGGCAATATCACCATCGCCAACGCACCTGGTACCGGCATTTGCGACGACAAGGCGATCTATTCCTATATGCCGGAGATCGTCGAATTCTACACCGGCAGCAAGGCGCTGCTGGAAAACGTGCCGACCTGGCGCTGTTCGGAGGCGAGCAGCCTGAAATACGTGCTGGAGCATCTGGAAGAGTTGGTGGTCAAGGAAGTGCACGGCTCGGGCGGCTACGGCATGCTGGTCGGCCCGACGGCTTCGAAGAAGGAGCGCGCCGATTTCGCTGAGAAGCTGAAGGCCAAGCCGAACAACTACATCGCCCAGCCGACGCTGTCGCTCTCCACCGTGCCAATCCTCGTCAACAAAGGGATTGCGCCGCGCCATGTCGACCTTCGCCCCTATGTGCTCGTATCTGACAAGGTTCAGATCATTCCGGGCGGGCTCACCCGCGTGGCGTTGAAGCAGGGATCGCTGGTGGTCAATTCCAGCCAGGGCGGCGGCACCAAAGACACCTGGGTATTGGAGGACTGATGCTCGGAAGAACCGCAAACGGCCTCTACTGGATGTTCCGCTACATCGAGCGCGCCGAAAATATCGCCCGCCTTGTCGATGCCGGGCTACGCATGTCGCTGACCCGCAGCAGCGCCGGCGACGACAACTGGGATGGCGTGCTGCAAAGTGCCGGCGTACGCGAGGCCTATGACGAGGGCCATGCGAAGCTGACCAACGCCGACGCGATCGACTATCTCCTGCGCGATCGCGCCAACCCGTCGAGCGTCATGTCCTGCATCGACTCCGGCCGCAACAACGCCCGCATGGTGCGCACCGCGCTGACGCGGGAGACTTGGGAAGCGACCAACGAATGCTGGATCGACCTGAAGTCGCTCCTCGAAAAACGCGTCAAGCCGGCCGAAATGCCGGAGGTGATCGACGCCATCAAGCGCCGCGCCGGCCTGATCCGCGGCGCTTTCCATGGTTCGACGCTACGCAACGAACTCTATAATTTCGCCCGCATCGGCACCTTCATCGAGCGGGCCGACAATACCAGCCGTATCCTCGACGTGAAATATTACGTGCTGCTGCCCTCGGTCTCGGCCGTCGGCTCCTCTCTCGACAACGTGCAATGGGAATCGATCCTGCGCTCGGTCTCCGCCCACCGCGCCTATAGCTGGGCCTATGACGGCGAATACCGCGCCATGAACATTGCCGACTTCCTGACCCTGAACGTCCAGATGCCGCGCTCACTCGCCTATTGTTACGAGAAGATCGTCAGCAATCTCGGCTATCTCGCCCAGGATTACGAGGAGCGGCTGCCTGCCCACGATACCGCCGATGCGATCCGCACCACGCTGCAGACGCGGGCGATCCGCGATATCATGGATCAGGGCCTGCATGAGTTCCTGGAGGATTTCGTCTCGCGCAACAATCAGCTCGGCGCCGAGATTTCCAACGGCTACCGGTTCTACGTTTAAGCGGATCAGAACATGAGACTGAAAATCAGCCACCTCACCGAATATCGCTACGACGAACCGGCGCAGTTCTCGCTGCAGCGGCTCAGACTGACGCCGCCGACGAGCCCCGCCCAGAAGGTGCTCGGCTGGTCGCTGAACGTCGAGGGCGCCACCCCCGAGGTGGAATATGACGACCAGTACGGCAATCACGTCAACCTGGTCTCGCTGGAAGGCGAGCAGGACGTGACGCGCATTCTGGCCGAAGGTGAGGTCGAGACGGCGGATAACAACGGTGTCACCGGCCCGCATACCGGCTTCTGCCCACTTTGGCTTTTCCTGCGCGAAACGCCGCTGACCAAGGGCGGCAAGCTGGTCAAGGAACTGATCAAGGACGTCGGCGGCGATAATGCGCTGGCCCGCATGCATGCGCTCATGGAAGCAATCCACCAGACGGTCGATTATAAGCCCGGCACCAGCAACACCGAGACGACGGCCGAACAGGCCCTTGAGAAAAAGAGCGGCGTCTGCCAGGACCATGCCCACATCTTCATCGCCGCCGCCCGCGCCCTGCAGGTGCCGGCGCGTTATATCTCGGGCTATCTTATGATGGCGGAAAAGGTCGAACAGGCGGCGACCCATGCCTGGGCCGAGGCCCATATCCCCGGCCTCGGCTGGGTCGGTTTCGATCCAGCCAACGAAATCTGCCCGGATACGCGTTATGTCCGCGTCGCCTCCGGCCTCTGCTACCGCGACGCCGCGCCGATTTCAGGCATGCGCATCGGCACGCCGGGCGAAACGCTGTCGGTCACCGTGAAGGTCGAGAACGGCGGCCAGATGCAAAGCCAGAGCCAGAGCTGAGCGGCATCAGCCCACCCCGGCAGAATTTGTGCCGCAAGGCCCAAGCGAAGGTCACGCAAACAAGAAGTCCCACGACTGAAGGCTTGAAACAGCAACATTCTTCAGCGTTATGGTGTTGTCGGAATCGGCTGTAATAATTGCATCACTCCCAGACTGCTGGGTTGCCGCAAAAAGCGATGCCCAGTCGGCGAAAATGCTGTCATCGATCCAGATCGCGTCATGTGCGGAGCCGATTGCCACGAAGTTTGTGATCGTATCGTGGCCCCAGTTCGGCGAATAAACGAAGACGTCGGCTGCCGCTCCACCAGTGAGGATATCGTTGCCGGCGCCACCCGTTAGCGTATTGGAACCACTGCCGCCGACGATAACGTTGTTCAGCGCATTCCCTGTTCCGGCAAACACCCCAGTGCCGGCAAAGCTCAGGTTCTCGACATTGTCGGCAAGCGTATAGCTCGCCAGGTTCGTGCGAACCGTGTCGATCCCATTATCGGCGGCTTCGGTGACGAGGTCGCCGGCATTGTCGACGATATAAGTGTCGTTGCCCGCACCACCGATCAAGGTGTCAGCACCTGCCCCGCCATTCAGCGTGTCAGTGCCGGCGCCGCCGGTGATCGTGTTGGCGAGCGCATTGCCGGTGCCGGTGAAGCTGGCAGATCCCGTATAGGTCAGGTTCTCGACATTGTTGCCGAGCGTATAGCTTGCAAGCGCCGTCTGGACCGTGTCCGTCCCTTCGTTCACATTCTCGATCACGATGTCGGTCGCAATATCGACCACATAGATGTCGTCACCCGTCCCGCCCAACATCGTGTCGGCACCAGACCCGCCGATCAAAGTGTCGTTGCCGCCAGCCCCCATGAGCTTGTCGGCAGCAACACCGCCCTTGAGGACGTTGTCGAGCGCATTGCCGGCACCGGTAAAGCTGGCGGATCCCGTATAGGTCAAGTTCTCGACATTGGCCCCCAGCGTGTAGGCGGCCAGATTCGTCAGCACTGTGTCGATACCCTCGTCGGCATTTTCGACGACGATATCACCGGTGGAGATGACATAGGTATCGTCGCCCGCACCGCCCTTGAGCGTGTCCACGCCCGCCCCTCCGGTGAGGATGTTGTTCAGCGCATTCCCTGTCCCGGTAAAGGCCACCGTGCCGATGTAGGTGAGGTTCTCGACATCGCTGCCAAGCGTATAGCTCGCCAGTGTCGTGCGAACCGTGTCGATCCCCGCCGCTTCGGTGACGATGTCGCCGGCATTGTCGACGATATAGGTGTCGTCGCCTGCACCGCCGATCAAGGTGTCAGCACCTGCCCCACCGTTCAGCACATCATTGCCGGCGCCGCCGGTGATGGTGTTGGCCAGCGCATTGCCGGTACCGGTGAAGCTGGCGGATCCCGTATAGGTCAGGTTCTCGACATTGGCCAATGCGGCAAGCGAGTAGGCTGCAAGCGCCGTGCGGATTTCGTCGGTGCCGGCACTGATCGCCTCGGTGATCACGTCGCTCGCACTGTCGACCACATAGATGTCGTTGCCAGCACCGCCGATCAGCGTGTCGTTGCCGGCGCCGCCGTCCAGAAGATCGTTGCCGGCGCCGCCGGTGATCTTGTTGGCGAGCGCATTGCCGGTGCCGGTGAAGCTGGCGGATCCCGTATAGGTCAGGTTCTCGACATTGACCAATGCAGCGATCGAGTAGGTCGCAAGCGCCGTGCGGATTTCGTCGGTGCCGGCACTGACCGCCTCGGTGATCACGTCGCTCGCACTGTCGACCACATAGATGTCGTTGCCAGCACCCCCGATCAGCGTGTCGTTGCCGGCGCCGCCGTCAAGCGTGTCGTTGCCGGCGCCCCCGGTGATCGTGTTGTCGAGCAGATTCCCTGTCCCGACAAAGGATACCGTGCCGATGTAGGTGAGGTTCTCGACATCGCTGCCAAGCGTATAGCTTGCCAGCGTCGTGCGAACCGTGTCGATCCCCTCATCGGCGGCTTCGGTGACGGTGTCGCCGGCATTGTCGACGATGTAGGTGTCGCTGCCCTCACCACCGATCAAGGTATCCGCACCTGCCGCGCCGTTCAGCACATCATTGCCGGCGCCGCCTGAAAGCGTATCGGTGGCAGCGCCACCCGTGATCGTGTTGTCGAGATTGTTGCCGGTACCAGCGAAAGTCCCAGTGCCGGCAAAGCTCAGGTTCTCGACATTGTCGGCAAGCGTATAGCTCGCCAGGTTCGTGCGAACCGTGTCGATCCCATTATCGGCGGCTTCGGTGACGAGGTCGCCGGCATTGTCGACGATATAAGTGTCGTTGCCCGCACCACCGATCAAGGTGTCAGCACCTGCCCCGCCATTCAGCGTGTCAGTGCCGGCGCCGCCGGTGATCGTGTTGGCGAGCGCATTGCCGGTGCCGGTGAAGCTGGCAGATCCCGTATAGGTCAGGTTCTCGACATTGTTGCCGAGCGTATAGCTTGCAAGCGCCGTCTGGACCGTGTCCATCCCTTCGTTCACATTCTCGATCACGATGTCGGTCGCAATATCGACCACATAGATGTCGTCACCCGTCCCGCCCAACATCGTGTCGGCACCAGACCCGCCGATCAAAGTGTCGTTGCCGCCAGCCCCCATGAGCTTGTCGGCAGCAACACCGCCTATGATAATGTTGTCGAGCAGATTCCCTGTCCCGGCAAAGGCTGCCGTTCCGATGTAGGTGAGGTTCTCGACATTGGCCGCCAGTGTGTAGGCGGCCNCTATGTCGGTCGCAATATCGACCACATAGATGTCGTCACCCGTCCCGCCCAACATCGTGTCGGCACCAGACCCGCCGATCAAAGTGTCGTTGCCGCCAGCCCCCATGAGCTTGTCGGCAGCAACACCGCCTATGATAATGTTGTCGAGCAGATTCCCTGTCCCGGCAAAGGCTGCCGTTCCGATGTAGGTGAGGTTCTCGACATTGGCCGCCAGTGTGTAGGCGGCCAGTGTCGTGCGAACCGTGTCGATCCCATTATCGGCGGCTTCGGTGACGAGGTCGCCGGCATTGTCGACGATATAAGTGTCGTTGCCCTCACCGCCGATCAAGCTGTCGGCGCCAGCCCCGCCATTCAGCGTATCGTTGCCGACACCGCCGGAAAGCGTATCGTTGGCAGCGCCGCCCATGATCGTGTTGTCGAGATCATTGCCTGTTCCGACAAAGGCTGCCGTGCCGATATAGCTGAGGTTCTCGAGGTCGCTGCCAAGCGTGTAGCTCGCCAGCGTCGTGCGAACCGTGTCGGTCCCCGCCGCGTCGGTGACGATGTCACCGGCATTGTCGACGATGTAGGTGTCGTCGCCTGCACCGCCAATTAGGGCGTCAGCGCCAGTTCCGCCATTCAGCGTATCGTTGCCGACACCGCCGGTGATCGTGTTGGCCAGCGCATTGCCGGTACCGGTGAAGCTGGCGGATCCCGTATAGGTCAGGTTCTCGACATTGGCCAATGCGGCGATCGAGTAGGCTGCAAGCGCCGTGCGGATTTCGTCGGTGCCGGCGCTGACCGCCTCGATGATCACGTCGCTCGCACTGTCGACCACATAGATGTCGTTGCCAGCACCGCCGATCAGCGTGTCGTTGCCGGCGCCACCGTCAAGCGTGTCATTGCCGGCGCCGCCGGTGATCGTGTTGGCAAGGCTGTTTCCAGTCCCAGCAAAAGCACCGGTGCCGATGAAGGTCAGGTTCTCGACATTGGCAATATTGGTCAAGGCATAGGAAGAAAGCACCGTCCTGATCAGATCGATCCCTTCATTCAGCCCTTCGGTGACCACGTCGGAAACATCGACAATATAGGTGTCGTTGCCCGCTCCGCCGATCAGTATGTCTGCTCCGGCCTTTCCGTCCAGGGTGTCGGCACCTGCCGCGCCCTTGATGGTGTTGGCGAGGCTATTGCCTGTTCCGGTAAAAGTTCCCGTGCCGACAAAGCTCAGGTTCTCGACATTGCTGCCAAGGGTATAGCTTGCGAGTGTCGTGCGAACAGTATCGGTTCCCGCGCCGGTGTTCTCGGCGACGCTGTCGCCGGCATTGTCGACGATGTAGATGTCGTCGCCCACCCCGCCGGTCAAGCTGTCCGCACCTGCCCCGCCATCCAGCGTGTCATTGCCGGCGCCGCCGGTGATCTTGTTGGCCAGCGCATTGCCGGTGCCGGTGAAGCTGGCGGATCCCGTGTAGGTCAGGTTCTCGACATTGGCCAATGCGGCGATCGAGTAGGCTGCAAGCGCCGTGCGGATCTCATCGGTGCCGGCGCTGACCGCCTCGGTGATCACGTCGCTCGCACTGTCGACCACATAGATGTCGTTGCCGGCACCGCCGATCAGCGTGTCGTTGCCGGCGCCACCGTCAAGCGTGTCATTGCCGGCGCCGCCGGTGATCGTGTTGGCAAGGCTGTTTCCAGTCCCAGCAAAAGCACCGGTGCCGATGAAGGTCAGGTTCTCGACATTGGCAATATTGGTCAAGGCATAGGAAGAAAGCACCGTCCTGATCAGATCGATCCCTTCATTCAGCCCTTCGGTGACCACGTCGGAAACATCGACAATATAGGTGTCGTTGCCCGCTCCGCCGATCAGTATGTCTGCTCCGGCCTTTCCGTCCAGGGTGTCGGCACCTGCCGCGCCCTTGATGGTGTTGGCGAGGCTATTGCCTGTTCCGGTAAAAGTTCCCGTGCCGACAAAGCTCAGGTTCTCGACATTGCTGCCAAGGGTATAGCTTGCGAGTGTCGTGCGAACAGTATCGGTTCCCGCGCCGGTGTTCTCGGCGACGCTGTCGCCGGCATTGTCGACGATGTAGATGTCGTCGCCCACCCCGCCGGTCAAGCTGTCCGCACCTGCCCCGCCATCCAGCGTGTCATTGCCGGCGCCGCCGGTGATCTTGTTGGCCAGCGCATTGCCGGTGCCGGTGAAGCTGGCGGATCCCGTGTAGGTCAGGTTCTCGACATTGGCCAATGCGGCGATCGAGTAGGCTGCAAGCGCCGTGCGGATTTCGTCGGTGCCGGCGCTGACCGCCTCGATGATCACGTCGCTCGCACTGTCGACCACATAGATGTCGTTGCCAGCACCGCCGATCAGCGTGTCGTTGCCGGCGCCACCGTCAAGCGTGTCATTGCCGGCGCCGCCGGTGATCGTGTTGGCAAGGCTGTTTCCAGTCCCAGCAAAAGCACCGGTGCCGATGAAGGTCAGGTTCTCGACATTGGCAATATTGGTCAAGGCATAGGAAGAAAGCACCGTCCTGATCAGATCGATCCCTTCATTCAGCCCTTCGGTGACCACGTCGGAAACATCGACAATATAGGTGTCGTTGCCCGCTCCGCCGATCAGTATGTCTGCTCCGGCCTTTCCGTCCAGGGTGTCGGCACCTGCCGCGCCCTTGATGGTGTTGGCGAGGCTATTGCCTGTTCCGGTAAAAGTTCCCGTGCCGACAAAGCTCAGGTTCTCGACATTGCTGCCAAGGGTATAGCTTGCGAGTGTCGTGCGAACAGTATCGGTTCCCGCGCCGGTGTTCTCGGCGACGCTGTCGCCGGCATTGTCGACGATGTAGATGTCGTCGCCCACCCCGCCGGTCAAGCTGTCCGCACCTGCCCCGCCATCCAGCGTGTCATTGCCGGCGCCGCCGGTGATCTTGTTGGCCAGCGCATTGCCGGTGCCGGTGAAGCTGGCGGATCCCGTGTAGGTCAGGTTCTCGACATTGGCCAATGCGGCGATCGAGTAGGCTGCAAGCGCCGTCTGGACCGTGTCCGTCCCCTTGTTCGCACTCTCGATCACAACATCGAAGCTATCGCCGACCAAATAGATGTCGTTGCCGGCACCGCCGATCAGTGTGTCATTGCCGGCGCCGCCGTCCAGCAAATCGTTGCCGGCGCCGCCGGCGATCGTGTTGGCGAGGCCGTTTCCAGTCCCGCTAAAATCGCCGGTGCCGATGAAGGTCAGGTTTTCGACATTGGCAATATTCGTCAAGGCATAGGAAGAAAGCGCCGTCCTGATCAGATCGGTCCCTTCATTCAGCCCTTCGGTGACCACGTCGGAAGCATCGACAATATAGGTGTCGTTGCCTGTTCCGCCGATCAATGTGTCCTTGCCGGAACCGCCGGTAAGGGAATCATTTCCGGCATTGCCCCAGAGCGTATTGTCCGCCTCGTTGCCGATAATCGTATCGTTGCCGGAGCCGGCCTGAACGTTCTCAATCAACGACGCGACATTGTCGTGATAAAGAAGGGCGTTGAAAATGTTGCCGCGGGCATAGCCATTGTTCGGACCACCCCCGAGATAAGACAACTGGCCCTGTGAAAAAACCGAGTACCCCCCTGCTCGCAAGTCGATTTTAAGGCCGATCGTATAGGCACTCAGATCATAGGTGTCGGTACCGCCGCCGTCCCAGATTGTTGCGAAGATCCTGTTGGCAGCGGGCGTGATGGCTGCAACGCCGTTGACATAGGTGATGCCTTGGTTCGGATTCCACTTATAGACGGTGTCGCCACTGTTCGTTGTGTAGTCCGCACCATACATTTCCTGTAGGGCGGCGATGTCGAGCATCATGAAGCTTTGTGGCGCGCCATCATGCTCATACTTGGCCCCACTCTCATCGTCTCCGATGAATGTGTGGTAGGTCATGATCGTATATTCGAGCGAGTCGTAGGCGCTCGGAACAACTATCCCATCTTCGTGAGCATGTTTCAGTCCGAGAGCGTGACCCAGCTCATGCGCCAGGGTATGACCTGCATAGTTGCCGAACCTCGGAAAGCGAAGATCATCTTCGGTGCCAGCATATCCCGTCCCGAACCAGATATCACCACCCGGCGCCCCGGCAATTGGTAAATAGGCCCATGCCGTGTCAGGCAGAGACGATTGCGCGAACCGCACCGTTGCGGTATTGGCGCTTCCGGCCTCAAAGTTGGCGTTCGTGAATCCCTCGACGGAGAAGCCGTCATTTGCCGCACTCCCGTAAGACTGCTCCATAAAGTACAAGGCGAGAGATTGCTGCTGCGACGAAATTGAAGAGAAAGAATGGTATTTCTCGTCGCCATAGGTATAAGATGTCGACGTTGTGGGAAACGCGTAGGTTATTGTTCCGTCCCAGGCAAAGTCGCCCAAGAGCCCGTCTACCTTCTGATCTCCAGTCGAGCTGACGTACGTCTTCCCAGTCGTAAGGTCCGTCATAAAATCCTCGTTTGCCTATTCCACCGGCAGCAGCTATTGCCGATTTCCCTCTGCCCCATCTGAGGGGAAATTTCAACTAAAAGCTTCATTTCTATTCAGGAAGATTCGACGGAGTCGCTAGCGCTCATGAAGCGCTTCCTCCGCGACCTCGACCAAAGGCGAAAAGACGTATTCCAGAATCCTGCGCTCTCCCGTTCGAACCTCCGCAATTGCTGCCATGCCCGCACTTAACTTGACGTTACGGCCATCTGCTGAAATCTGGTCGACCTCCAGACTCAAGGTGACCGGAAAAACCAGGTTCTGCATCCTTTCGGCGCCGCCGAATGGCGTCTGCGCCTGTCTTGTCGCAGGATCGCCTTCACGGCGTGCGGCATCGGGTTCCGGGATTGCATCTGCCGCAATTTTGGTGACATGAGCCGCGATCGTTCCATAGCGGGTAAAGGGAAAAGCTTCGAGCTTTACGACAGCTTCTTGCCCGACCTTTATGAAGCCGATGTCCTTGTTCAAAGCGTAAACTTCGAGCTCCAGCGTACTGCCCTCGGGCACAACGCGCATAACGTCCTGCCCGACCGTCACCACTTGACCCACGCTGGTAATCGAGGACGCTTGGACCGTGCCGTCTATTGGACTGCGCAATGTCATCTGCTCACGAAAATTTCTCGCTTTCGCCACCCGCTGCTCCAGCTCTTCGACCCGACGTTCCGCATCGCCGAGTCGCACGAGTTGATCGCTCAGGAACGTCCGTGTGACCTTGTCCTTTTCCCTGGTAAAGACCTCGATGCCCGCTGCGGCATCTGCGAGCTGGCCCTCCTGCATGGCGAGCTGCGTCGCCTGCTCTTTCAAGGTTTGCGTCGCATCGATCACGCTCGCCATCGTGCCGGCCTCTTTCGAAGCCAGCATATTGCGCATCGTCACTCGCTCTTTCAGGGTTTCGACCAGAGAGTTCTGAGCCGCGACCGTCACCGTCAGGCGGTCGCGCTCCACCTCCTTCTGGTGCTTCTGAGCATCAAGCGAGGCAACTGCAGCTTGGTGCTGTTCAAGGTCGCCTCGGAGGATGCCCTCTTCACGACGACGCAATTCATCGGGCACATCTGCGTCCCATGAGATCGTTGGTAAGAGCTGGTCCGTCTTCCGCGAACGAACATAGTCCACTGCAGTTCTTCGGCGCCGGACCTCGGCCCTCACCGACGCTAGGCCCTTTGCCGCATCCGTCTCATCGGCAATGGCATCTGTCGGATCAAGTTCAAGGAGGATATCGCCGCTTTCGACGTGCGCGCCATTTGCTGGCGGAAGCGCCTTCACCTTCCCGGTCAGCAAGGGCTGAACAACCTTGACCCGGCCGGTCGGCTGAATCTTGCCTTGCGCGGCTGCGATAATATCGATGTGGCCGACATAGGACCAGATTAAAGCCGTTGTGACGAAGGCGCAGATGACCAAGATCAGCGCCAGCCGCACCGGCGAGGCTGGGGTTTCCAGGATTTCGATCGCCGGCGCCAGAAACTCGTGATCGGATCGCTTTAGCGGGCGCGGCGGAAGGCCGGCATATCGAACAGCTTGAGCAGACTCGCTTTTCATGCGACGCCCCTGTCATTCTGCAAAGCCCATAGCCGCGCATAGAGCCCATCGGGGCGCTTAAGCAGCGCGTCATGGCTGCCAACTTCCGCTATGCGGCCGTCAGCCATGCCGATGATCCGATTGCAGGGCCGCACAGCTGCAAGCCGATGGGCGATGATAATAACCGTTCGGCCGGCGGCGATCTGGTGCATATTGGTCTGCACAACGCGTTCGCTTTCATAGTCGAGAGCGCTGGTCGCCTCATCAAAAATCAAGATCCGGGGGCTGGTGGCAAGGGCGCGGGCAATGGCGATCCTCTGGCGTTGGCCGCCGGAGAGGTTGGCGCCGCGCTCTTCGATCATCGTGTCGTAGCCTTGCGGCAATCGCAAAATGAATTCTTCCGCCCCAGCGAGCTTGGCAACGGCAATAACCTGCGCACGATTCATCGCCGGGTTTGAGAAAGCGATATTGTCGTGAATCGTGCGGTTGAACAGCAGGTTCTCTTGAAGAACGACTCCTATATGGCTTCGAAGCCAAGCGGGATCGAGTTGTGATAGATCCATCCCATCAAGAAGAACCTGCCCCTCTTCTGGGATATAAAGACGCTGAACCAGCTTGGCGAGGGTAGACTTTCCGGAGCCCGATGCGCCGACAATACCGATGACCTCTCCGGGTCTGATTTCTAGCGATACGCTTTTCAAGACCTCCGGAGAGCCGGGCCGGTAACGGAAGGTGACATTTCGAAGTTCAATATTCCCGCTCGGGGCAGGTAACGACAAACGTGAGCCTGGCTGACGTTCCATCGGCGTGTTCAGAATGTCACCGAGCCGGTCGACCGAGATCTGCACCTGCTGGAAATCCTGCCAGAGTTGGGACAGCCTTAAAACCGGTTGGGTCACCTGCCCGGCAATCATGTTGAAGGCGACAAGTGAGCCAACGGAAAGCTCCCCGTCGATAACGGCCTTGGCACCGAAAAGAAGAAGGGCAGCCGTGGAAAGCTTGCTCACATATTGAATGGCGTTTTGTCCGCCAATGCTAAGCAGTGTCGTATCGAAAGCCGTTCGCACGTAAGCTGCGAGCTTCTCCTCCCACTGCGCCTGCATCACCGGCTCCACCGCGGCGGATTTAACCGTGTGAACGCCGACGATCGCTTCGACCAGGAACTGCTGACTGGCCGCCCCTCGATTGAACTTCTCTTTGACGAATTCGCGCAACGGCCGTCGAACCACAAATCCAATCAGGATGTAGATCGGGATGGCGGCAATGACAATCAGCGTCAAGCTCCAGGAATAAGCGAAAAGAACTGCGATGAACACAAAGGTGAAAATGACATCGAGAGCCGAAAACAGGCCCTGCCCTGTCAGAAATGCGCGGATCGTTTCAAGTTCTCGCACGCGGGCGACAGTCTGGCCGGCGGATCGCGTCTCGAAGTACCCCAGCGGCAGCCGTAGAAGATGGTGGAACAATCGTTGGCCGAGCTCGACATCGATCCGGTTGGTCGTATGAGCCAACGCGTAGGCTCTCAGGTATTGGAGCATAACATCGAAGAAGCCAATGATCGCGATACCGGCAACGAGCACGAACAGAGTCGAATAAGCTTTGTGCGTCAGGACCTTGTCGACCACCACTTGAAAGAACAAGGGTGTGATAAGCGCGAAGATCTGCACAAACAGCGAGGCAAGCAATACGTGAGCAAGTGGCTTTCGATAGCGCCAGATTGATGGCAGAAACCATTTGAAGCCGAATTCTCGCGGGTCGGATCCTTCACCTCTTATACGCCGTCCCACGAGAATAACACGCGCGTCGATTTCTTCTAATATATCTGAAGGCGTGACTTCCCGATCGACGCGCGTTATCGGATCGACAAGTCTGTACTTGCCGGATGGATTCAACCCGCCGAGCACTTGAAAGGAGCCGCTGCGCACCTTGACTATGGCGGGGACGGGCATGACACGAAGGCGTTGCTCCGTGACGTTCTCCACAACACGCGCCTTCAGGCCGATGATTTTGGCTGCTCGCTGAATATCGGCGGCCTGGGAGGTCCGTCCTTTCAACGCCAAGTCGTGCTGCAGCTGGGCCGGGTCGGCGGCAATTCGATAGAACCCAGCAATGCCGCACAGCGCACGAAGACCGGAGTCCAGATGCTGCGAAAGGATGCCATCCATGCGCGGGAACTTTCCCCCTCAAGTTGCGGATTGTCGCAATTGCCGAACTCGTTCCGGCTGTTTGCCGACATGTAGCTCACGCAGAAGTTTGGCACCATCGGGATTTTTGTACTCGGTGTATTTTCGAAGTAGTGTGACTAATAAGTAGCAAATCCATGCTCCCGTGAGCGATGCATCGATCGTGAAGACGACACGGCTCGAAGCTGATTCAACATCATTCACAGCGAAGAGGTGGATGATGTCGCCTAGCCTTCAAGCGGGTGATGCCGTGGTCATCGACAACCTACCGACCCACAAGGCAGCAGGGATGCGAGATGCCATCGAGCGTGTAGGCGCCTACCCGATGGTCCTGCCGCCAGGTAGCCCTTACTTTAATACCATCGAGAACACATTCCCGACTTTGGAAACCATGATGCGAGCGCGGCCGAACAAAAGAGCGATGCTCTATGCCGGGGACAGCGGATCGTCATAACGCAGGGCATTGCCCTTCATCGCACCGAGAATACTCTTGCGTTCGTTTGTCCCGAGTGTCGGCGAAAGCACGGTAACTGCTCTGCCGCGCTTGGTGATCACGATGGATCCATTGTCGCTCTGCATTTGATCGATAAGGTTCAGGGACCTTGCCTCGAACTCGGCTGCGCCAACCGTCTTGGCATGACCACATATCCTCAACACTTGTAGGAATATCGGGCCATCTCTTCATCGTATAAGGGCAAGAAAAAGGCGGGGTAATGCCCCGCCTTTCAATCTTGAAATTCGCCTTGTTAGTGGCTGTCCTTGCCGACAGCGTTTCCGCGACATCCCTTGAGAAAGTCGAGGTCGGCGCCGGTATCGGCCCCTTCGACATGCTGCTGATGCAGGAAGGCATAGCCTGATGTGGGCAGATCATGGTTCGGCTGCCATTCGGCCAGCCGCCGCGCCAATTCCTCGTCGGAAATGTCGAGATGCAGACGACGGTTCGGCACATCGAGCTCGATCATGTCACCGTTTTGCACGACCGCGAGCGGCCCGCCGACCGCCGCTTCCGGCGAGGTGTGCAGCACCACGGTACCATAGGCCGTTCCGGACATGCGGGCGTCGGAAATGCGCACCATGTCGAGGATGCCCTTCTTCAGCACCTTGGGCGGCAGCCCCATGTTGCCGACCTCGGCCATGCCTGGATAGCCCTTCGGCCCACAGTTCTTCATGACCATGATGCAGGTCTCGTCGATGTCGAGGTTGTCGTCGTTGATCTTCGCCTTGTAGTCGTCGATATCCTCGAACACCACAGCCCTGCCGCGATGCACTAACAGATGCGGCGAAGCGGCCGAAGGCTTCAACACGGCGCCCTTCGGTGCCAGATTGCCGCGCAGCACAACGATGCCGCCCGAAGAGGTCAGCGCCTTCTCAGCCGGCAGGATGACGTCCTCGTTCCAGTTGACGACGTCCTTGACCTCGTCCCAGACGGTTTCGCCGGAGACCGTCAGCGCATCCTTGTGCAGCAGGCCCGCCTCGCCGAGCCGCTTCAGCACCACCGGCAGGCCGCCGGCATAGAAGAACTCTTCCATCAGGTACTTGCCCGACGGCATCAGGTTGACGATGGTCGGGACGCCGCGGCCGCAGCGGTCCCAGTCGTCGAGCGAAAGATCGATGCCGACACGGCCGGCAATGGCGAGCAAGTGGATGACGGCGTTGGTCGATCCGCCGATCGCCGCATTGGTGCGGATGGCATTCTCGAAAGCTTCTTTCGTCATGATCTCGGAAGGCTTCAGGTCATCCTTGACCATCTGCACGATCCGACGGCCGGTCAGCTGCGCCATGACCTTGCGGCGGGAATCGACACCCGGGATCGCGGCATTTCCGGACAACGCCATGCCGAGCGCCTCGGCCATGGAAGCCATGGTGGAGGCGGTACCCATCGTGTTGCAAGTGCCCGACGAACGGCTCATCGAGGCTTCCGCCTCAAGGAATTCGGCCTGCGTCATCTCGCCGGCCTTCACCATTTCGGAAAATTTCCACAGATGCGTGCCGGAGCCGACGCGTTCACCGCGGAAATAGCCGTTCAGCATCGGCCCGCCGGTGACGACGATCGAAGGCAGGTCGCAGGACGCAGCCCCCATGATAAGCGACGGTGTGGTCTTGTCGCAGCCGACCAGCAACACGCAGCCATCCATCGGCTGACCGCGGATTGCCTCCTCCACCGCCAGCGCGGCAAGGTTGCGGTACATCATCGCGGTCGGGCGGAAGGTATTTTCGGATGCCGAGAACACCGGCACCTCGAGCGGGAAGCCGCCGGCCTCCCAGACGCCCGCCTTCACCTTCTCGGCGAGCTCTCTCAGATGGCCGTTGCACGGTGTCATATCCGACCATGTGTTGAGGATGCCGATCACCGGCCGGCCGTCGAACAGGTCGTGCGGGTAACCCTGGTTCTTAAGCCAGCCGCGGTGGTAAATCACGTCGCGGCTCGTGCCGCCGTACCATTCCTGCGACCTCAGCCTGCGCGGCCATTCGGCTTTCTTCTTCATTGTCTCTGTCCTTCAGGTGATTGCCGGGCCGCCTCGTACGGCCCGGATCATCGCGCTTTGTTTTAAGCCAGCGTGTAGGCGGTTTTGACGGTTGTGTAGAATTCGCTCGCGTACTTGCCCTGCTCACGCGGGCCATAGGACGAGCCCTTGCGGCCGCCGAACGGCACATGGAAATCGACACCCGCCGTCGGCAGGTTGACCATCACCATGCCGGCCTCGGCATTGCGCTTGAAGTGCGTCGCATGTTTCAGGCTGGTCGTGGCGACGCCGGCCGAAAGGCCGAACGGCGTGTCGTTCGATGTTGCCAGGGCCTCATCGTAATCCTTGACCCGGATCACCGAGACCACAGGTCCGAAGATCTCTTCGCGCGAAATGCGCATCTGGTTGGTCGCTTCGGTAAACAGCGTCGGCTGCAGGTAGAAGCCGGGCGTGTCGCGGGAAACCACTTCACCGCCGAAGGCGAGTTTGGCGCCTTCCTTCTTGCCGATCTCGATATAGTCGGTATCGGTCTTCAGCTGCCGCTCATCGACGACTGGGCCGATATGAGTGCCTGCCTTCAGCGCATTGTCGACGACCAGCGTCTTCAGCTTGTCGGTCAAAGCAGCAACGAACTTGTCGTGGATGCCTTCGGTGACTATCAGGCGCGAGGATGCCGTGCAGCGCTGGCCAGTGGAGAAGAAGCCGGAATTGGCGGCGGCCTCGACGGCGACGGAAAGATCGGCATCATCGAGCACGACCATCGGGTTCTTGCCGCCCATCTCCAGCTGGAACTTGCGGTTATGCTCGATGGAAGCGGCGGCCACGCGGCGGCCGGTGCCGGTGGAACCGGTGAAGGTGATGCCGTGAACGTCCGGGCTTTCGAGCATGGCCTGGCCGACGACCGAGCCCTTGCCCATGACCAGGTTCAAGACGCCCTTCGGCAGGCCGGCGCGATTGAGAATGTCGACGATCGCCCAGGAACAGGCGGGCACCAGTTCGGCCGGCTTGAAGACGACAGTGTTGCCGTAGCAGAGTGCCGGCGCGATCTTCCAGGCGGGAATGGCGATCGGGAAGTTCCACGGCGTGATGATGCCGATGACCCCGAGCGCCTCGCGGGTGATCTCGACACCGATGTTCGGGCGCACCGACGGGATGACCTCGCCGGCCAGCCGCAGGGCTTCGCCTGCGAAGAATTCGAAGATCTGCGAAGCGCGGATGACTTCGCCGGTGGCTTCCGGCAGCGTCTTGCCTTCCTCGCGGGCAAGCAGCGCGCCCAGCTCGTCCTTGCGCGCCATGATCTCGTCGCCGGCCTTCTTCAGGATGACGTGGCGTTCCCAGATGCCGGAGCGCGACCAAGCCGGGAAAGCGGCCTTGGCGGCGGCGATGGCGTTCTTGGTGTCTTCGGCGCTGCCGTCGGCATAAAGGCCGACGACTTCGTTGGTATCCGACGGGTTGATGTTCTTCGTCGCGTTCGAGCCGACCCATTCGCCGGCGATCAGGTTTTGATAAATGGTCATGGGCTTAACAAGCCTCCTTTACCGTCTATGAGAAATCAGAGTTGCTTGACGGCGATCTCTTCTTCGGCGGCCACCTTCAGCGGATTGCGCAGCGGCAGACCGAATTCGGCGACTTCGATTTCGAAGACATCGCCCTCTTCCGCCTTGATGCCGTCGGCAAAAGACAGCGTCGCCGTGCCGAACATATGGACATGGACATCGCCCGGTGCACGGAAGAGGCCGTATTTGAAGTGGTGATATTCCAGATTGGCGAAGGTGTGCGACATGTTCGCTTCACCCGACAGGAAGGGCTTTTCGAAGATCACCTTGTCGCCGCGCTTGATGCGCGAGGTGCCGCGAATATCGTCGGGTACGGGCCCGATGCGGATTTCCGGACCATAGGCGGCCGGGCGCAGTTTGGAGTGGGCCAGATAGAGATAGTTGATCCGTTCGGTGACGTGGTCCGAAAACTCGTTCGACAGGGCAAAGCCGATGCGGAACGGCGAGCCGTCGGTGGCGATGACGTAAATGCCAGCCATTTCAGGCTCTTCACCGCCGTCGAGCGCGAAGGAAGGCGAGATCAGCGGCGCGCCGGGGGCAGCAGCGCCGTAGCCGTTGCCCTTGTAGAACCATTCCGGCTGCACGCCCTTTTCGCCGGATTTCGGCTTGCCATTCTCGAGGCCCATCTTGAACATCTTCATCGAGTCGGTCAGCGTTTCCTCGGCCGCCTCGGTGGTCTTCTTGTGCATGGAATCGCGGGTGGCCGCCGATCCGAGATGCGTTAGGCCGGTGCCGGTCAGATGCAGATGGGCGGCGTCGGGATGGGTGATCGGCGGCAGGAAGCGGCCGTCCACATAGGCCTTTTCAAGATCGACGGCATCGCCGTAACCATGGGCCTCGATAACCGCGGCAAGCGACTTGCCGCCGTCGGCGGCTTCCATCGCCAGCGCATAGACGCTGCCGGCATTGTTGACGGACTTGGCCGCGCCGCCCTGCTCGCGCACGGCGACGACGATCTCTCCGTTGGCACCCTTGATCTGGGAAATAAGCACGACTTCGATCCTTCTCGTTCCGGCGAAGACTAAGAAAAGCTCCGCCTGTCCGGCTCCATCAGGAGCCGGAATCCATCTTTCTTATGACTGCGAATGCCTGGGCTGCGCTCTGGCGCTCAGCCCTTGTTCTTGTTGTAGACGTCGAAGAACACGGCAGCGAGAAGCACCGCGCCCTTGACCATCTGCTGCGAGTCGGTGCCGAGGCCGTGGATCGACATGCCATTGTTCATGATGCCCATGATCAAGGCGCCGATGACCGCACCGGTCACCTTGCCGACGCCGCCCTGGGCCGATGCACCGCCGATGAAGCAGGCGGCGATCACGTCCAGCTCAAGGCCGAAGCCGCCCTTGGCCGTCGCCGAATTGAGGCGCAGCGCGACGATCAGCCCGGCGAGGCCGGCAAGCAGGCCCATGTTGGCGAAGGTCAGGAAGGTCAGCCGCTCGGTGTTGATACCGGAAAGCTTGGTCGCCTTCTCATTGCCGCCCATGGCGTAGATGCGGCGGCCGATCGTCGTGCGACGGGTAATGAAGGCGTAGGCGACAACCAGCGCGAGCATGATGACCAGCACGTTCGGGAAGCCGCGATAGATCGACAACTGCCAGCCGAGCCCGAGAATGGCAAGACTGACGAGGGCGTTCTGGGCGAGGAAGAAGCCCAAAGGTTCGACGTCATTGCCGTGCATCTCGTTCGACAGCCGCTTGCGCCACGCCAGATAGAACAGCGCGACGGCGCCGACGACGGTCAGAATGATCGAGGTCGAATTGATGCCGCCCAGTGCGACAAGGTTCGGCAGGAAGCCGATGCTGATCAACTGGAACTCCGGCGGGAAAGGACCGATGCTGGTGCCGGTCCCCGAAGCCGTCATTACGAACAGCGTCAGGCCGCGGAAGACCAGCATGCCGGCGAGCGTGACGATGAAGGCCGGGATCTTGTGATAAGCGACGAAATAGCCCTGGATGCCGCCGACAAGCGCGCCCATGGCAAGACAGACGATCGCCGCGACGACATAGTTGACGTGCCATTGCACCGTCATCACGCCGGCGATGGCGCCGATGAAACCGACGACGGAGCCGACCGAAAGATCGATATGGCCGGCGACGATGATGAGCAGCATGCCGAGCGCCATGATGACGATGAACGAGTTCTGCAGAATGATGTTGGTCAGGTTGAGCGGCCTGAAGAGAACGCCGCCGGTCGAAATCTGGAAGAACACCATGATCGCGATCAGCGCGATGAACATGCCGTATTCCCGGATGTTGCCGCGAACGTAGTCTCCGATCGAGACGACACGCCCTTGCTCAGCGATGGGTTGGTTGATCGGCGTCATTGTTTCTTCTCTCCTGAGCGCATGATGGCGCGCATGATGGTTTCCTGGCTCGCTTCTCCCTTCGGCAGTTCCGCAACGATACGCCCTTCATTCATGACGTAGATGCGGTCGCAGGTGCCAAGAAGTTCCGGCATTTCCGACGAGATCATCAGAACGGCTTTGCCGTCAGCCGCGAGCTGATTGATGATAGTATAGATTTCGTATTTTGCACCCACATCGATGCCGCGTGTCGGCTCGTCGAGGATCAAAACATCGGGATTGGAGAACAGCCACTTCGACAGCACCACCTTCTGCTGGTTGCCGCCGGACAGATTGACCGCTTCCTGGAAGATGCTGGAAGAGCGGATGCGCAACTTCGAGCGATAGTCGGACGCGACTTTGGATTCCTTGACGCTGTCGATGACCGACGCATTCGACACCGCCTTCAGATTGACCAGCGTCGTGTTGTGCAGGATCGTGTCGTTGAGCACGAGGCCGAGCTGTTTGCGGTCTTCGGTGACATAGGCAAGACCTGCGTCGATCGCCTTGCGCACGGTGCTGACGTCGACCGGCTTGCCGTGCATCAGCACGTCGCCCGAAACTTTGTGCCCATAGGCCTTGCCGAACAGGCTCATGGCGAATTCGGTGCGCCCGGCACCCATCAAACCGGCGATACCGACGACTTCGCCCTTGCGGACGGTGACGTTGATATCGTGCAGGACCTGACGGTCGCGGTGCTGCTGATGATAGCAGTTCCAGTTCTTTACTTCGAGAATGGTTTCGCCGATCGGCACCGAACGCGGGGGATAGCGATCCTCGAGATCGCGGCCGACCATGTTGCGAATGATGATGTCTTCGCTGATTTCGTCCGCATGACAGTCAAGCGTCTTGACCGTCATGCCGTCGCGGAGCACGGTGATCTGGTCGGCGACCTTGCGGATTTCGTTCAGCTTGTGGGAAATGATGATCGACGTGATGCCCTGATTGCGGAATTCCATCAGCAGCGTGAGCAGCGCGTCGGAATCGCTTTCATTGAGCGAGGCGGTGGGTTCGTCGAGGATGAGCAGCTTGACGCTCTTCGACAGCGCCTTGGCGATCTCGACGAGCTGCTGCTTGCCGACGCCGATGTCGGTGACCAGCGTGTTCGGAGATTCCGAGAGGCCTACCTTCTTGAGCAGCTGCTTGGTGCGGTTGAACGTCTCGTCCCAGCTGATGACGCCGCTCTTGGCATTCTCGTTGCCGAGGAAGATGTTCTCGCCGATCGACAGCAACGGCACGAGCGCCAGTTCCTGGTGGATGATGACGATGCCGATTTCTTCGGAATTCTTCAGGACCTTGAAGTTGCGCGTCTCGCCTTCATAGACGATGTCGCCTTCATAGCTTCCTGTCGGATAGACGCCTGATAGCACTTTCATCAGGGTCGATTTGCCGGCCCCGTTTTCGCCTACCAACGCGTGAATTTCACCCTTGCGAACCTTGAGGTTCACGTTCTCCAGCGCCTTGACGCCTGGGAACGTCTTGGTGATGCTCCGCATTTCGAGGATGGTATTGTCCATAGTCAAAGTTCCAGCGTCTTGAGCCGCCAAGCGGTTTGGCGATCATAAAATCGAAGACCGGAACCCGCAAGCGCGGGCTCCGGTCTCCTGCTTAACTGATTACTTCAGCTTGTCTTCAGAGTAATAACCGCTGTCGACGAGGATCTGCTTGTAGTTGGCCTTGTCGACGGCAACCGGCTTCAGCAGATAGGACGGAACGACCTTGACGCCGTTGTCGTAGGTCTTCGTGTCGTTGACCTCAGGCTCCTTGCCGGACATGACGGCATCGACCATGGCAACAGTGACCTTGGCGAGTTCGCGGGTGTCCTTGAAGATCGTCGAATGCTGTTCGCCAGCGATGATCGACTTGACCGACGGGATTTCAGCGTCCTGACCGGTGACGATCGGCAGCGGCTGGGCAGCCGTACCATAACCAACGCCCTTCAGCGAGGAGATGATACCGATCGACAGACCGTCGTAAGGCGACAGAACGGCGTCGACCTTGGCGTCGGTGTAGTTAGCCGAGAGCAGGTTGTCCATGCGGGCCTGGGCCGTTGCCGGATCCCAACGCAGCGTGCCGACCTTATCCATGCCGGTCTGGCCGGACTTCACGACGAGCTTGCCGCTGTCGATGTAAGGCTGCAGGACGGACATTGCGCCATCATAGAAGAAGAAGGCGTTGTTATCATCCGGCGAACCGCCGAACAGTTCGATGTTGAACGGGCCCTTGCCATCCTTGAGGCCGAGGCCGTCAACGATGGAGCCAGCCTGCAGAACGCCGACCTGGAAGTTGTCGAAGGTCGCGTAGTAGTCGACGTTGCCCGAATCGCGGATCAGGCGGTCATAAGCGATGACCTTGATGCCGGCGTCATGAGCCTTCTGGAGAACGTCGGAAAGCGTCGTGCCATCGATCGAAGCAATGACGAGAACCTTGGCACCCTTGGTGACCATGTTTTCGATCTGCGAAAGCTGGTTCGGAATATCGTCGTCGCCATACTGCAGGTCGGTCTGGTAGCCGGCAGCCTGGAGCTGCTTGACGATGTTATTGCCGTCGTCGATCCAGCGAGCCGAAGCCTTGGTCGGCATGGCAATGCCGACGGTGCCCTTGTCGGCAGCCATTGCCGGTGCAACGAACGAAGCGACGCCGAAGGCAGCCGCAGCCATCAATGAGATAATGGACTTCATTTCTCTCTCCCTTTGTTAATAAGCAGCGGACGAAAAATCGCCCGCCCCGAAACTGTGGCAGGTTCCGTATTGGATAGATACTTCAGATGGTGAGAAACGAAGTAGGTCTCCTCCACGATCTCACACGTGTTGAGTGCCAACCAGCACACGGCGGCAAACTGGTATGGATTCCTATAACTGTCAAATAGAATAAGTGGTAACGTGCATAACAATTTTGGTATATCGTTAAAAAGTATTACTTTTGATGGAGCGCAGCGAGGAGGCTGCAACCATGACGATTATTTCAGAGCCCATTTTGATGGATCACGTCGATATCCACAGCGATAGTTTCGGCGATGACAACCTTTTACGTGCAGGACTTAAGCTGAATCACCTGCGCATGATCGTCGCAATCGAAGATAGCGGACAGATTTCCGCAGCTGCGGAAGTCTTAAACATCTCGCAGCCCGCCGCATCGCGCATGTTGTCCGAAATGGAATCAATCATCAAGACGCCGCTCTATGAGCGCGTCGCCCGCGGCGTGGTGCTGACGACCTTTGGCGCAGCCCTTGCCAGACGGGCGCGAAAGATCCTCTTGGAGCTGCGCGAGGCAAGCCGCGAGATCGGCGAATTGAAGAGCGGCAAGGGCGGCCCAGTGTTCATCGGCGCGGTGACGGCGCCGGCCATGAGCCTCGTCGTGCCAGCGATCAACAGGGTGCGCAAGGCCTATCCCGGCATCGAGATCAATATCCAGGTGGAGACCAGCAACGTGCTGGCCCGCGAGCTGCTCGCCGCCCGCCACGACTTCATCATCAGCCGCATTCCCGACGATCTCAATCCGCGCCTGTTCGAGGTGACCGAGATCGGCATCGAGCGGGCCTGCCTGATCGTGCGCAACCGCCATCCGCTGCTGAAAAAGAAAAAGACCAGCAGCCTTTCCGACATCAGGGATTACGACTGGGTGTTCCAGCCGCCGGGCACGCTGCTGCGCCGGACGATTGAGGACATTTTCCTGTCGCGCGGCGTGGCGCTGCCGGAAAATATCGTCAACACCTCTTCGCTGCTTTTGACCTGCGCCATCGTCTGCGGAACCGACGCGATCGCTCCTGTTGCCACCGACGTCGCCCAGTTCCTGGCGAGCCAAAGCGCCAAGGCCTCGGACGTGCGCATGCTGCCAATCGACTTCGATATCAACGTCAAACCCTATAGCCTGATCACGGCGAGGGAACGGGCGCTGCCGCCGAGCGCAAGGCTGCTCTACGACATCATCCTCGAGGAGAGCCTGAAGCAGGCGGGCTGACGCGGCCCGCAAGCCCTGCGCCATCTTGCCCGCCTTTAATGGGTGCTGGAGCAATTCCAGCAAAAGTGGACGGCGGTTTTTGCGTCCGGAATTGCGTTTGAAAAGATAGAGCACTTCCGTGTTTCGTAGAAAAACGGAGGGCACTTAAGGAAGGCGGATGCTGTTCGGACAATCAGTATTTCAATCAGTCCTCGAGCGGCTGAAGGCGGAGGACGAGACGGATGAAGACGCTGAGGCGCCCGCTGCCCATCGCGTGGCCGGCCTCGGCACCGGGCTTGCCTTCGATGTCATGGAGGGTGTCTCGGTCGCCTCGCAGCGCGTCGGCCAGGCCTATTTCGACAATCTGGAACACGAAGCGGCCGCTGAGATCGTGGACAAACCAACGCCTTTGCCGGAACCTGAGCCCGTCATGCCGGATCATCTGACTCGGACAACACCGCAGGAGGTTGCCGCCGAGCTGGCGATCTCGGCTGCCGACACGCCGCTGACGCTCAGCGAAAAGCGCCGCGCCTTCGCCCGCGCCAATCACCCCGACGGCGTCGCCCTGCCCTTTCGCGACAATGCGACGAAGCGGATGATGCTCGCCAATCTGCTGATCGACGAGGCGCTGCGGCGATTGCGCTGATTACTCGGCCTTACTGTCCTTCGAAGGATTTACGGTGGATATCTCCGCCGGCTCCTCCTCTTCACCAACGTCAGGCTCCGCGGTCGTCTCGGCGACCTCTGGCTGCGGCTTGAAGGTCCAGAATAGCATATAGAAGGAATAGGCGCCGGCCGCAGCCGAGAGCACCGCCCAGAAGGGATCACCGCCGAC
The DNA here is from genome assembly GCF_019685155.1 of Rhizobium sp. NZLR1b. Taxonomy (NCBI): domain Bacteria; kingdom Pseudomonadati; phylum Pseudomonadota; class Alphaproteobacteria; order Hyphomicrobiales; family Rhizobiaceae; genus Rhizobium; species Rhizobium sp. NZLR1b. The sequence goes on from NZ_JABDWC010000031.1 coordinate 68,300, forward strand.
AATCTCGAACGCCGCCCAGCCGAAGCAGACGGCAACGATGGCAACACGCACCCAAAGGCGCCGGTATGCCGGATGGTTCGGATCAATCAGTTGCATCTCTACCCCGCGGTCGCATATGTCACACTGCGCTTAGCATGTGTCGCACTGCTCTTTGCATGTGTCACACTGCCGGTGGCATGTGTGGCGCTTGTCTTTAGTTTGAATCTTGCAAATGTGAAAGAGCCGCGGGCTTGACGCCGCGCACAGATAATGGAATGAAAATTCCAGATTTTTGGCAATTCGGTTTGTTTGTTCCGAATTCAAGGGAGGTTGCTATGACAGTGAGATTTGGTCTTCTCGGCGCCGGCCGCATCGGCAAGGTTCATGCGAAAGCCGTCAGCGGCGACGCCAATGCAAAGCTCGTCGCCGTCGCCGACGCCTTTCCGCAGGCGGCCGACGCCATTGCTTCGGCCTATGGCTGCGAGGTCCGCACCATCGAGGCGATCGAGGCCGCCAAGGATATCGACGCCGTCGTCATCTGCACGCCGACCGACACCCATGCCGACCTGATCGAGCGCTTCGCCCGCGCCGGCAAGGCGATCTTCTGCGAAAAGCCGATCGATCTCGACGTTGCCCGCGTCAAGGCCTGCATGAAGGTGGTGGAAGAGACCGGCGCCAAGCTGATGGTCGGCTTCAACCGCCGCTTCGATCCGCATTTCATGGCCGTGCGCAAGGTCATCGACGAGGGCAAGATCGGCGATGTCGAGATGGTGACGATCACCTCACGCGACCCCGGCGCCCCGCCGGTGGATTATATCAAGCGCTCGGGCGGCATCTTCCGCGACATGACCATCCACGATTTCGACATGGCCCGCTTCCTGCTCGGCGAAGAGCCGGTCTCGGTGCTGGCGACCGCCGCCGTGCTGGTCGACAAGGCGATCGGCGAGGCCGGCGACTATGACAGCGTCTCGGTGATCCTGCAGACGAAATCCGGCAAGCAGGCGATCATCTCCAATTCCCGCCGCGCCACCTATGGCTACGACCAGCGCATCGAAGTGCATGGCGCAAAGGGCATGGCCGCGGCCGAAAACCAGCGCCCGGTCTCGATCGAAGTCGCAAACGGCGACGGCTACACCCGCCCGCCGCTGCATGATTTCTTCATGACCCGCTACACCGAAGCCTACGCCAACGAAATCGCCGCCTTCATCGCCGCGATCCAAAAGGGCACGAAGATCTCGCCCTCGGGCGCCGATGGTTTGGCAGCACTAGCGCTTGCCGATGCGGCGGTGCAGTCGGTGAAGGAAGGCAAGCTGGTCAAGGTTGGGTGACGGCTCGCTTTCGATCGGGTGATATGTGTGGGATGGCCGGGTGTTTGCCCGGCCGTTTTGCGTTTGGGGGTAAATGCGCCTAGACCGGCCTGTCATCCCGACTGCCACAACGCACCGGGATCGAGCCGCGACCTCTCCCTCCCTCATTCCTGTGCTCGTCACAGGAATTCATTCACCGCGCGTCTGCGCGGTGAATGAACCCATCGGCCTTGAAGAGCGTCTCCCGCGCCCAAAGACTTGGGCGCACTGGATTCCTGTGACAAGCACAGGAATGAGGGAACAAGAGGAAATGCGACCCTGCCCATCCTCGCCGGAGGCTGCGGCATGGGTCCTCGGCTCAAGGCCGAGGATGACGGAGAGTGGGAGGACGCGACTGGCAGGAGGCGAGATGCTGAGGCAATTCAGCAGCGTGCGGGTGCGGTGAGGTTGGGTGGGGTGACCTCCGCAGCAGAACAGCGATGGATGGCCAGATACGAATGCAGCGGCGCTCCTGCCAGTCCGCGCCTCCTGCCGTTCCCTCTCCTCAACCTCCGTCATTCCAATCCACGGCCGCAGCCGAAGCGCCAGCAGGATCTCTCACTAATCTCCACCCTGTCCCCCCGAAATTACAATATCCTGGTCGATCACCGACAGTGCCCGGTTGAGATGGCCTTCGAAGACGAGGATCTGCTCATCGGCGACCACCCGGATTTCCGGCATGCCCTCCATGCGCACGATATGCGACTGGCCGAGACCCTCTTCGATCCCCTGGCGCAGAAGGTCGTAATAGCGCGTACCGGGGCCGGTGATGGCGATGGGCATGCGCTCGGTCAGGCTAAGCATGCGCGACAGGCCGTTGCCGAGCGCTAGGCCCGCCTGGCGGAAGGCGAAGGCGGGGATGCGGTGGCCTTGGCGGGCCTTGGCGGCGATTTTGTCGAGTTCGGCGACGGGCACGAATTTTGCGGGAATGGTATCGAGCGGCACTTCGAAGGCGCCGCGCAGGATGGCGTAGAAGCCGGCATAGGCCTCGATGCAGCCGCGTGTGCCGCAACGGCAGAGGCCGCCACCCGCCATGTGCAGCATGTGCCCGAAATTGGGCGCCGAGATCTCCTGTGTCTGGTTGCCGCGCCGGACGATGCCGAGCCCGACGCTGTGGCCGAGCGAGAGGGCGGCGAGCGAGCGGAAATCGGCGCCCTTGACGATCTCCTCGCGCGCGCCGAGGGCGGCGGCGACCAGCAGCGTCTCGTTGTCGAGGATCACCTTGGCCTGCCATTCCGGCCGCAGCGCTGATTCGAAATCGATCTGCTCGCTGCCGAAGATCGGCGACCAGACGAGCACCGGCTCTGTGGAATTGACCAGCCCCTTGCTGCTGATCGAGATCAACAGCACTTTTTCCTGTGTGATCCTCGAACGATCGAGAATTCGCAACAGCCCGGCGCGCACCGCCTGAACGAAGCGGGCCGCGCCCGAGGGATCATGCGAGCGTTCCTCGCTGAAACGATCGATCAGCTTGCCCGCATAATCGACAAGCGAATATTGCACCGCATCCGATGAGATGATGACGACGATGAGATAGCCGCAATCGCGCCGCTGGCGCAAAAGCACGCGCGGCCGGCCGCGGCCGCTGGCTGCCTGCTGCTCGGATTTTTCGATAATCTGGGCGCGTTCCAGATCGGCGGTGATCGCCGAGATGGTGGCCGAGGAAAGTCCGGTGGAATCGGCTATTTCTGTATGGGCGAGCGCGCCGTGGCGACGCAGCACGGACAGCACGAGCACGCTGTTTCTCTGCCGGACCAGCTCCGTGCTCGACTTGGTCAGCATGAATGCCGCCCTCTCCCCCTGCTAGTTCCGCCCGCGGTTCTCACTGCATCTCCGGCCGCCGTTCCGCAAGGGAAATTAAGCCGGCAGTGCAGTGTTGACAGTTGAAAAAATCTCTGACACTAAATTTCTCGACTGTCGAGAAAATAATCCGAATTTTTCTGGACAGCTTTTCGCGGTGGCCGGAGGAAGCATGGGCTGGGCCGGTCGCAACTCACTCGGGAGGATATTATGAAGTCTATTTTGAAGCTGATGGCCGGGGCGGCCATTCTCGTTTCCGTGCATACCGTTGCCATGGCTGCCGATCTCGTCGTCGGCGTTTCCTGGTCGAATTTCCAGGAAGAGCGCTGGAAGACCGACGAAGCCGCGATCAAGAAGGCTCTCGAAGCCAAGGGCGCCAAGTACATTTCCGCTGACGCGCAGTCCTCAGCCGCAAAGCAGCTGACTGACGTCGAATCGCTGATCTCGCAGGGCGCCAACGCGCTGATCATTCTCGCCCAGGATTCCGACGCCATCGGCCCGGCGATCGAAAAGGCCGCTGCTGAAGGCATCCCGGTTGTCGGCTATGACCGTCTGATCGAAAACCCGGCTGCCTTCTACATCACCTTCGACAACAAGGAAGTCGGCCGCCTGCAGGCCCAGGGCGTCTTCAAGGCCAAGCCGGAAGGCAATTACGTCTTCATCAAGGGCTCGTCTTCCGACCCGAATGCCGACTTCCTGTTCTCGGGCCAGCAGGAAGTGCTGAAGGCCGCGATCGACGCCGGCAAGATCAAGAATGTCGGCGAAGCCTATACCGACGGCTGGCTGCCTGAGAATGCTCAGCGCAACATGGAGCAGTTCCTGACCGCCAACAACAACAAGGTTGACGCCGTTGTTGCTTCGAACGACGGCACCGCCGGCGGCGCGATCGCAGCTCTCGACGCCCAGGGCCTTGCCGGCTCCGTTCCGGTTTCCGGCCAGGACGGCGACAAGGCAGCGCTGAACCGCATCGCTCTCGGCACGCAGACGGTTTCCGTCTGGAAGGACAGCCGCGAACTCGGCACCCGCGCTGCCGAAATCGCTCTCGACCTCGCCGGCGGCAAGGACATGAGCAAGATCGACGGCGCCCAGACCTTCAAGGGCGGCCCGAAGGGCGTGGAAATGCACTCTGTCTTCCTGAAGCCGCAGGCAATCACCAAGGAAAACCTCAACGTCGTCATCGACGCCGGCTGGATTTCCAAGGCTGAAGCCTGCCAGGGCGTCAAGGCCGGCGCTGTCGCTGCCTGCAAGTAAGCACGCTTCGAACGAAATGCCGGCGCCGCAGCGGAGACACCGTTGCGGCGCCGGATGCGGATGAGAGCTCCAACCACGAAGTTTTCTCCGCCCGCCGCACCATCGCGGACTTGCATTCCCTGCCGGAAGGGTGTCGCGACGCCACGCCACGGTTTCCGGAAGCATCGCGATGGTCAGTTGAAGAACAGACGAATGACGCCGCCAACGGTTTTGGGCACGCCGGCGCACCGTCCAAACATAATGGGGGAACGGCAAACCCATGGCCGAAATGGTAAAATCAACGACATCGAGCGGACCGCGAGCGGCGGAAGCCAGTCCGGTGACCCGCTTCTTCCGGGCGACCGAGATCGACACACGCCTGCTCGGCATGATCGGCGCGCTTGTTATCATCTGGATCGGTTTCCACATCATCACCGGCGGCCTGTTCCTGACCCCGCGCAATCTCTGGAACCTTTCGGTCCAGACGACCGACATCGCCGTCATGACCACCGGCATGGTGCTGATCATCGTCACCCGCAACATCGATCTTTCGGTCGGTTCCGTGCTCGGCCTCTGCGGCATGATCATGGGCGTGACCCAGGCGAAAATCCTGCCGGAGTATATCGGTTTCGACAGCCCCTTCACCTGGGCGATCACGCTGCTGGTCGGCATTGCGGCAGGCTGCCTGATCGGCGCCTTCCAGGGCATCATCATCGCCTTCCTGAACGTTCCCTCCTTCATCGTCACCCTCGGCGGCCTGCTCGTCTGGCGCGGCGCGACCTGGCTTGTGACCAGCGGCCAGACGGTTGCGCCGATGGACCAGACCTTCCGCATCATGGGCGGCGGCGCAGAGGGCTCGATCGGCGCCACCTGGAGCTGGATCGTCGGCATCGCCGCCTGCCTCTTCGTCGTGGCCAGCATTATCGGCTCGCGCCGGCAGCGCCGCCGCTTCGGCTTTCCGCGCCGGCCGATATGGGCTGAATATTTCCTCGCCACCCTCAGCTGCGTGCTGATCCTCGGCGCCGTCTCTATCGCCAACAGCTATTACTGGCCGATCAACATCGCCAAGAAATATGCCGAGGCCAACAATATTCCCTGGCCCGAAACCGGCCTGGATATTCCCTACGGCATCGCCGTGCCGGTGCTGATCGCCATCGTCGTCGGCATCATCATGACCTTCATCGCCACACGGCTGCGCTTCGGCCGCTATGTCTTTGCGATCGGCGGCAACCCCGAGGCGGCGGAGCTCGCCGGCATCAAGACCCGCTGGGTGACCGTGCGCATCTTCGCGCTGATGGGCATTTTGGCGGCAATCGCAGCCGCGATTTCCACCGCCCGCCTCAACGCCGCAACCAACTCGCAGGGCACGCTCGACGAGCTTTACACCATCGCCGCCGCCGTTATCGGCGGGACGTCGCTGGCGGGCGGCACCGGCACGATTGCCGGCGCCATGCTCGGCGCGCTCGTCATGCAATCGCTGCAATCCGGCATGGTTCTCGCGCATGTCGACACACCGCTGCAGAGCGTCGTCGTCGGCACCGTCCTCGTCGTGGCGGTCTGGCTCGACACCGTCTATCGCTCCCGTGCCAAGTGAGAGGAGCCCTAAACATGGCTGATCAACGCACTCCCCTCGTGGAACTGAAAAACATCTCGATCTCCTTCGGCGGCATCCATGCCGTGGACAATGCCTCGGTCGATCTCTACCCCGGCGAAGTCGTGGCCCTTCTCGGCCACAACGGCGCCGGCAAATCGACGCTGATCAAGATCCTCTCCGGCGCCTACAAGCGCGACAGCGGCGATATCCTGATCAACGGCGAGCCGGCCGATATCCGCAATCCGCGCGATGCCAAGAAATACGGCATCGAGACGATCTACCAGACGCTTGCCGTCGCCGACAATGTCGACGCCGCTGCCAACCTCTATCTCGGCCGCGAGCTGAAAACCCGCTGGGGCACACTCGACGACGTGGCGATGGAAGCCTCGGCGCGCGAGGTGATGGGGCGGCTCAACCCCAACTTCAAGCGCTTCAAGGAGCCGGTGAAGGCGCTTTCGGGCGGCCAGCGGCAATCGGTGGCGATCGCCCGCGCCATCCTCTTCAACGCCCGCATCCTGATCATGGACGAGCCGACGGCGGCGCTCGGCCCCCAGGAGACGGCGCAGGTGGGCGAGCTGATCAAGCAGCTGAAGAAGGAAGGCATCGGCATCTTCCTGATCAGCCACGACATCCACGACGTCTTCGACCTCGCCGACCGCGTCTCGGTGATGAAGAACGGCCAGCTCGTGGGCCACGCCCGCACCGAAGATGTGACCAAGGACGAAGTGCTGGGCATGATCATCCTCGGCAAGGTGCCGCCCAAGGCAATCCCCGGCCCCGGCGCCATGCAGATCTGAGCGCCGTCAGGCGCCCTGCCCACAACAATCCCGCTCCGCCGCCCGCAAGGCCGGCGGAGTTTTTATATCAGCTCCCATAGGTGACGAATAAAAACACCCTGCAAATCGCAAGCATCGGTATTTCTGAGAATTTCGCGATTGAAGCCGGCCGCAAGCTAGGCTAAGAACCACCCATCGGACAGGCGATTCAAACCGCCTTCGGCATGCACCCGTAGCTCAGCTGGATAGAGTGTTGGATTCCGATTCCAAAGGTCACAGGTTCGAATCCTGTCGGGTGCGCCATACTTTTCCTAATGCATTGAGACTGAAAAACATCTAGGGTTTCAGAACCTTAGCGAGAGCCGCCTAGTACACAACGGTATCGCACAAAGGTGGGACACTCGATGGCAGGGCTCAGCTACATGCAGAGACGGACTTCAGGCATCTACGAGTTTCGCAAGCGGCTCCCTCAGGAGCTTGCCGGAAAGCCCGCGCCCAAGAACGCTCCCGCCGTCCTCACAGAACTCGTCAATCCCGCTACGGGGCGCTTCAAGCGAGAGCTTACGGTCTCCCTGAAGACGACCAACTTTGCCGATGCCAAGCGCAAGGACATGAGGGAGGCCCTGAGGGTCATCGACCTTTTCGCCTTGGCCTCGCGCTACCAGAGAGGGGAAGTGGGTGAGGAGGTGGTCTCACTACTACGCTTGCCTTCAGTCGAAGAGATCGAGGCCGATACCACCGCCGCCTTGCTCAAGGAGGACGAGGCCGAAAGGGAGCAGGGAGACCCACGGCGCTATATGCAAACCCCAGAGGAGCGGGCGCAGTGGCCGGACCTCCTAGACCCCGGCTTTGGTCGGCTCGGGATGGCTGAGGGTCACCTTGAGGCCAAGCAAGACTGGACGGAGACCCTTTCGAAGGAGTACCGCTCAGCCTACGCCAGCCGTAACCCCGATATCGTGAAGGCGGAGCTTCATGCCTACCTCAAGGCTGGCAACCATCCCATAGACCCCTCATCATCTTACTACCGTGAGGCAGGCCTTGCGGTCCTTAGGGGTCACGTCAAAGCCTATGACCTTATGCTGAAGAGGCAGGAGGGTGAGGACGTACCAACGCCCAGCCCTAGCCCAGCCAAGGGGCCGACACTATCGGAAGCCTTCAAGGCATGGCGTGAGGGGACCCCGGCAAGGGGCGGCAAGAAGGCATCCCCGAGCACGGTCAGAGAGGCGGAGAGGGCAGTGAGGTACTTTACGGAGTGGCATGGGGACCTGCGCCTAGGGGATATCACCAAGGAAAAGGCGCGGGACTTCCGCACCAATGGGCTCGCGAAGATACCCACGCGACTGACCGGGAAGCAGCGCTCTATGTCGCTCAGGGCTCTCGTGAAGGCAGGGGGTGGTGGGCAGGAACTCATTCATGCAGCAAGCGTCAACAAGTATCTCAACCTCTTGGCGGCCATCGTGAGCGCCTGCGAGCGGGAGGGCTTGATGGATGGCCTCCCCGGCTTCAGCAATCCCTTCACCAAGCTTGGTCTCACCATCGACAAACGCAATGACGCCAATCGCCGTGAGCCGTTCTCTGAGGCGGACCTCAAGGCACTCCTTGGGAGTGGGGTCTATGCTAGGGGCGAAAGGCCGCTGGGTGGTGGCGGGGAGGCCGCCTATTGGTTGCCGCTCATCGCCCTCTTCTCCGGGGCGAGGCTCAATGAAATCGCTCAGCTTCGCATTAGGGACCTGAGGCAGGACCCAGAGATCGGCTTGTGGTTCATCGACATTGGGACAGAGGGTGATCGGTCGATTAAGACTGCAAGCTCCCGAAGGCAGGTCCCGTTGCATCCTGAACTTATCAGGCTGGGCCTTCTCCGCTATCGCCAAGACCGGCTTCAGAAGGACCGCAAGGACACGGCCAGCCTGTGGCCTGACCTCAAGTCTGCCGATGAGGCCTATCGCTCGACGGCATGGTCTAAGTGGTTCAATCGCTATCTGCGGACCTCTGTAGGTATCAAAGACCCATCAATCGTCTTTCACTCCCTGAGGCACAGCTTCAAGCGGATGGCCCGGGATGCCGGTCTCTCGGAGGAGCTTCATGATGCCTTGACGGGCCACGCGGGAGGCGGCGGGGTTGGGCGGAGCTACGGCTCCGGGTTTGGCTTGAGGGCTCTCGGGGAGGCTATGGCGAGGATAGGGGTCCCCTCACCTGTCAAGGCTCTGCCCGAGTGGGAGCCTCGAAGGTAGGGGCATGGTGGTGGCGGTAGGCTCCGAGACGGGAGAGAGGGGCCGAACCCCTTCAACATCCTCCCCCCGCCTCAGCCTAAGGGTCTGGCTACTCGCCTACGACCCTGAGGTAGCTATGGCCGTGCTTGATGTCGTAGAGCCGGAAGGCCCCTCGAAGCATGGCGAGATAGTCGGTCTTGCTGAGCAGCTTTGCGAGCCCCCAGTTGGTGGCCCGCTCATCGTAATCCGCAAGGGCGGCTTCATAGGCCTCCCGGCGTCCCCTTGCGCTCCGCTGAGGGCCGGGGACAATGGTGAGATTGCTGGCCGAGAGAAGGTGGTGGTCTCCCCTCATCTTCACTAGCTCTCCCTTCTGGGCATCCGCGAGGAGCCGTTGTAGGGTTATACCCATGCCGGGCCGGGAGAACACTTCGAGGTAGTGAAGTTCCTCGCCACCCTTCTGGTTCTTGTCGAGATATGCTCCCCCGTTGAAGAGTGAAAGGACTCGAAGCACAAGGAGGCCTTCGGGCTCGATGAAGCGCTCATTGCGGTCCTTGACGGTGAAGGCAATAAGCCCGGCCTCGCGGTCGTAGCGGGCAGCGGTGAGAGAGCCCTGAGGCAGGCCTTGAAGGAGGTCTTCGGGGCTGGGGATGGGGTGGGTAGTCTCCCCTATCACCTTCATGCCCTTGAGGGTCTTGGTGGCGGCATTGAGGTAGCCTAGGAGTGCCTGCGCTGCCTCTGGGGTGGTGGGGTCGTATGTACGGATGTCTATGCGTGTCATAAGGGGTTAGCCTTTCTGTTGGGCGCAATGGGTCGGCTCCGGGGCTGAGTGCTCCGAGAAGTGACCTTGCGGTTAGGTTGGTGAGGTGGTCTGGGGTTCGGCGGTAGGGTGTTGGGTTGCGGCAGAGACCTAGTGCCCGAGTGGCCCTAGGACCGATGACATCTCGGGGGAAGGTCTCTGTGTATGGGGCCTTGGGCGGCCTCAATGGGGGCGGCAGGGAGCCTTTAGGGAGTGGTCTGGTCTCCCCATCTTCCCGTGCTCTGGGTCGGTCCCTGCATGGTGGGCATAGGGAAGGCTAGTAGGCTGCTCAGAGGCAGGACCTAGCGGCTAACTTAAAGGGGACACCTCAAGGAGACTATGATGATAAGGGTCTAGTCCCCTACTGCAATACTATAGGTTACCTTAGAGTTTCCCCCTTCATGTACTCCGTGCTAACTTCGGGCGACTGCATAGCTCCGAGTTCAGCTATGCGTTTTCTGCAGGCCAATGGCGAGGAGCAATAACTCTATGGCAGGCTCCGAGCCGCCCCCCTCATGTACTCAGCTCTAATTGCCATTTTGGTTGTCCGGCTCAGGATACGCAACTCCAGCGTAGCTTGAAGTGGCGTCCTTCATGTAGTCCGCCCTAATTCACCTTACAGGCAAGCTCGAAGCTCAGCCCTTCATATAATAGGCCCTAATTTGGCGGCCTCCCTCAGAGGAAACTTTTGCCATGCTAGGGGCTGACCCGGGGCTTCCTCCTCATATAGTCCGGGCTAATTATTTTTGGCCAATTCATTCCTCGAATAGCGGTCACCACGAAAAATCTTACCCTTATGGCCTTTGCGCCAAATCCCCTCTTGGCGACCCCAATGGCGAGTTACGCGGATGCTAAGCGCTCCCTCACCCGGATCACGCTCTGAGCCGTCCAGTGCCCGCCACGTGGCGACCTGAAGCCCCTCGCGTTCAACTCCCCGGCCAGCCGCCGCGCGGACATGCTTGAGGAGGGATCTATGTCGCCTAAGACTTCGCGGAAATCCTCAGCCCGCTCCTGAGCGCCTGCCTTGACGCTCGCCATTGCCGCCCCGTTGCCAATCCCCTTGAGGCACGCGGCCCCATTCGGGTTCCCTAAGCGCAGAGGACGCGTGGTGCCGTCTTCGAGCCGCCTTACGGGCTCCTCCCCCTTCGCTTCTAATTGCGCCCGCTCACGGGCCAAGGCATCACGCTTGACTGCAAGGGCCGCTTTGGTGCGGGCCTGTATCATCTTCCGCTCATGTTCGGCCACCAGCGCCAAAACGCCGATGGTAAGATCACACGCATCCGGCATATCCGCAGCGACGAACTTTGCGCCGCTGTCCCGGAGAGCCAGCAAGAAGGCTGCATTGCGGCTGAGGCGGTCGAGCTTGGCGATGATGAGTGTTGCCTTGGCGTGTTTGGCGTGTCTGAGAGCGGCCTGAAGCTGGGGCCGATTGTTCGCCTTGCCGCTCTCTACCTCGACGTATTCGCAAAGGTGTTCTGCGTGGCCGCAGGAGCCCGCTGAGCGGCTTCGGATGTGGGCTGCGACTGCTTCGCGCTGGGCGTCGAGCCCGAGTCCTGAGGCTCCCTGACGCGCCGTAGAGACGCGAAGGTAGGAGACGTAACGGGGCTGGCTATCGGGTTGCCCCCTGGCCGGGGCGGTGGTGGCTAGGATTGAAGCTGTTGAGCGGGACACGGGCAGGACCTTCCTCGATTGCCTATTCCCAAACAGTGTAACGACGGTTAGGTAGTTTGTGAAGGGTGCTTATTCAGACATCTGGACGGAAGCGTGTGGCCGTGGCTCAATACTCGGCAAAGAGGTGAGGCGATTCGCATGGCGGTATACGATCTTTATTCAAAACGACTGGCCCGCCAGAAGGGCGAAGGCGCAGATGTCTACAAATATGACGAGATACCGCAACAGCTTCGCGTCCAGATCATTCACATCATCGATAAGGCTTTAGGGGACAGGAGGTATGTTGATGGCAGCAGCCGGGCAGATCAAGCATATCGTGTAATCGTCACCACACTGCGGCAGGAGCTTGGCGTGTTTATTTTGCCACCCGCGCACAGGGAATATAGTTATTACACCGAGCTACGAGACTTTTTTCTTGCAGCCCAAAACGCTGAGACTTGCTTAGACTTAATTGAGCTTGTCTTTCGAGTTATCGATTACTCAACTCGCACATTCGACTATATGAACAAGAGCGGATACAACGAGCGGGCCGATGAGGCGATTGCCGACCTCAATATCAGGTTCAAAGAGAATGCGGTTGGGTATCAATACGTTGACGGGGAAATCGTCCGGGTAGACTCGGAGTTAATACATGCGCAGGCCGTGAAGCCTGCCCTGCGCCTCTTGAACACCAAGGAGTATGCGGGCCCGCATCAGGAATTTTTGAACGCTTATGGGCATTACCGCGAAGGCAGGAACAAGGAGGCACTGAATGACTGCCTCAAGGCATTCGAGAGCACAATGAAGGCGATCTGCGACAAGCGGGGCTGGACCTATGACGCCGGAGACAACGCCAAGGCACTGATCAACATCCTCTTCCAAAAGGGCCTAGTGCCGCCGTTCTGGCAAAATCAGTTCGCCCACCTCAGGGGGCTTCTGGAGAGTAGCATCCCCACGGGCCGCAACAAGCAGAGCGGACACGGGCAGGGAGCGACACCTACCACCGTCCCCGACCATATGGCCGCCTACATGCTGCACATGACGGCCTCGACCCTCGTCTTTCTCACCATGGCGGAGCAGAGCCTTCCTTGAGGGGAATGGCGGGAGGCGGTGGCATCCTTCAATTAAGGTGGGTCCCATCTGGGGCGGCAGGGGGGAAAGCCGCTGCACGCTGGCACGTAGGAGACCTCTCGCATGAGAGAACCCCTTTTTAGTCGGCGGGAGCCCACTGCTAGAACGGTAGATCGTCATCCGCTAGCGCCAAGCGCGAACCCTTTAACGGGAGCACCGGGCCTGCAATAAGCTTTGGTTTCGGCGGGCCTTCAAGTCGTAGTATTTCCGCATCTTCACTCTCCTTGTCGACGCCAATCAGGTGGGTGATGGTCGAAATGGCATTGGGCGCGTCAGCAAGGAAGGCGGTTCCGCCACCGACCATGGCACCGATTGAAGCCAATACGGCCAGCGATACGCCAAACCTCAGGCGTTCCTTGTGCAGCTCATTACGAAACTCTTCAATTCTTCCCAGCAGGCGAAGCTTCTTGTCTTCCGAGAGGTTGCTATCCGCGACGGAGGTTTTGAGCTTGGTTAGTTGATCCTCAATGAGACCTTTCGTCTTGTTGGCAAGCTTAACGGAAAGCGCGTCACGGCCCGAAGAGTTGCGCAGCTTAATCTTTGCTGTCACCCCGGTCACCATTCTGGTGAATTCTCTAAGGTCCTTTTCAACTGTATCGAAGTGGTCAACGTAGCTGATTCCGTTGATGCCCAGCTCCTCAGCGCTAGCGGCAACGATTGTCATATACTGAATACGCACCTCTGAGTGACCTGCCACTGCGAATTTCTTCCAGAATTGATTAGAGTCCGGCCTTACGAAGGACGGACGAATGAAGAAGCAGAGATTTACAGAAGAGCAGATCATCGGTGTGCTGCGTGAGCAGGAGGCTGGCG
>NZ_JABDWC010000032.1:0-79487 GCF_019685155.1 Rhizobium sp. NZLR1b
CCTGCCTCGTGCTCCTTCAATATGCCGATGATCTGTTCGTCTGTGAAACGATTGCGCTTCATCCTCTGGTCCTCTCAAATGGGCCAGAGCTTACTTCAAAATGGATTATTTCAACGGGGCAAGGTCAACGGGATAGCGATTAGCGAATTCTCCCAGTCGGCGGCTAGGCCCACTTTACTTGCCGCTGCACAGCGTTTAATGTGTTACTACCAATAAATTGCTGTGTTTTGTGACGGATATGATTTACGACGATTTCATCGCCGAATTAAACCGTGCCTCTCTCAGCGTGCGCGCATTTGCGGAGCTTGTGCGCATGAATCCAAACTCTGTCTCAAATTATGCGGGCCGCGAAGTTCCTGCACACCTTGGATTGATTGCAGCCTTGATGGCAGACCTACGTAGCCACGGAATAGATTACACGGAAGCGGTGAGCCGGGCCGCAATGCCGGAGAAGAAACCTCGCGGCGGGGCTGCGCGTGGACGGTTCGGTGGTGATCGTCAGCAAGTGCTGGACCTGTCAAAATGACAGTACATCCACTCACCCTAGAACGGGTATCTGCAACGCTTGGTTGGCCGGCGGTAAAATCTCTCGTTGAGCCGAGCGGAGCGGGACCAGCGCACTTTGCACGGCTCGTTAAAGTTAAGGTCGGCAGAGGCCTTGGTCGCTTGACCAGCGACGGATTTAAGCGGATCGGTGTCCTTGTCGCGAATCCCGACGGCACCGAAACAGATCCGCCGTTCGCCCTGGTGGCGGAGTTCGGAGGTCGGGTGTCAGCGGGAACGCTGCGCGAACTTCATCGACTTGCGTGGAATTTTTCGCACGCACCTACACTAATTACAATCGAACCAGACATGGTAAGAGTTTGGAGCTGTTGCGAGGCCCCCTCTAACGAAACGCTAATCGAAGACTTTGTGGTCCATTCAATCGCTGCGGAGGAGTTCTTCGGAAGCCCAAGCAATCGCCTCCAAGCAGGGGCTCTGCGTGCCCTGCACTGGCTCAATCTTGTTTCTGGCAAGTTCTTCAATGATCACGCATCGCGGTTCAGCCGCGATGGCCGCGCCGATCAAACCTTGCTTAGCAACCTGCGCTTCATCCGTACTGAACTGGGTAACAAAGGCCTCAAAAACGACGACGTTTGTCACGATTTGCTAGCCCGCGTGATCTTTGTTCAATTTCTATTTGATCGCAAGGACAGCGATGGAATCGCTGCTCTTAATGCCGAGAAGCTGAAGCTCCTCTATGCAGATGGCACACTCTCTCGATCATATTCGAGCTTTACTGAAATTCTGCATGACTACGACGATTGCTATCGCCTATTCGATTGGCTGAATAGCAAGTTTAACGGCGACCTCTTTCCTGGAAAGGGCGAGACGGCGGAAGAACGCGCGGCGGGATGGATCGCCGAACAGGCGCTGGTAAAAGCTCAGCATCTAGCACTCCTTGCCGATTTTATCGCAGGTAATATTTTTCTTCCAACCGGTCAAGCAAGTCTGTGGCCGCAATATTCGTTTGACGTCATTCCGCTGGAATTCATCAGTAGCATCTATGAAACTTTCGTCGTTGAGCGCGCGGCCCAGGACGGGATCTTTTATACACCTACGCACCTTGTAGATTTTGTACTTGACCGCGTTCTTCCATGGAACGATGAAGCATGGGATATTCGCGTCCTCGACCCAGCCTGCGGATCTGGGATATTTTTGGTAAAATCCTTCCAACGCTTGGTGCACCGGTGGAGATACAAGACCGGCGAGCAGGTGATTCCGGCAAAATTGCTGCGCCGTATCCTGGAGCGAAACTTGCTGGGCGTAGACAAGGATCCCCACGCCGTTCGTGTCGCCTGCTTTAGTCTTTACCTCGCAATGTGCGACGAGATCGAACCGCGGCACTATTGGACGCAGGTGCGGTTTCCCTCCATGCGGAATCGTCAGCTCGTCTGCTCAGACTTCTTCGTGGAAGCCGAGGGGTTTAACACCGAAGATAAAAGCGATCGTTTTGATTTGATCATCGGAAATGCACCTTGGGGAAGCGACCTGGCAACCAATGCTGCCAAAGTATGGGCAGGCGACCCATCCCACGAATGGCCGATCCCAAACAAGGACATCGGCAGCCTCTTCCTTGCGAAGGGCGCAATGTTGCTTGCCGCCGGTGGAAAGCTGGCACTGATTCAATCAGCGAGCTCTCTGCTTTTTAACTCATCCGACAACGCAGTCGGCTTCAGACGACAGCTGTTCGAGACACATGCCGTCGAGGCTATCTACAACCTTTCAGCACTTCGGTTCAAAGTCTTCAAGCGCAAAAGTCATACGACGGCCGTATCTTCGTCACCATCCTGTATAGTGGTTTTGCAGGCGATAGCACCGGAGGCCGACCGGCTCATCGCTTACGTTAGTCCGAAGACGGTTCCGACGGTAGTCGACGACTTCTCGATCGTAATCGAACCCAACGATTATCGCTGGGTCTCTTCCGTCGACGCATTGAATGATCCTTTTATCTGGACCACAATGATGTGGGGAACGCCGCGTGACCTCAATCTCATGCAGCGACTGCGTAGATGCCAAACCCTTGAAGCAGCCAAGATCGACCGGTCAGTTCTGACCCGCGAAGGTATCATTTTTGGGGACGAGAAGAGGCATCTCGCCTCCATGGCAGATCGTCACATTCTCAAGGGGAGGTCCTTTCCGGAAGGATCGATGACTGAACTTATGGCTTCAGTCTTGCCCCTAGCGGGTGAGCTGTTTGTCCATAGCCGGGATTCTACGAACTTTGAAGCCTTTGCGATGCCCCAATTGATCATTAAGCAGGGATGGCAGCTTGCTACTAGGCGGTTTCAGGCACGTATCGTCCGCTCCCCGGATAGCCAAGGGATTCTGTGTAACCAGAGCTACGTAACCGTGCACGGGTCCGAGGAATTGTTGGAAACAGCTTGCCTAGTCTACAACAGCATGCTTGCCACTTATTTTTTGCAGCTCTCAAGTGGCAGAATGGCCGCATATCGCCCGGAGGTCGCAGTCAGGGATCTTCTTAAGGTGCCTCTGCCAGAAGGTCCGGTAGACATTGCCTCGGTAAGCTCTCAGCTAGACATTGACACCAGAATATTCGCCGCCTTCCGTTTAAAGGATGCCGAGCGCGCATTGATCGAGGACATGGTTAATATCACCATGGCGGATTTGAGAAGCGAGTATGATCGGCCGGGCCAGCTCCCGACTTCTACTGATGGTAGCGAGACGGTCTTGGAAAACTATTGCGAATATTTCACCCGAGTGCTTAAAGCAGGTTTCGGTAAGAAAAAAGCTATCCGCTCTTCAATTTTCGTGCCCCCCGAGCTGGAACAGTTCCCCTACCGGCTGGTTGCGTTCGAGCTCGTCGACAACGACGAGGGCATTATACGCAGCCTCCCCATGGATGCCCCGGAATTATTGGAGAAGTTTGAATCTCTTTCCGAGGGAGGGTTGAGCAACTATCGGTCAATCCTGTTCCGTCGCACTGCTCGCATCTATGATCGTCAAGGCGAATATCCAACAATCTATATCCTAAAGCCGGACGCGGTGCGGTACTGGACGCGCACAGCGGCACTGAACGAAGCAGATGACGTTGCAATGGACTTCTTTAGCTGGATGCGAGCATCTGTCGGGAGCAGAACCCCAGCATGAAGCAACCGGAATGGACCACGTTCGCCACCAAATTCGACGACGCTTTCGTGGCTGCTGTCGTCGACTGGATGCGGTTCTCTGAAGAGGCTTTCATTGAACATATCTGGGCAGGTTACGAGGTGATGGAGCGAACGCGCCCACCAGTCGACGGGCGAGACCTCGAACGCAGTATCACGCAGATTCTCGATAATATGATCCGCGACGAGATGTCGGGAGATGAGCCTTACTACATTCAGCACGGGCCTTACGAGCGCGAGACAATGGCCCGCCCTCCGGCCCAGCCACCTGCATACGATCTCGCCTTCGTATTTCGCGCGGATCCTCGCGTCATGTGGCCCGTCGAAGCCAAGGTGCTAGAAACCCCAAGGACACTAGCTCCTTATCTTGCTGATATCCGCAACGAGTTTCTAACATGTCGCTATGGTCCATTTTCCCCGTCCGGCGCGATGCTTGCTTACCTTCTCGCGGGCCGCACTTCAGACGTACTAGTGAACGTTGAGGCGCGGCTGAACTCTCCTTTAGTGCCAGTTGGAACTCAACACGCGCGCGCCTCGTCGAAATCGACTCACAGTCGTGTTGTGCCGCCTGGGAAAGCTTATCCACGAACCTTCGACTGCTATCACATTGTCTTGTCTTTCCATGGGCTACAACGCGTCTTGGTCGAAGGCCAGCATCTCGAATGACTAATGGATGTGCATACATCTAGACTAGATGTTTCCGAGCACCTTTATTGTTGCTGTCTTAGGATCGCCATAGAAAATAGGGTCGACTTGTTCAATAATGTCGCCGCTCACATCGAGGAAATTCCTCTTGTTCTCGATCGGGATAAGTGCGCGCTTCGCACCGTTATCTTTAGCAACTTGCAGCGGCTCCGTGAGGGATCGTAGAGGTTTAATGTTTCCTTGAACGCTCATGTCTCCCAGCACGAGTAGTGCCGGGCTGACAGGTGTTTTTCTAAGGGCTGAATAGGATGCGACAAAGAAGGCCACTCCAATTTCAGCCTCCACCCGATTGCCAAGCAAATCGATTACTTCAACATGAATATCCGAACTGTCCAACTCGCGGCCGATGCCGAACTCGGTCTTCTTCGCCTGGATATAGCTGAATGCTCGTTGAACCGATTCCTTCATTGCTCCCGAAACGCCGCCAGCCATCTTCAATTTCCCTGTTCCGCTCGAAACTGAAACCTCCAAGCGGTAGAGTCCAACTGTTCCGTCGGACGTTACGCCCGCGGTGTATACCGTCCCGGGAGAAAGCGGATCCAGGGAGATTAGGTCCCGCCCCCCTTGTTCGGGTACACCTACGAACCTTTCCTCTCCAGTCTCCTGGAGCGTGTAGCTGAACGAAGTCTGATAATATTCAAAGGAGCCCATTTTCTTTAGCTGCTCTTTCACGCGACGGCGTCCTTCAAGAGCCAACCCAAGGATTTCCGAGAGTTCTTCCTGGGTCACATCGCCATGCGGGAATAGAATCTTCATTAGACCCGACACTGTCTTCCGGACGGCTTTACGATCGCGGGCGTTGAGGTGAGCGCCCATCGAGAAATATCTGTCGATGATTTCCGTGAAATTGTGTTTGCGCATCTCGCGCAGCGCCTCAGCGAGATAATCAACAACAAACCCATAGTGGTCTGTGAACAGTTCGTTCCGCATCTGCGGAATTTCCCAGCCCGGGAGATAGAAATGTAGTCGATCGATGAACGCCATATCGTCGCGGATGGTGTCGGGCATCGGCGCAAAAAGGTGGCCAGTCTGAACCATGACGTCGATAGACTGATTGGTGTTGCCGAACATCGCAATGCTGGCGTCACCTGCGACGGCCTCCTGACCCCGCTGGAATGTGCCGGACTCGCAGTAGGTCTTCATCGTCGTGATGACTTCTTTCGGCATCTTCTGGAGGTCCGCAACCTCGTCGAAACCCACAACGTCCCAGATCTGCACCATGCCCTTCTGTCGGCCCGACATGTGACCAAACAGATTGGCGACCGTGGTCCCACCTGTCAAAAGCGCGGTGTAAGGCGAGACTTCCTGAACGACGTAGCTCTTACCGGTGCCGCGTGGACCGAGTTCCACGAGGTTGTAGTTTCGCTCCGCTAACGGGATCAGTCGTACCAAGAACAGCAGCTTCAGCCGTCGAGACATCTCGCCAGGCTCATACCCCATGCTTCGGACGATGAGATCAATCCACTCGTCAGTCGTAAACTGCTTACGGACATTGCGGTACTCATCAAGGTCGAAGGTTGCGATCTGGATAGGGACCAGTTTGTCGATCCAGAACGGATTCTTCCCTCTCGTCTCCTCGTCGGATTCAAACCGCATGTCGACTTGAGCCCAGACGCCGCCCATTAACAGGCGCTCATAATCACGCACGTACTGACTGGGGATATGAAGAAACTTATTGTTAAAATTGACGCCTTCGCCCCAGTAATCAGAATCCACGAGGCGAACCTTCACCTTGTCAATGAAGGAGTACCTTCCGTTCTCCTTGACCTTGCTCTGCGCTTTTGCCGACTCATCGGGTCGAATATAGTTGTTTGCCAACGTGTCATTGACGACCTGTAATCCCATCTGAATCGCAATTTCATCTGACGAGGCGCAGTATTTTCCCAGCAGGAACTCAAGTACGAACACTGGGACGTTGGCTCCGACTTTGACCTTCCGGACGAGATCTTTGCGGACGACTTTTCCGGCGAACAATTGGTTCGCCTTGTTGTCGAGTCCATCGCGGGTCGGCGGTGATCCACTGTTCATGCTCAAACTCCAAGACGAACGGGGATGTCGACGGGTGAGCGATACAGCTCGGCATCTGTTGTCGGGTCCTGAATGACCATACGGAGCGACGGTGAACTCTCATCGCTCAACAGGAACGCGACCGTAACGGGCTTCCCGGCCTGCAGCGTCACGCAGCCTGTCGCGCGATCAAAGTCGCCATCGACTGCCATGCCTACACCGCCAACTTGCTTTCCCGCTGAAACCAATAGGGGCCGAACCACCAGCTCGTTCGAAAAAAGGGAGAGGTTTTTCTCGTCGAATTGGATCGTCACACTGAAAATGCGGTTCGTCACTGCGTTGGGCAGACCTGTTGCTGTCATGGGTCCAGCGGTCGACTTCTCTGCCTCTCGCGCCTTCATACGGACCGTGACCACGGGTATGACCATTTCCTGCAATGATGGGCCACCGTGGTGGAAGGCGAGGTCCCCGCCTGATTTGAAGACGCCACTTCCGAAGGGGAATACGAAGTCCAGGTCAGAGTCATACCCGAGCGCCGAGGCGGCGACCCGGACACAACCTGGCGGCGTCGCTCCGCCGCGCCCGATCCAGCACCTGCGATGAAGGTCGATCTCATCGCCGCCCGGCGCGTCGATCCGCATTGAATCGTCGCGGTCCGATGGGAAGAAAAGATGCCCGTGGTCAGCGGTCAGCACACAATGCTCCACGCCGGCCGCGGCGAGCTTGCGGATCGCCCGGGCTAGATTGTCGATAACCGTATCCATCACTTGGCGGGCCTGGAACGTGAACCCGCGCTCACCGGCATGGTCGATCTCCTGGGACCGCACAATGATCACCGGGGCGCCATCGATCTTCTTGGCAAGTTTCGAGGGCTGAAGACTCAGGAGCTCATCCAGAGCGACGTCGGCCAATCTAGGCACGCGTGAGGCCGCAAATTTCTTCCGTGCTGTCAGATCGGGAAGGAATGCTTCGTCGATTCGTACCCCAAGCGTGCCTGCCTGTTCGATAACACTGAAGCTGGACGATGCTCCGGGCTGTAGCGCGGCCATGCCAATCGGAGTGATGCTGGGTAGCGCGCAGACAGCAGGCCGCACGCTTACCTCTGCCGACTTTGGAAGCCGCTCTGAGAGTTCGACGCCCATCTCGAAACGCATCGCGTCAACGAAGAAGTACGCCACGGGCTTGGGCTGCGCTGAGACGACCTCGCTGTAGATACGCGTCTGGTGCAGGGAGGCAGAGACGGTCCACTTCGCCGCGACGAGAGCCTTAGTAAAGCCATCGGCCATCGCGCGGCACGCGTCTTCGTAAACACCCCGAACGATACCCAGCGGGCGCTCCTGCGGTTCATCGTCGAGGTTGGCGACCCAAGCCTCAAGGCGGCGTTGAGCCTGGTCCAATCGGAACCATCCCTCTTTGGCGACGTAGGCGTCGATCCAGGCGTTAGCGTCACTGCCGGCTTTCCCGACTGCTGCTCGCACAGCCACTCCGACGCTTCCCAGCTCGGCCATGCGACGGCAGGCCTCCCACTGAGCCTTCCGTCCCACATCACGATCAAGCCAAAAGCTATGTTCCCGCTCAGCGATGACATCGAGGGCCTCGTTGAACTTCTTCGCCGCGACCAGATCCCCGCAATGCGCCAGCAGCACCCGCTCCTCAAAACGGAACGTGTCGATCGACCCGAGAGTCGAGGCTGGGACGCCTACGTCGCGAAGCCCCAGCTCGGCTTCCACGCGATCCGCCATCGCGGGATAGCCGTCAGAGAACCTAGCACGAAGCTGAAGGGCGAGTTCTCTGACGGCTGATTCCTCGTCCTTCGACTTGGGTGCTGGTATGGCATTAAGAGAAGAGGGCGGAGGACCGCTGAGGTCGAGTCTGAACTCACCTGCGAGAATGTACCGAAGCGTAATGGATCGAAGCTTTGGCAAGGCGGCATCGTTTGGAAGCTCCAGGCCGAGTTTCGAGAGCACCAGCTTCAGCAACTCGCGAGTTGCCTCTTTGCGCTCGATCTCAGCATCACGCTGGTTGCTTGCGAGCCACGACGCGATGATGCCGTCGCTCCCGGACGTGTTGTGGAAAATCGACTTCAGAATCGATGGCGACTCGGTCGACGAAGCATCTGAGGATGCGCGCGCAAGATCTTCATAAGAGACGCGTTCCGGCGTCAGCATTTCATCAATCACGCCGTCGGTGTAACGTTGACGCAGCACATTGCGCGCGAGCCGCTTCAACTGCGGCTCGTAGCAATCTCCGGCTTTTTCGAGTTCCATCAATACGGAGCCATGGCGATCACGCTCGCAGCTCGGCAGGTAGATGATCACGCATTCGGCCAGCTCATCGCCGCATACGAAGGGTTCGACAACCGTACGCAGTTCGAACATCGAGCCGTTATATTCGACCAGCCGAACGCGGATGCTGCCGACCACGACAGACACAGGCTCATCGTTGATCCGCGCACCACCCCGTAATTCAGCGATGAACGACGCGAACTCGCGGCGAAGGTCGTACCAAACGACCACCTTCCTGGCCTTCAGCCTCTCGGCGAGCTGCTTCGAAATGTAGTCATGCAAGGGGTGCATCAGCTGAGACCTCCGCTTTCCACCTTGGATAATTCTAGAAAGCGGGCCGCGAACCAGCGAAGGCGCGAGACGCCGTCGGAGACGGCATCGCCCGACGACGAAACAATGTAATTTGCGACCTTGGGTAAAAGCAGAATGAGCAGAAGGTCGGAGGAGTTTCGGTCCGGCGTGAACCGCGCATTACCGTTGGCCGCCAGTTTCCCCGTGAACTCATCGAGCGCGTTCTGAGCGGCTGCCGTCATCGGCTCGGCAACGGCGATCAACTTTCTGATACTTTCGGGCGATACGAGTCGGACTGGTTGTAGCGCTTCGTAGAGCGGGCCGGCGTTTCGACCAAAATCAATGCCGGGGAACCAGCCACGGACACGTGCCACAAAGTCATAGACGTCCGTGAACACGCCGCCATGTTCGCGCTGCCGTCGCTCGGTCTCGGAGAACAGGCTTCCTATTGTCATATCTCCTTGCCGAACTGCATGGCCCAGCATGACAAGCAGATTGCGCTCCTGGTCTGAAAGTGACCCGGTGAGAGGCTTGTAGCCAAGATCGTGCTCAACCTCGTTCCAGACATGAGCCATCATGCTGCACACTTGGACCTCGCAAGGGACATCCGAGACGTTCGCGTAGGTGCCGATTACATCGCCTCCCGGCAGAAATGCCTCGATATGGGTAGCGCGATAGAAGTTGTTGTTATCCGCCGCGTTCTTGTCCTTCCGCTCGCTGTTCGGCGAAGCGCCACGCAAATCCGCGAACCGGTTGCAGACCAGCTGAACGACCTGATCCTCGTGCCTTTGTTCGTAGGTCGCTATTCGAACAGCGGCGAGATCTCGCACCGCGTCAAATACCGACTGCACACTCGGAAGGTCCTTCTTCCCAGAAGCAGCGAAGCGACGGAGCTTTCCCTCAAGGCTCTTGGGACTTTTTGCGCGAAATGTGACTTGCGCTCGGATAGCGTTACCTTCGATAATTTCAAATCTGCAGATCTCGGCAACGCGCGCTGAGAGTTTTAGATATCTGTCGTATTCGCGATGATAGCGGAGAACGGCGTTTTTGATTGTGTCTTCGGAGATCGTCACTATGAGGACCTCCGTGTTCTTGCAGTCGAATCGTTCGGCGCTGATGCTTCCATCAGTTCCTGCAAAGCGGCCTTGACTCCAACCGAAGTCCGTTCACGAACGAGCTCGTTGTTCGGGCGCGTCGGGATAGATCGTGGAAGCCATTTCCCATCGTCTCCTTCTACCCAAAAGACGTCTTCAAGTCCGTGGACGATGGCAAGACTGCGGTCTGTCGCGCATTTGGGAACGAGTCGCTCGGGCCACAGCTGCATCGCGACGTGCGCCCAATCGTACTTCCCAGCGGCGAGCTCCTCCCACTTGCTTTTGAGTTCTTTCTGCCAGGGTTTGTGCTGGGGAACGAGCCGCCAAAGGGGGGCCATCGTCAGAACCACGCCGTCGTCGAGGACTGGGTTCCAAAGTGGCGCGACTCGTTTCACCTCAGCGAGGAGAGAACGAAGCTCTTCAACGAAGGCTTCCTGCTCGACGATTTCTTTGCGTTCCGTCGCCGACGGATTTGGGCCGGCGCCTTGCACCAAGCTCGTTAGCTTCCGCTCTTCATGAGTAAGCTTGGGGGTGACCACGTCATTCTGAACCTGGAATAGACTGTCGGGAGTGAGCCGGTGCACGTAAAGCCAGACACTGTATTTTCCAGAAGGCACGGCGAACTGCCAAACTATCGGTGCCTTACGACGACTTTTGCAGTGACGCTTTAGGTGGTGTTCGAAGAAGCTCGATGCGAACCAACTTCTTATGTCATGCCCCTTCGGCTCCAGGAGTACGCCGATTTCACTCCACCAGTTATCGGCGCTTGCCTTGAAGACTTCGTCAAACACCCTTCGTATAAACTTGGTCAAGTCGTACCGATGTCCGACGTCATCGACCAGAATGCCGTTTTCGGGGAATATGATGGGATAACCATCAGGTGCCCTCGCGAGCGGTAGTCCATCGTCCCCCGTTAGCATGGCCGTCGAACAAATCGGTAGGTGGCTAAATGGATCGGGCTCTGCCGGCAGAGAACGCTCGCCTGTCGCAAGGCGAATGTCGAAACGGCCCAAGGCCACACCAACCGCCCAAGACATCAGCTCGGCAGCAAGGGTGACCGTATCGGCGCCGTCGTCGCGCTCTATCTTCTCATCTGGATCGCCGTCGTTGTCAGCGTCGGTATCGATCTCCGGAAGATCATCTCCGTCGCTTTTGAAGCCTTTCCTGACTACCAGACGATCCGTTTCGCCAACCTGATAGAAGTCCAGGCAGAGATCATCGATCTCGGATTGGATAGCAGCCAAATCGGCCTTCACGGCCCGGACGTGCTCAGCCCAACGGCTGGCCCGCGCGTCAACCGTCCCACCCTGAACCTGCAGAAAAGCTGGTAACGCAAACGCATGAGAGGTCTCTGTCCGACGATCAAGCGTCCGCGTCAACGACCAAGCCCTTTGGGCTAGCGAGCCTAGGATGGCGGAAGATTCAATTTTGTTAACCTTAGGAACGGGGGTTCTTTGAATAACGCCCACTTCATATGATCCGAACGCCATCTGTAGTTCTATTAGCGCACGAAAGATCCTAGAATTGACGATCGCCAACAGCGTGAGCAGGTCATCGCTATCGTCCTCATCGACAAATGCCGCTGGTCCTTTATCGCCGAAAATGCAGCCCGCCGGCATCGCCCGAAGAGAGAGACCACCTTGTGTCCTCCGCGGCCAAGTTAGGCCCGGTCGGAGGTAATGTTCGCTCCCGTGAAGCTCTGCCGTCCAGTTAGGCGACCAACCGCGAGTGCTCCGATATGTTACGAGGTATTCCTTCAGCGCTCGTGCGTCATCTCTCCAGTCAAGCACAAGGTGGATGTCTGCGTAATACGGCGAAAATGCTCCGCCTTTTGAAAAGCCGACCCACGTTGACGTCGCTAGGTAGGGCACCTCCCAGGCAGCTCGAATCCATCGAAAATCATCGAGAGTCTTCCCACCAGACGCAGCGATGCGCCCTTCGGCACCAAAGGACGGAAAATCGACGAACAGCTTTCGCAGCGCGTCACTAACCCAGTATGCAAACGGTGCTCGTGGCACTATGGCAAAACTGCGGGGGTCAACTTCGAACCGCTGCAGCGTCTCTGTCGGGTTCGCCTCACGGATTGCCTGGCGAAGTGCCATGGATTTGTCGGCGGCGTCGAGCACACGAAGGAAAACCGTCTTCATCTCGTCACCTCGGCTGCCTTCTCCAGACAATAGGCGGCGACCTCAACCATTGCACTATCCAGAACACCGTTTCCCAGGTCACTGAACACCACAGGCGGGGCTCGCTTTAGCAAGATTTCCTCTCGCCATTTTTGAAAGCTCGACAGGAAGAAACCTGTCCGCGATGTAATCGCGCCCAGTAAACCACCTGGAAAAAGGAGCTGAATGCCACGTTCGACGAAGGCTGCGTAGACGTCATTCTTAGTATGCGGGTAGCTCTTCTCAAACACCCTCTTAGCGGCAAGACTACAAGCACCGAAGGGAGGGTTCATCAGCACGACGTGAAACTTAGTTCGCACCAGATCGATCAGCGCGACTCCCTGGACGGCGTCGTCCACGAAGAGTCGGCGACGCACGCTATGGGCGCCAGTTGTTGACTCCGCGAAGGTGCGCAATGCCTCAATGATTCGGACTTCCGCCTCGTGGAAAAAGCCGTCGTCATCGATACCAGAGAGATCCAACGAACCCTGTTTGGCATCCGGCTCCATGCCGGGCAGAAATCCGGTGGTCTGCCGCTGCTTTACAAACTGCTCACGAGCCCGGCGCAGCTCGCCGGCGATGCCGACTTCGACGCCAAGAAGTGTGCCAAGCTCGCCAGCCAGGCGGCTCTCGCCGATCATCTTCAAAAAAAGGTCACGCAACAGCGGTGGATCGAGGCGAGAGGCGAATTCGTCAACAAGCCCAACATCGCCGGGCATTGGCTCTGCCACCACTATATGCGTGCGTCGAATACGCGGTCGATCGGGTGCAGCAACGCTGAAATCCTTCCACGCCCGTTGCGCCCGCAGCCATAGCGCCAAAGCCGCAATCTGCGCACAACGTGGGTCGATGTCTACGCCATGAAGATTATGCTCGACAATCAGCCTCGGAACTGCTCGACGCAGTTCGGCCAGCTCCGGGTAGTCTTCCCGCAGCGAACGGTCTGATGCCTCACTAATGGGACCGGCATCCCCAGTCGACCAGGCCTCCTCGTAGATCACCAGTAGGAGGTCAAAGCTGTAGAGTAAGAAATGTCCTGAGCCGCAGGCGGGGTCAAGAAGGCGGAGGTCGCGAGGATCCTTCCGCTGGCGTGTCTGAACTGGTTCGTCAGCGGAGCGAACGAGGTACTCGCAGAGTTCAGCTAGCCGGGTTTGCTCGCCGTACATCTCAAGCCAGAGGCGACCAAGCGTGTTGTCGACAAGAAATTGGACAACATATCGCGGCGTGAAGAATTGGTTGCGTACGGCCAGTTCGCGGCTGTTGCGCGGAGCCTGGCTCTCCTCGCGCATCCTCTTGCGTTCCTCGCCGCTATTGAAGAACTGGTAGACCCATCCGATCGTCTCATCCTCAGCCCAAACCTCGCATAAATCAGGCGCGTTGAGGATGGCCAGCAGCGCCTCAAACGTCGGCCGCTTGGGCCACAGGACGGAGGCGGCGTCCCGGCGGTCAAACAGGACCTTTATCTCGGTTGAGAACTCGTCGAACAGGCTCTCAACATAGAGGCGATAGCCTGCGGCATCGGGGAGCAATGCCAACCCTGGTGCCATTCCACAGAACTCTCTGAAACCCGCGGACTGTTCGCCTTTCGTGATGCACTCCTGAACTAGTTGGCGCGCCTCCAGCATCTTAAGCGCCACAAAGCGATTAAGCGCCGTGAAGGCGGAATCCCGCACATAGTCCGTGACCGCCTCCACGGCCGTCGGGCCAGCGGCACGTTTGTGTTCAATGGTGGCGACGATCTTATCACGCTGAAATTGCTGGCGGACGGAAAGATGCGCACCGCCTTTTGGAGCGATAACGCCGCTTCGCAAGACGTCGAATGTCCCTTCGAGCTGCGACGAAAAATCCTCCTCGAGCAGCTTCCGCGCCTGCTGTGTCGCTCGTTCAATGGCGTTGCGCGTCGCCTTATCCATGAAGTGCGCCGATCATTGAACGATCACCTTCTTGCCGGTGCCGATCAGGCGCGAACATTCATCCCGAATGCCGGCGAGGGCGGCATCGAGCTGTTCCTCGGTCTCAACCCCCCCAGAGAAATAGCCGCCTAGCCTCACCGTCGCGACCCGATCACCATCGACGATGCGGTGCAGTTCCGCGATGGCGTCCTGAAGACGAGTCTCGCAGGCATCTAACTCAGAGCGGAGCTGAGGAATCGGCACCCGCTCCTGTTCTCGCGTCTTGCCGCGTTCCAAGGGCGCCGCCAGCCTCTGCTGCTGATCCTGATCGACGACATCCCAGCCGGGAGTATGTGCCAACCGGTCGAGGGCCTGTGTGTAGGCCACAATCCGAACTTCCAGCGCTTCATCAAACCGACGGGCGTACTCGGCGTCGATGGCCGACGCGTTTTGTTCAATCGTCGGCAGCTCTCGGTAGAAGGTCTCACGGGCAAGGAGGTCTTCGAGCTCCGCCGCCCTTGCTCGGAGGTCTTCGCTCACGTCAGACTCGCCGCGCAGGAAGGGCCAGGCCGTCTTTAGTGCCTCGCGCGCACGGTCTAGATCCCGCAAGCGAGATTCCGACAGTGCTTGCTCAAGCTCTATGGCCCGCTTGATCGCCTCCTTAATCGAGCGATGCGACGCATTAAATGTCGCGATCGCGTTGTCCTCTGAATCGCGAAGAACGGCTTTCATCTGACCGATCGCACCCTCGAGCACCGCAGCACCTGGGAGTCGATATGCGATGAGCTGGCCGTGTGCTGAGGCAACCGGGTCCTCATGCCGCGCGACCTCCTTGCGAAGCTCGGACACAATGGCTCCGGCGTTGAGCTCCCGGACTTCGCTTCCAAACGTGTCCCGAAAGGCCTCGGACGCCTTTACAAGCTCCTCGAACTCGATGCCCTTCTTGGGGCGGAACGAGGCTTGACGGAAGAAATTGTTGTTCGAAAAGGTGTCGCGGGCTTCGACCCCCGTTGCGGAGTCTATTGTCTGACCTTTGCTGGTCACCTGAATCTTTCCGGCGCGCAGCAACGAGAGCGCAAGCAACCGGACGATTTCAAAGTCCCAACCGAATGGCTCCTTCGCTAGCTCGTCAGCCAGAAATCGGCCGCTGGCGGTGTCACCATAGTTGGCGCGCTCCTCAATGCGAGACAAGACCTCAGCTAAGACGCCGCTTTCAACACGAAAGACCGTCTTTCCTTTCTCGTCACGCAAAAGACCGAGGCCACTGAACACTGACGGGAGGCCCTGTAGGTTCTCGGCGACGAACAGCGCATCGACGCCCTTCTTCACGTCGGCCGGCCGTGCGGCGGCTTCCTTAAAGCGGTCGAACACTTCCGGCAGTACATCGCGCAGAATGTCGGCAGCGCTCTTGCCCATATCGACCGCCCGATCGTCTGGACTGCGGTCATTGCCACGGAAACTGACGCTACCTGCTAAGCAACCGGCCCTAATGAGCCGGCGCAGTTCATCCTGGTGCCGCCTTTGTCGGATCTTCTCTTCGCCGATGAGCGCGGTTTCGTCCGCCGTCTTGGCTTCGCGTTCTTTTCTTGCCAGCATCTCCTTGGACCGGAAGAGCTCCACGGTCTCGCGATCTATGGCGTCGTTGAGAGCGACACCCCAAAACACACCCTTGCGTTCCTGCTGACTGCGGGCACGTAGTTCAGTCGCGAGTGCCTGAAAGGACTCCCCAACTTCCGCGAGATGGACGTGAAACATCATGTCGCCATCGACGATTTCACGACCATGTATGGAAAGGCCCGCTTTGAACGTCTTTGTGTCAAGGAGGGTATGGGTTGGCTGCGGCTGCCAGAACGAGGCCAGTACCTCGGAGTAGATCCGATGAGCATCGCCCGGCTTCGGGCCAATGCCGTTGCGAATGCGCTCCCAGTCGTCTTCCGCCGGCGTCGGAATTCGATATCCGTCGTCGCCAAGGCGAACCTTGTTAGCTGCTTCAAGCTGACGCAGCGCATCCTTCACCGCGGCGAGTTGTGAATCTCCGGCGACATCAGGATGGAGCGCGGCGGTAATGTTCTCCGCCGTGCGGTGAACGCTCTTCACGTACTGCAGCAGGCAAATCACCTTCGCGACTGGCTGTGCTAGGTGGTGTTCAAGCTCCTTGGAAATGGCTGAAATCTTCGCCCGCACTTCAGAGCCAATGTTGCCTTCGACGAGATCGTAGACCTGATCAAGTCGGGCCACGGCGCCGACTGGCTGGTCTGCAAGGTTGACAGCAGGATTGATCAGCAGCTGTTGCGCCAGCTTGATGATGGTGCGGTTTGCTCCGCCCACGTGCTTGCTAGCTCCACCCTGCGTGCGTAGCCCTGAGACCACCTGGATGATTAGATCGATCTGATAGGGCAGAAGCGGATAGAGATCGACGAAACTGTCGCGAGTCAGTTCTGGCAGCCTGATATCGGCAGTGAGGCGGGTGTGCTCAGTGAACCTCCCCCGGTGCTGGTCGAAGAGCTGTCCTAACGCCCTCTCCGCCGGAGCGTTCTTGGATAGAACGCGTCGACTGGTGACTTCCGAAATGTCGGAGGGTTCCAAGTGCACCTGCAGAGGGAAGCGGTCCATCAGGCGCGCAAGCTCGATCTTCTTGTCATCGAGACCGCTAACAAGCTCGCCAAGCTTTTCTTGCGAGGTAACGACAATCCAGTGTTTGCCTCGACCTTTGACTCCGAGGCTCTGGACGACGGCCTGTAGGTCGAGCATCTTTTGTATATCGCGAGCAACGAACTGGCCGACTTCGTCAACAACGAACATGAGGGCTTGGCCAGGTCGCCGTCGCTTCATCAATTCATTGGCGCGCTCTGCCAGTTTCCCGGGAGAGATGTCAGCCTTGTTTTTGACTGCCTTTACCCATGAGTCGGCCATAGGGTACGTCTCGGGATCGAGGCTGTGGAGAACCCGGCTCGCCTCACTAAGAGCGAAAGCAACCTTGCCTTTCTCGAATGACCATTCCTTCTGGAAGAGACGACCGTACTCCGCCTCAAACCTCTCAAGTTGCCCTTTCTCTTCAAGGGCGATTTCCAATTCGGAGAGGTCGAGATCTTTGGCATAGCCAAGGCTCTGAAGGAAAAGCCCGTACATGATCTCGGTGAGAGACTGGTTACCGCTCCTAATCCCTCGATCAGTCGAGACATCGAAGATAACGGCGTGGGTAGGAATCTGCTCGTTTATCGCCTTTAGGAGGACTTGAAGCTTATTGTCGCCAGCTCTTTGAGCGAATCGATCACCGGCTGGAATTCCAGCGACCGCGCGATTCTCGATCGATAAGCCCAGCATCTTTGCGAAGCTGGACTTACCCGAGCCGAAGAAGCCTGACACCCAAATCGCAATACCCTCGTGCGGTTTGTTCGGGGTCTCGCGAAAGGCGTCGAAGATATTGGTGTAGTGAGACCGAATGGCGTCGGTCACCACATACTCATTGATTTCGTCGCGTAGGATGTCGTCGCTGGTTTGATCGACCTTAATGACTTCCTCGATGCGACGATGGATGTCATTTGCAAAAAGACTTTTGATCGGTTCGTTGGCCATCATTGAAATCCCGTCAAAAGATTTTTGGGCGATAGTTATGCTCGGCTGCGAGCACGCCCATGAACCGGAGCCCTGCGGCACCGTCGAGATCGCCTGGGTAGAACAAGACCGTCGGCACGGTGACGCGTCCCTTCAGCTGCTCCAACAATGAGAATGTGCGGTAGACGGGGAACAAGGCGCCGGTCCGCAGGATGAAGACGATGTCGCGAAGCGGATCGGGATCGTCTGGCATCCGCGCAGCGACGAGATCAACAAGGGGCGCATACTCAGAAAGGACCGAGTGCACCGTTTCAATTATCGTTTCCGTGCCTTGCTCACGTTCCGCCGCAAACCAATCTTCGAGTGGTCGTTGAGACTGCATTGCCTGGTCCAGACACTGAGCCAACGATATGCGGCTGACGCGCTTTCCCTTTTGGGTAAGCCGGGTCTCGAGCAGAGTGATTTGCTTACGCAACTCAAACTCCTCTTCGGGCCCATAGCGGACGAGTGCATAGGGCATGTCATGGTACGCGCTTATGCGTTCTCGCGGGTCGGCCAAGTCTAGTATCGGCTCGAGAGCAGTCCTGATGCGGTGTGCGAGATCGCTCATGCCACCATCCTTTCCGCATATTCGCAGGCGTTGGCACACGGCAGTGTGAGTTGGACGATGCTGCCGGCGATCTGATAGTCCACCTTCTGATACTGATGCAGTCGAAGGAGCTCCCGCTCTACATCTAATGATTGCATCAGGAACATCCGCCAGTCCACCGATTCGAGAACCTTACGTGGGCTTTGCTGTTCCTCGCGAAATGCATAAAGAAGGTAAATAAAGCTCCGCTCCGGTAGGTGGTAACTCGCGAACTCTTTAGCGACGCTTCCCCGAAGCAGACCAAAATCGACGGCCATCTTTAGCAGAGCGGTGGCTACGCGATTGAGGGTCGTCTCACTCCAAGCATGTTCAGTGGTGCCACCTCTGCGCCCGACATTGAGAAGGTGATCGTGGAGATCTTCGGTGCGAACGCGATACGTGCCGGAAACGAAAGTTGGAAAAAGCCAGTTGATCAGAAAATCACGAAGCAGGAACTCGTCGCGTGTCATGTGCCAAAGCAGGATCGGCTTCCATTCCTCAATGGGGAAACCGTGCTTTGCCAAAAGCACGAGCGCGCGATCACGGGCGTTCGGATCGAAGCGCCGGTTCAGCACCTTGGCGACATCTCGGAGCCAAGTGGTTGTGCTTGCGCCGATAAAATTCTGCTGCCTCAAGCGATCCAGATTCTCTTTCTTGGAAGAGGCAAAATCCCATGCGGCGAATACCGCATATGTCTCATCGATCATCGCGCCCTTGATGAGGGTGAATGACGAAGCAACGTGGGATCGGGCGGCCGGCTTCATAGGTTGTCCAGGCGCGCGTATGGGACGGCCAATGCGCCCGGCGTGCCACGGCCGAATCCGAGCGCAAGAGATGCGATGTCCTGATTGGTGCTGGTGAACGGCGCAGGCAAGGGCACCGCGCGTCCTTCAGCGGAAAGCCGCAAGTGTGAAAACAGCGCTGAATCGTCGTGGGTAATCAAATTGAAAGATTGGAGCGCCGTCGTCACCTCTGTCTCTTTCAGTGCCTCCAATTCCAGAAAAAAAGGCTTCCATGTGTCAGCCTGATCAAGACAGCGCTCCCAATGCGCTTCGAATTCTTCCTCCACGGATTCGGGAAGTCGCCAGAGCGTCACGCTCTGCGGAGGATCGAAGACTTCACTACAGCGGAAATCTGCGACTGCGAATACGGAGCGAGCTTGCGCAAAATAATGGGTGCGAGGAAATCCTCGCCGGATCGCGGCACCGCCAAGGCGACCGAGCTGCCCGCGAGTATTCCACCATTTGGCGAGATCCATTTCACCAATCCGGGCCACGACCAATCGCAATTTCAACAGCCGATCGAAATCGATTCCTGCCTTCTTCATTGGCAGAACGCTTTGATAAAGCTAGAAACTGAGCGCAAGCCACAACCGATCTCCGGTGATATCTGTGGTCTCCCGCACGAAGGGGCAGCCATCTCAGCTCTTTCCCTCATCGCGGGTGCTTGCCTTCAGTTGCTCGATCCATTGATCAATTTCGATGCGCTGAAATCGCCACTGCCCTCCCACCTTGAAAGCGGGAAGTTGACCCTTCTGAGCCATGGTGTAGACGGTCCTCTCAGCGACCTTGAGCAATTGGGCCACCTCCGGTAGCGTTAGGATTTCATCCGGCATAGACCGGTCCTCCCTGGAAAGAAGGCCTTTAGATGCCAGCATCTGCCGAAAATCACCAGATCAAGTCAAGGCCAGCGAGCACTATTCAACAAATATCCCGCATATTTGGCTAACGTGGCACGCGATGACATAGTTGCCGTTAAAAGCGCGACGAGTCGCCAAGACACAAGGGCGCAATTCACTCGATTATGGACGCTCCCTCGTCCTCCTCGGCGCCGCCGGTTTGTGAGGTGGCGATCTCGCTCTGCACAGCATGTCTGCTCAGCAGACCGGCATCCTCAAGCGCCTCGATGTTGGAAGGTCGCGCAATGTCTCCAAGGCGGCGAGGAAGTGGGGCGTCGTCATATAAGTATAAAGGCGCACCCGGCGTCGGGCCGCGAAGTGCCTCGATCGTATCGCGACTCACTTCTTTGACAGCTCGCTGCGTGTGACCGGCTGGAAATATCCCACCGCGATCAACACCATCGCCTCAAACTCCGACAGTGCCGCCGCCCCTCCCCGCGTCGGCGCCGACGAGGCGCGGATCGTTTCGGCAAACCGCATCCGGGTGCGATGTTGCCAGCCGCCGGCGACCGACACCAGTTCTTAGGGTCTGTCACGCAGTTCCTCGATGAGATTGTCGACAGCAGGTCGATGCTGCATCCTTTCCCACCACCCGCGCCAGCGTCTCGCGGTCGACCGGCTCCGCCGAAGCAAAAATCACCGCCTCGACGCGCAGCATCCATTCCCGCCAGCGCAGCTCGGCCGGCAAGTCCTCCAGCTCCCGATCATACAAAACCTCTTGCTGTCGGTCTTTTGCCAAACGCCGGCCGATTTTGGCTGCGCTGGGTCCGGCCATGATCACAATCCATAAATCCGGAACGACCTTCTGCCAAATGCGTCTTTCGCCTCTCCTCCAGCCTCACTCGTGCCGAGAACCCGTCAAGCTACATGGTTGAGCTAATTGGCCACTATGCTCAAACGCCTTCAAGAACGCCTATTCGTCCTTCTTCGGATCGAAGCCATTTTCGCCTGATGTTACCCAATTTACTCGACCTCTATCACCATATTGGCGCTTACATTGATCGCCACCGTGGCGTTCTTTTGGGTGACGGCAAAGATCCAGGTACATTTTTCGTCAAGACCGTCGAGGAGACAAGCACGGACGCCGCATACGATCAGACGACCTTCTATGAGGCGAGTGCTACGGCATCTATAATCCTTACACTGGCCGCGGTGCCCTGCCCGGCTTGCTTCCCGATCGACCACATAACGCGCGCGACGTGCTGGCCACGCATATCCTGAAGCTTACCGGCTTCTACGAGCAGGCAAGCTACGCGATCCAGGATACGCCCGATCTGATCCAGCAACTACGGCCGCTTCCTGCCGCAGGATAAGGCGGTGCATTGCGCACGCATTTTTGAACCAAGTCTGGGAGGCCGCCTAGAGGAGTGGCCGCCCGACGGCCCGTCTATCGTGCCAACGGGCCGCCTGGTTTCCAGTAGCTGGAGCAGATCTGGTGGCACGGGGGATTCCGATTTTTTGTGAATCATGATTCACTTCCTTTAGGACGAAGCGCCGCCTCCCCATGGCCGAGCATGCTGATACGCTGTCGGGGAAGGCGTTGCGCGAGCTCGTGACTGGTCCGGTGGAGCGGGCTGATCGGGCGGAAATCCGGATTGAGGCGCTTGAGGCTGTCAACCGAAAGCTTCGAGAAGAAAACGACCTGCTCAGGGTAGAGAACACGCGGCTGAAGGTCGACAACCAGCTTCTGCGCGATGAGATTGCGCGGCTTAAAAACCTTCCGCCACGCCCACCATTCAGGCCCTCGGGTATGGACCAGGCAACCAGCGACAAGGCGGTTGCCGGCAGCCGAAAGCCTGCGCGGCGTCGCGGGCCGAAGGGCGACGCGGGGAGCGCCACGCCCTTCCTTATGGTTTCTCGCAGGCCCCACGCGCTCCTCCCTCGTTCGTCATCGCCGAGGCGCTCCCGAGCAGCGTGGAGGACGCAACCCGAGCCTGGAACCATGGTCAGCCGGCGTCCCTTGTTCCGGCGTTCTCGCCCGTGGGCGCAAGCGGGAGCTCTCAGGTTCCCTGGCCACCCATCCCATGCCTTTGCCTGTTCCAAGACCCCGGCCGAGCCGGCAGAATCTCGCCCTAGTGATTCCGCCGCTGCTGCCCCCGGGCCCAACAGACCGAAGGCTCTCAGAAACTACATGATTTCGGGGCTAACCCAAGGCTTCAGCATCCGCTGTCTACGCTTCACGAACGACGTCGCCGCCGTCCATGCAAGACTCGCTTCCGGCTGGCGGGCTGCGCCTTTGCCGGAAGGGCGTCGAACCCTCTGGGTGACTACAAAAGGTTTCAGGATTTACATTCCATTCTCCTTTTCAGGGCTTGCCCTGACGCAAGCTGGATCCACGCCGAGCGTTTGCTGCACAAGCTGATGCCGGCGACGCCCGGCCAAGTGAAACACGTCGAAACCCTGCGGGATCTTATCTGGCACTTTTACAAGGCCTGAAAGCCTATCAGCGAAGACCTGATCCCCGTGCAGCCCGGGGCCTTCAGGCTCGGTTCGATCGGATTTTTTCCATCCGCACCGGTTATGGCGACCTCGACAAACTGGTGTTTCGACTTGGTCGCCGCAAGGCCGAACTGCTGCGGGTTCTGGAGCGGCCTGAAACCCCGCTCCATACCAATGCGTCGGAAAGAGATCTGCGCGGATTTGTCATCAAGCGAAAGATCTCCGGCGGCACGGTCAGTCGCAACGGTCGGCAGGCGCGCGACAGCATGCTCGGCCTGATGAAGACCTGCTAAAAGCTCGGCCTGTCGTTCTGGCACTATCTGGGTGATCGGCTGGGGATCAATGCCGAAGATCACGCTGTTGCACCCCTCGCCTCGATGGTTGCAGCACGCGCCTGAACGCTCTCGGCCCTTCGAGCACCCTGCTTCTGCGTCAGATCTGCTGATTGTGTCGGCATGGCCACCAAATCAGCCCCGCTTACGTCGCAACAGGGTCTGGATGGGCAATTTTGCAAGATCGTAAGACATTGAAATCATGGTAAACACGCCATTAACCAGAAGCGATATGGATGCTAGCTTCCGCCATCGCTCGGGATTTTTTCCAAAGCTCTAACCATCGATAAGTATAGGTTATCGATGATAGATTGATTTCACGGCGCAAATCAGCAAGGATCCCAGCAAAGCAGGCTGTCATGGCCGCCAGAAACGTCCTTTCGGAGCGCCTGTGGCCAAACCCAAAAAATCACAGACTTCCGTCGAGCGGCGCGCCGAAGAGCTCGACACCATTGCCGCCGTCCTGCCGATCGAGCGCCGCGACGAACTCGCCAAGCTTCTCACCGACCAGGACGTCGAGACGCTGCGCCATCTCGTCAACCAGGGCATGGG
The DNA here is from genome assembly GCF_019685155.1 of Rhizobium sp. NZLR1b. Taxonomy (NCBI): domain Bacteria; kingdom Pseudomonadati; phylum Pseudomonadota; class Alphaproteobacteria; order Hyphomicrobiales; family Rhizobiaceae; genus Rhizobium; species Rhizobium sp. NZLR1b. The sequence goes on from NZ_JABDWC010000032.1 coordinate 23,292, forward strand.
CGACAACACGCTGCGGGCGCTGACTTCCGACCTTGCCTATCTGGAAGCCTGGGGACTGGCGGCGACCGGACAATCCCTGCCCTGGCCGGCACCCGAGGCGCTGCTTTTGAAATTCGTCGCGCATCACCTCTGGGATCCGCAGCACCGCGAGACCGATCCGGATCACGGCATGCCGGCCGACGTCGACGAAGACCTTCGGAGCCAGGGTTTTCTCAGATCCGTCGGTCCACATGCGCCGGCCACCGTGCGACGGCGGCTGGCGAACTGGTCGACGCTGACCAGATGGCGCGGTTTTGACGGCGCCTTCGCCTCCCCTGCCCTCAAATCAGCCATTCGCCTCGCCGTTCGCGCCGTCCCCCGGACGCGGCGTCGCAAGAGCGCCAAGGCCGTCACCGGCGATGTGCTGGCAAAACTGCTGGCAACCTGCACGACCGACAGTCTGCGCGATCTCCGTGACCGTGCAATCCTGATGGTTGCCTTTGCCTCCGGTGGTCGGCGGCGCAGCGAGATCGCCGGCCTGCGCAGCGAGCAGCTGACCGTCGAGCCGCCAATCCCGGGGGACGATGGCCCTTCCCTCCCGTCGCTTGCCATCCATCTCGGACGCACCAAGACGACCAGCGGCGACGAGGACGACGTTGTCTATCTGACCGGTCGGCCGGTGGATGCGCTGAATGCCTGGATGGTGGCCGCCAAGATCGAGAGCGGCAGCGTGTTTCGGGCGATCGGGCGATGGGGGACTGTGTCGCGACGGGCGATCGATCCGCAGTCGGTCAATGCGATCATCAAGCAGCGGGTGGAACTGGCTGGATTGGAGCCGGGGGAATTTTCCGCGCACGGGCTACGATCTGGATATCTGACCGAAGCGGCCAATTGCGGCATTCCCCTTCCCGAGGCGATGGAGCAGTCGCGACATCGGTCGGTGCAGCAGGCATCGAGCTACTACAATAATACCACGCGTCGCAGCGGACGGGCTGCACGTATGCTTTGATTGCGGGAGGAGGATTTTCGCAGATTACCGATAGTCACTAATGTGACATTCCCGACTCATCGCTCCTCTATCGAAGAACGCCCGACCCAGGTCGTTTGGTCCAGCAGTGCAAACCCGTGCAGCCATGCATCGCGCTGCAGCCTCGTAGCGGCGGTTTTATGGCCTCTCCGGCGGTGATGATTCTCAATCATCGGCACGCCAGGATGCTAATCTGAGTTGCCAGATGGGTGGTCGCCACCGCAAAAGGGGTCCCCTCCGCCTTTTTTTCAAAGATTCCAGTGTACGGTTGAAAACCGGATCTTGAGTCACGGTGCTTATAACCGCTTGTTGTTGCATAATAATGTGAGATCTCTTGGCCTGAGCAACCGTCGTCATTAAGGTTCTGTTAACCCTAAATAGCTTGCCAGCCCGTTAGAATCGATGCTTATTGCAAGCAGCGGAGTGATTAAGAAATTCCGCTCAAAAGCGCTATTTCAAGAAATCAGGTCCGGGGATGCCAAAAATCGCTGCAAAACTACCGCCAAAAGATGAAGACTTGATGGGGTTGATTGAGCGCCATTCTCGTTCCTTGTCGGCGCAACTGCAAGAGCATCAGCTCGCGACTTTTCCCCCTACGGCGGAAAAGGGCATCCGCACGTTTCAGCCAGCCGAGGCGGCCAAACTGGTCGGCGTGAAAGAGGTTTATCTCCGTCAACTCGCAAACGAGCTGGAAGGTCTTCAGGTCAGCACCAGTCCGACTGGCCGCCGGTCATACTCCGTCGAAGACATGCATAAGATCCGCAAGCATCTCGACCAGGTGGGCCGTGGCAATCGACGCTATCTTCCACACCGCCGCGAAGATGAAGCGTTGCAGGTTATCTCGGTCATGAATTTCAAGGGCGGGTCCGGCAAAACCACAACAGCTGCTCACCTTGCGCAGTATCTCGCGCTTCGCGGCTACCGCGTGCTCGCCATCGACCTGGACCCGCAGGCAAGTCTGTCCACACTCTTTGGCAACCAGCCAGAAACCGATGTCGGCGTGAATGAGACGCTTTATGGTGCGATTCGATACGACGACGCTCGCCCAATGGCTGAAATTGTTCGCGCGACCTACATTCCTGATCTTCATCTGATCCCCGGCAACCTCGAACTTATGGAGTTCGAACACGATACGCCGCGGGCGCTGATGAAGCGGAAGATCGGTGATACCATGTTCTTCCACCGGATCAGCGAGGTGCTTGACCAAGTCGCGCCCAATTACGACGTCGTGGTGATCGACTGCCCGCCGCAACTGGGCTACCTCACCCTCTCCGCCCTAACCGCAGCCACCTCCGTTCTCATCACAGTGCATCCGCAGATGCTCGACGTGATGTCGATGAACCAGTTCTTGTCGATGACATCTGATCTGCTCCGGGAGATCTCATCGCACGGTGCGCGCTTCGACTATAACTGGATGCGCTATCTCGTGACGCGTTTCGAACCAAGTGACGGGCCGCAGAACCAGATGGTCGGGTATCTCAGGGCGATTTTCGGAGAAAATGTTCTGAATTTTCCGATGCTGAAGACAACGGCCGTTTCCGATGCCGGTCTCACGAACCAGACCCTTTTCGAGGTGGAGAGAGGCCAATTCACTCGGGCCACTTACGATCGCGCGCTTGAGGCGATGAACAGCGTCAACGACGAGATCGAGTCGCTGATCAAGAAAGCATGGGGAAGAAAGTCATGAGCAGGAAAGATATCCTCCGCACCCCTAAGCCAATCTCTGCCGTTGCCGCGCCGACTGAAAGACCGGTCAAGAGCCGAAGCTTTCTTCCGCTTATGGGCTCTCCACCACCGGAAGGGGCGACGGCCGCATCTTCGCGTCTCACCAGCCAGGTTGGCGGCGCTTTCGCGGAGGGTAAAGCGAGGTTTGAGCGCGCCGAAGAGATTGAAAAGCGGCTGGCTGAAGGCCAGACCATCATCGAGCTCGACACGGATACGGTCGATCCATCTTTCGTTCAGGACCGCATGCCCGGTGATATTGCCGGGCTTGTTGAAGCGATCCGCGAACAAGGCCAGCAGATCCCAATTCTGGTGCGCCCTCACCCTCACGCACCAGGACGCTATCAAGTCGCATTTGGACACCGTCGCCTGCGCGCGGTCTCGGAACTCAACCGGCCCGTCAAGGCGGTTGTTAGGGAACTGACTGACGAGCAGCTCGTAATTGCCCAAGGTCAGGAGAACAATGAACGCCAGGACCTGACATTCATAGAAAAGGCGCGATTTGCCTCCCGGCTGACCGAGCAATTTTCACGAAATGTCGTGATGGCAGCGTTGTCCGTCTACAAAAGCGATCTTTCGAACATGCTGTCGGTGGTGACCCGCATCCCCACGGAAATTGTCGATGCAATCGGCTCGGCACCCGGCATTGGCCTGAAAAGTTGGGTGGCTCTCGCCGAGCTTCTCACCGGCGACAACGACCTTGAACAGGCTTCAACTTTCCTGCGATCGGCCGAGGCGAAAGCCCTGCCCTCGCCCGACCGGTTCAAGTTGCTCGTCGCCAGCCTTAAACCTACACCAACCAAGCGCGGACTACCGGATCTCCTGACAACGCCCACGGGGCTACGTTTGGCCCAGGTGACGAAGAGCAAAACCAAGTTGGACCTGTCAATCGATCGGCGCGAGATGCCAGATTTCGCAGCCTTCGTCCTGGAGCGTTTGCCAACGCTCTTCGAGGAGCATCGCTCCAGAAACAGAACTCAGTTGAACAACGGAGATTAAGCGGAAAAAGAAAAAGGCCCCCAAAACGTCGCCGTCGTGGAAACCTCTTTCAGATCTAAGCAACCTGAGAATCGCACTTCCACGGATATTCGTCAAGAGTCATGGCACCGATTTGGTGAGCTGATTTCTTTTGCCTTTTGAAAGGTGAAAGACGATGCAAACAGGAAGTGTGACGACGCCCTTTGGGCGGCGGTCAATGACGCTTGCTCTCCTGAAGCGACAGGTCGCTACAAGAGAGATCAAGCCGGGAAAATCGGTCCAAAAGTGGAAGGTCTTTCGGGACGCTTCAGAGGCCAGGGAAGCACTTGGGCTGCAGTCGAGCAGCCTTGCTGTGCTCGACGCGCTGCTGAGTTTCTACCCCGAGAATGAACTGCGCCAGGAGGCACAGTTGGTGGTGTTTCCGTCGAACGCACAATTAATCCTGCGCGCTCATGGCATGGCCGGAGCAACACTTCGCCGTCACCTTGCATTGCTGGTGGAAGCCGGGCTGATCGTTCGGAAAGACAGCGCCAACGGCAAACGCTTCGCGCGCAAGAATAATACTGGTGAAATCGAGAATGCCTTCGGCTTTGATCTCTCACCAATGCTCGCCCGATCCGAAGAATTGGCTCTCATCGCGCAGAAGGTCGTTGCCGCGCGTTCCGCATTCAGGAAGGCCAAAGAGAACCTGACGATCTGCCGGCGCGACGTTCGCAAGCTGATTTCGGCAGCAATGGAGGAGGGTGCCGAAGGCGACTGGGTTGCCATTGAATCGATCTACGTTGAACTCGTTGCCCGCATTCCCCGCTCCCCGGCCATGGGAGACGTAGCGGGCGTTCTGGACGAAATGGAGCTTCTTCGGGAAGAGATCATTAATCGCTTGGACAATCAGGAGAATTCACAAATTAGTAGCACCAATGATGCTCAATTTGAGCGGCACATACAGAATTCAAATCCCGAATCCATCCATGAACTTGAACCTAGCTCTGAAAAAGAGCAGGGCGCGAACCCGAGCAAACCCGACAAGCTAAGGGTCGAGCCGCTAAAGGCTTTCTCTCTTGGTGTGGTGCTGAAGGCCTGTCAGCAGATGGGCGACTATGGACCGGGCGGGGCTGTCGGTAGCTGGCGAGACCTCATGTCGGCCGCGGTCGTGGTGAGATCGATGCTGGGGATCAGCCCATCTGCTTACCAAAATGCGTGCGAGGTCATGGGGCCGGAAAATGCCGCGGTGGCGGTCGGTTGCATTCTTGAGCGCGCAAATCTAATCAATTCCCCAGGTGGATATCTGCGGGATCTGACGCGGCGAGCCGAGCGGGGTGAGTTTTCTCTCGGTCCGGTGATCATGGCGCTACTCCGGAACAATGTAGGCACGCTCCTGCAGGCAGTGTAAATTGCCGTTAGTTGCGACTAACGGCGCTAAACGGCTGAAATAAAAGTGTTTCTGGTCTGCTTGGCATTTCCGTCGCCACCCTGCGATACAAGCGTCGCGTATGGGAGCTCTGGGGAGGGAATACTTAGTGCTGGCTGGTGTGACGCTTGCGTGAATTCTACCCCTACCACGGTCTGAAACACTCAACTGCCTGACTTTCAGTTTTTCATAGTATCCGTGGAAAACAGGTGCTTGCGTTGATTCGCTGGAATTGCTCAACAGGCGTCGCTAACGGGAGGTCATTGTCGTTAGTCATGACTAACCGCATGAAGCCGCTGAAATCACTCGGTTTTCACAGATGTTGACCAAAGGTCTTCGTCGCCCACAGGTTGTTTGAGTTCAGCAGCGCGGCAACGAGTCCGTGGGCTTCGAGGGAGTGAGCTGCGTCGGATGCCGGCTGCGGGACTGTAACGTGATCGTCCTTCGTGTCCATGAACGCGTCGCGGGAGCGTCTCTCGGGCGCGGGTCAATCCCGCCGCCACTGGGTAGTTCCTCATAGTCTTCGAGCATGGCCTTACCGTCGGTCGCCTAGGCCATGCTACGTTCGCAAGTGACTGTGACACGGCTTAAGCGTTCATTGTCGATGACTCTGGTGCGAATACCCCTCAGTTCAACTGCGCTGAGGGTCTCTCTCTGGGGAGAGACGCGGTTTCGAGCTTCTACCATCGTAGCAAGCGCGAACCGCAATCCTCGAAACCCAAGAATGTCAGGATAAAGATTATTGGCCGGACCATGATGTGGCAGTGTCATGACTGCGATCCGGCCATCAAAGCCTTCGAAAGAAGTCCGCCACGGCTGTCGCCATCTATCATGACGAAGTGCGGCGTCGCCCAGCCGACGGCATCATCTGACAAGAAGAAGCGACCTTTGATGGTTCTTCGAGCGAGGAGCGCCATTGCCGGGAGGGCCCTGTGTGGCTTGAGCTTGCGACGGCGCGTTGAGATAACGGCCCAGAGTAAAGTGACATCGAAATCGCATTGTGTCCTCCGGCAAAATGCCGATTGTAGATTTCGACCAGCCGCTTGGCGCTTTCGAGACCGTAGATGCCCAAGAAGCGATTTGGCGTGCTTTGCCTCTCCATTTCCAAGGAAGGCAAGCGCCTTCTTAATGTCCCTGAGAAACCGCCTTCTGGCTGGATTATCGTCCGGATGGACATAGGGCAGGAGAACCCAATCGCCTCTACGGCATGTATCACCTGTAAAAGCTTGCCCCTCGAGCTGGAGATACGAGTCATATACGCCCCTTTTTGCGTCTCGCGCGCGGTCGGTTCCGCAGGAGTGAGGTCTTCAGCATTCGGCCCATGTGGCGCACGCAAGTAAGTCGCCAATCTGTTTACCGCAGTCCTTTTGACGCTTCGTCATCAAGCCGTATCCGCCGTCCAGCGGACGGGCCGTCGATCGGACCGTCGGGTTCCGCGTCACCGGGAGGAGGATATCGTCAGGCCTGCGCGGCAGAAGAAAGATGACCCGCTCCGCACCTCTCCCGAGCCACCAGGCTACCGGTTCTCAAAATAGCCGATCGACGATCGGGAGTCCTCACCGCGCTCAAAATCGGTCGACTTGCTCAAGGCGCGGTGGACGACGTGTGCTGCATTTTTCCGGGGCCGAGAAGACTCGCACGGATCTGCTCTGCTGTGGTCGCGCCTGCCGTCGAGGAAGTGGAGGGTGACGACGGCTCTGAGTTTCGCTTACCGCTAGTCGCCTTTTGCTTCACCTTAGAAAACGGTTCTGCGCTGTCATGCGATCGTCCTCGCTCAGGGCTTCCAGCGGCCTAGCGTCCAGATTATGAAGGCCGGAATCGGGCTGGGCACTCGCGAAACAATATCGCTTGGAGTGGACGAAGGCGGCAACCGTCCGCGCAACGTCGTCATGCCAACACCAGGTTTCAAGAGGCGGCGAATTTCCTCAAAGAGTCCGATAGCAAAGGGTCGGATAAGATCGCCTGGCCTTTCCGGCAGGATCCCGATCGGACGAACAAGCAAAGCGTTTATGGCGTCTGCTTTCTGGATGTCTATCTGCGAAGCTACGATCGGGCCGCGGCTGACTGTCCAAGGGATTGTCATACGTTCTACGCCATTCTTTCTTCATTGCGAGACTGAGATCCACATCGTCCAAGTGTAGTTGTCCATGTTGCAGAAATGCATTTGTTGAAGCCGATCTCAAGGCCGAGCTGCGCTTCATCCTTCAATTCGCTACAGAAGACACGCGATTGCGCAGGAGTGCTTTGTATGTGCTCGCCCTCGTATCTGCGGGAGTGGCGGTCCCCGGCAGAATCCTCTATATTGCAAACATGAGCGACGAACAGACCATATCGAACTCCACCAAATCGGCCGTTGAGAAGGTCCTCCGTGACCGGCTCGGCCAGGCGGGGTTTTCTGGCGCCGACATTAGGGCCGATCGAGACAGCGATGGCGATCCCATCCTGCTCGTTGACGTGAAGTATGCCTATTCGGACAAGCCGATCAGTTCGAAACTTACCTACGGTCTTTCGACCGAGGTGCGAAAAGCTTTGAGCGCCCTTGGAGAGACGCGGTTTCCTCATATTCGGCATCATTTCGACGAACAGCAGAAGATCGCAAGCTAAGCCGTGTCGCATGATTTAATCGCCACCGCTCGGCGGCTCGCGAAGGCCAGCCCGAAACGTCCACGCCAGTCCGACCTGAAACGCGGCGTCAGTACAGCGTACTATGCGCTGTTTCATGCGCTTGCTCGCGATTGCGCCGATCTACTCGTGGGTACAGGCGAAACGCGCAGTGAACCTGCATGGGCCCAAGTCTACAGGACACTCGAGCACGGTGTCGCGAAAAACTCCTGCAAAGCAGCGGCAAGCCGCGGCTTCCCGGGCCGTATTGTCTCATTCGCCGATACGTTTGTCATCCTGCAGGAAGAACGTCACCGCGCCGATTACGACCCGCTTGCACGTTATGTCCGGGCCGAAGTCCTCGTTCTGATCGACAACTGTGAGCAGGCAATCAGAGATCTTGCATCGGCGCCGCGATCGGATCGCAAGGCGTTCGCAGTATGGGTTCTGCTCCAGAGAAAAAGATAGCGCGGGTTTCCTGGAATTAGTCAGGAAGAAGAACAAACAAAGAACATCAATGGATTGCGGACATAGGTCCTGTCTGGAAACGCTAACCTGAGGAAGTCTGGGGACGATGCCGCGCGCCCATCCTCGGGTGATAGAGAAGTTGCGAGAACGGATTTCGCACACTGAAAGGCAGCCCGGGCCGCAAGGCCGTGGTGCTGCCGTTCGGCGTTGCTGCAATGGATGTCAGACTGCCTAGCGGAGGTCTCGCATTCAGTGCGCTGCATGAGGAGTCAGCTGGAGGCACGGGCACGGTTGACGGTGCGGCAATGTTGGCAAAGCTGAAGCCAGGATGCGCCAGTCTTCATCCGAAGGGCTTCGATCCCTGACGCAGCATTACCGGGTCTTGGCCGCAAGGGAGGCTTCGCTTGCCGAAGAGACGATGGGACATGGTGGGGAGGCGATAGAGGGAGAGGAGGGAAGGGGAAAGCTGTGACGGATTGAGAGGGTTGGAGAGAGGCTCCGCCCGGTTCGTCATGGAGAAACCGACATGGCCCAGGCCATTCAGAAAATCACCCTCAGTGCAGCCCGGGATATTCCCTTCAACAAGCTGGTGCTCAGCCAGCAGAACGTCCGCAAGATCAAGGCGGGCGTCTCAATCGAGGACCTGGCGGAAGACATCGCCCATCGCGGTCTGCTCACCAGCCTCAATGTCCGCCCCGAACTCGACGACGATGGCAACGAGACCGGAATTTATCGGATTCCGGCGGGCGGGCGCCGTTATCGTGCCCTCGAGCGCCTGGTCGCGCAGAAGCGGTTGGCCAAAACCGCCGGCGTTCCCTGCATCGTCAGCAAAGGCGAAACCCTCGAAGTCGAGGACTCGCTCGCCGAAAACCTCCAGCGCGTCAGCCTGCATCCGCTCGATCAGTTCCGCGCTTTCCAGACCTTGCGGGAGCAGGGGCTCGGCGAGGAGGAGATCGCCGCGCGCTTCTTCGTTTCGGTCGCGACCGTCAGGCAGCGGCTGCGGCTGGCTTCCGTATCACCGCGGCTTCTCGATCTTTATGCCGAAGACGAGATGACGCTAGAGCAGATCATGGCCTTCTCAATCACCAACGACCACGTCCGCCAGGAGCAGGTCTGGGACACGATCTCGCGCTCCCATAGCCGCGAGCCGTATTACATCCGCCGGCTGCTGACCGAAACCGCGATCCGCGCCAGCGACCGCCGCGCCGTCTATGTCGGCATCGAAGCCTACGAGGCCGCAGGCGGTGTGACGATGCGCGATCTGTTCGACCAGGACCAGGGCGGATGGCTGCAGGATCCGGCGCTGCTCGAGCAGCTCGTGATGGAAAAGCTGAAAGCTGACGCCGAGGCAATTCGGATAAGCGAAGGCTGGAAATGGGTCGAAGCCGCCTTCGACTTCCCCTACGGCCACACGTCCGGCCTGCGCCGCGTCTACGGCGAGCAGGCTGAAATGACTGAAGACGAACTGGCCCGCTATGACGCCACCCGTGCCGAATACGACAAGCTCGACGCAGAATATGCGGAGGCAGACGAGTACTCGGAAGCGACCGAACAGAAGCTGGAGGAGCTTGGTGCCGAGCTCGACCGGCTCAACGAACGTCCGTACGTGTTCGATCCACAGGAGATCGCCCGCGGCGGTGTCTTCGTGTCGCTAGGCGCCAGCGGCGAGCTCAAGATCGAGCGAGGCTTCGTGCGGCCGGAGGATGAACCGAAGGCCGAGATCGATCCCTCCGCCGATGACGATAACGATAGTTCCGATCACCGCAGTGATCTTCCGGCAACCCGGGCGGCCGGCGGCGAGGGCACGCAACCGGACGACGAGGACGAAACGATCAAGCCGCTTCCCGACCGCCTGGTTCTCGATCTGACGGCAGCCCGGACCATCGCTTTGCGCAACGCGCTGGCGAACAACCCGGTCATCGCCTTTGTCGCCGTCCTGCATGCCTTTGTTCTAAAGACCTTCTACGTCTACGGTTCGGATTCATGCCTGGAGGTGACGCTGCAGAGCGCCCGCTTCAGCCAGACGCCCGGTCTCGGCGAAACGGTCTGGGCGAAGGAGATCGATCAAAGGCAGGAAGGCTGGGGCCAGGATTTGCCCAAGGATCCGAACGATCTCTGGGATTTCCTGATCAAGCTCGACGAGGTCAGCCGCCAGGCATTGTTTGCCCATTGCGCCTCGCTGTCGGTCAACGCAGTGATCGAACCCTGGAACAAGCGGACGCGCGCCATCGCCCATGCCGAACAGCTGGCCAGCTCCATCGGCTTCGATATCGTGGAAGCCGGTTGGACGACGACCGCCGATAATTATCTCGGTCGTGTCACCAAGGCCCGCATCCTGCAGGCGGTTCGCGAGGCAAAGGGGGACCAGGCAGCGGAGCTGATTGGCCATCTCAAGAAAACTGACATGGCCCGCGAGGCTGAACGGCTGATTACAGGCTGCGGCTGGCTGCCGGAACCGCTCCGCATGACGAACGGCGAAGGTAGCATCGATAACGCTGTCGGAGATGACGCCGTCGAGCCCGATCAGGCTGAGACTACGGAAATTCGGGACCTGCCGGCCTTCCTGCTCGAGGAGCCGGAAACATCGAGCGATGGCGCTGGCGATACCGAGAGTGAGACCGACGACGAGCATCTCGTCGCCGCCGAATAGTGATCCGACCAGATTGACCCGATCGCATTTGCGGTCGGGTCTTCTTTCCCAACAGCCCGGCCATCGCGCCGGGCTTTTCCGTTTCAGGAGGCACCTATGCCTGACTTCACCATCGAGACCACCTATCACCTGCCGGTCTTCCGGCATCGCACCTATCAAGCTGACACGCTGGACGAGGCGTGCCGTGTTGCCATCGAAGATGACAGTTGGGATATCGCCGAGAAGGATTTCGATTCCTCAGGCGAAATCCATGTCACCGGCATCTGGGACGGTGCACATGCGGCCTATGCAGGTCCGCTGGTCCAGATCCCGCCGCAGTTCGATGAACCTGTTCAGCGCCGGGCGCGTCATTTCGAGCTCCTGCTCGGCCTGTTGAAGATCCTGTTCGATGACGTCCGTGCTGCCCGGCCACCGTCACTCGATTGGCTCGACCGATCTGCTTGGGCGATTGCCCGAGGAGAAGCGATTCTCGCCGGAGACCCGGATCCTGAAGAGCCGGTTGATCCACCAAAGCCTTCCCACGTCCTGGTCAGGCTCCAGGAAAAACGTGTGCGGGACGCAATCACCGCGGTGCTGGAGATCGACCGAAGTTTCGACCCTCTCACCCCGGAGGCGGTCACTGATGACGACATCCACGCGGCGTGCATCACCGCAGTTACGGCATTCGACGACTCGGATGTCGTTGGCAGCGCCGAATTCCAGGCAGCGCTCTTGGCCATCCGGTCGGCGCACCGACGGCTGGCTTCCGATTGATTCCTCTTCCCAGAATCCTTCTGAACCTCGCCCGGCCATCGCGCCGGGTTTCCGCTTTTAAGGAGACAGCTTATGACCACCCTCACCTCCAACAACCCGTCCGTCCGTTCCGCATTCAAGGTCGATATCTCCCGTGGCGAACGCATCGGCCGCGTTTCGTCGGAATGGTTTTCCCGCCCGGACGATGAACGCTTCCTGTCGCTGAGCGATCTCTACGACACCGTCCGGTCCCGCGCCGAGCGCGCCCATGCCCGAACGATCGAAAGCGCGGCGATCCGCGTCGAGGCAACGCGCGACAATGCGGAGCGGCTTGAGCTTGTTGCCCCAGGTCAGCGCCAAGCGATCGCACCGACCCACTGGAGCTACGGCCAGCTTTGCAGCCTGGTTGGCGCTCCCGCCACCTATATGCGGCAACTGCCCGCGCCGCTTGCTGCCATCAACCTGCAGCATGGCCTGCTCAACCATCGTGCCGAGCTCGTCAAGACGCTTGAGATGGATGACGGCCGGCTGGAACTGCGCGCAGTGACCGGACCGGAATACGGTCGGATCTGGGATCATGAACTGGTCTCGTCGGTCATGAAGATCGCCGGCAACGGGACCGGTGACACGATGTGGAAAGTACCCGGCGTCTTGGACTGGGCGACGATGACCCACAATCCCTTCGTCGATATCACCAAGGACACGACCACCCTTTATGCCAGCGATCGCGACGTCTTCCTGTTCCTGGTCGACGACACCCACCCGATCGAAGCCGGACGCCTGCCGAACGGTGAGCCCGACCTCTATTTCCGGGGCTTCTACGCCTGGAACTCGGAGGTTGGATCGAAGACGCTCGGCATCGCCTCGTTCTATTTGCGCGCGGTCTGCGCCAACCGCAATCTCTGGGGCACGGAGAATTTTGAGGAGATCACCATCCGCCATTCGAAGTTCGCCGCCCAGCGCTTTGCGCATGAGGCGGCGCCTGCGTTGACGAGTTTCGCCAATTCGTCACCGGCGCCGTTCATCGCCGGCATCAAGGCGGCGCGTGAGCAGATCGTCGCGCGCAAGGACGACGACCGCGAGACCTTCTTGCGCCGGCGAGGCTTCTCAAAGGGCGAGACCGGCAAGGTGATCGAGATGGTGCTGTCGGAGGAGGGGCGGCCGCCGGAGTCGGTCTTCGACTTCGTGCAGGGCATCACCGCGCTGGCGCGCACCAAGACCAATCAGGACACCCGTCTCGAACTCGAAGGCAAAGCGAAGAAGCTGCTGGAGAGTGCCTCCTGACGCGCCTCGAGACAGATCAAACTAGCCTCAACATCAACATCACCATCAGCCCGGCCCCGTGTCGGGCATTTCCGTTCATGGAGCACTGCAATGGCTATCCCCGATTACGCACGCTTGAATTTCGATACGCTGCTTCGCGCCGCGTCCGATGGCAATCTCGCTCTCATGGAATGCCTTGATGCCGGCACACGCGAGCCGCGTTACGTGGTCTGCGCCGTCGGCCGCAGTGACGGCGAATACGCCTTCACGCCGTTTGGCCATCTTGCCGAAGGCAATCCTTACGATGCCTATCTGCCGCCCGATCCCGATGATCCGACTGGCTTCATCGCGAGCCCGGCGACTTAGACACTGGCGATGGCCGGCGGTTTAAGCCGGCGATCCCCGATCCTGCCCTGGCTGCCCGATTTCGTTCCTCCGACCTTCGGCAGGACGCTGGGCTCCTCTGTTCTTTCCTCACTCTTGGAGCATCCTTCGATGAATATCATCTCGCATTCCCAGATCGTCTCCACCTCTCCACGTCCTGATATCAAAACGCGCACTGAAGCACTTATGGATGCTGGCGGTCAGATCACGCCGTTTCTGGAGCAAGGTAAAGTCCTCACCACAGCTGACCTGCGGCAAATTATGACCGAGGTTTTCGGCGGCAGCGACGCCGAGGGCGTCTGGCTCTGGAAGGAGGCCTATGAGGCGACTGAAATCGCCCAGGTGCTGTTTCTGCGCAAATTCCGCGCGATCGTATCCGGAACCCAGTCGCCTCAAGCGACGCTAGCAATGCTGACGAAAGTGGCAAACCTCATGCCGACCCATACACGCCGATCCGAGGAGAGCCAGGCACGACAGCAATTCTCGACCCCGATCCCGCTTGCCTACGTCGTATCTCGTGCTGCCGGCATCATAGCCGCTGACGTGGTGCTCGAGCCGTCGGCTGGGACCGGCATGATGGCGATCTTTCCGGAGCTTGCAGGCGCTCGCTTGGCGCTCAACGAATATGCGGTGGTCCGGCACTCGCTGCTGGAGCGGCTTTTCCCCGGTGTTCCGGTATCGCAGCGCGATGCCGCGCATATCGACGATTACCTCGATCGTTCCATTCGACCGACCGTGGTGCTGATGAACCCGCCTTTCTCAGCCGGCGTTCACGTCGAAGGTCGCGTGGCTGATGCCGCCTGGCGGCATCTGGCCTCCGCATTCGCGCGGCTTGCTCCCGGTGGGCGGTTGGTCGCGATCACTGGCGCGAGCTTTTCTCCCGACAATCCCGCATGGCGGGACGCTTTCGTGCGGCTGCAGGAGAAGGGCACGTTGCTGTTCACCGCAGCGATCGGCGGGAGCATCTATGCCCGACATGGAACGACGATGGAAACGCGCCTGATCGTGATCGACAAGATCCCGGCGGGCGATCCTTCGAAGCTTGTGACGTCGAGCGGCACTGCGCACGATCTCAAAACACTGCTCACCTGGATCACCGGCCTTCCGCCCCGCGCGCCCGCGGCGGCGTCGAACTCCATCGGTGCGCTCTCTAACGGTAGCCTGCGCGCGGACACGATGCGTCCAGCAGCGGTTGCCACCCCGACGCATCGCCCCGCGGTCGGAGGACAGGCGCAGCCTGCAGCAACGGTCCGTCCGATACCCGTCGATGACGAGATCATCGAACTCTCCTACGAGCTGCGGGACGCTCGGCCGAAGGATGAGGCAAACGCTGCCGACGGCATCTACGAGACCTACCGGCTGCAGTCGATCCACATTCCCGACGCAAAACCTCATCCTGACACGCTGGTCGAATCCGTTGCGATGGCCTCGGTCGCACCGCCGAAGCCGAGCTATCGCCCGCATCTGCCGAAGCGCATCGTCACCAGCGGCGATCTCTCGGATGCCCAGCTCGAGAGCGTCATTTATGCCGGCGAAGCCCATTCCGGCTATCTCGCCGGCCATTGGACAGTGGATGGCTCCTTCGACAATCCCAAGGTCGTCGGATCCGATGCAGAACATGCCGTCCGCTTCCGCCGCGGCTGGTTTCTCGGTGATGGCACGGGCGCGGGCAAGGGCCGCCAGGCTGCCGGCATCATTCTCGACAACTGGCTCAAAGGCCGCCGTCGCCATGTCTGGATTTCCAAGTCAGACAAGCTGATCGAGGACGCGCAGCGCGACTGGAGCGCGTTGGGCCAAGAAAAGCTGCTCGTGACGCCGCTGTCGCGTTTCCGACAGGGCAAGCCGATCAAGCTGGAGGAAGGCATCCTCTTCACCACCTTTGCGACGCTGCGCAGCGATGAGCGCGAGGGCAAGCGATCGCGCGTGCAGCAGATCGTCCACTGGCTCCGGAGTGATTTTGACGGCGTCATCGTCTTCGATGAAGGCCACGCCATGGCCAACGCCGCCGGCGGCAAGACGGAGCGCGGCGACAAGGCGGCGTCGCAGCAGGGCAGGGCCGGGCTTCGCCTGCAACGTGCACTTCCGGACGCCCGCGTCGTTTACGTTTCGGCGACCGGCGCCACGGACGTCGAATCGCTGGCCTATGTCGAACGGCTCGGTCTGTGGGGCAGCGCCGACTTTCCCTTCCCGACGCGCTCCGAATTCATCGCGGCGATCGAGGACGGCGGCGTCGCCGCCATGGAGGTTCTCGCAAGAGACCTGAAGGCGATGGGCCTCTACGCATCGCGGTCGCTCTCCTTTGAGGGCGTCGAATACGAGATCCTCGAGCACGAGCTGACCGAGGAACAGATCCGCATCTATGATTCCTACGCCCAGGCCTTCCAGGTCATCCACAATCACCTGGATGCCGCAATGGAGGCATCCGGTATAACCGGCAAATCCGGGACATTGAACAAAAACGCTAAAGCCGCGGCACGTTCGGCCTTCGAGAGCTCGAAGCAGCGCTTCTTCAATCATCTTCTGATCTCGATGAAGACGCCGGCCCTTCTCAAAGCGACCGCTGCAGATCTGAAAGAGGGTCACGCTGCGATCGTCCAGCTCGTCTCGACGGGCGCGGCTTTGACCGAGCGCCGACTGGCACAGATCCCCACCGAGGAATGGGGCGATCTGCAGGTCGACGTCACGCCGCGGGAATATGTGATCGACTACCTGTTACACTCCTTCCCGGTGCAGCTCTTCGAGGAATTCTCCGACGCCAAGGGCAATCTCAGCTCCCGGCCTGTTCATGATGCGGACGGCAACCCTGTCATCTGCCGGGAGGCCGAGCGTCGGCGCGACGAACTGGTCGAAACCTTGGGTAGCCTGCCGGCGATCCCGACGGCCCTCGACCAGATCGTCCAGCATTTCGGCACCAGCCAGGTCGCCGAGATCACCGGCCGCTCGCGCCGCATCGTCCGCCGCGAGGACAGCAGCACCATCGCCCGCTATGCCGTGCAGAGCCGGCCGGGCAGCGCCAATCTCGACGAGGCCCGCGCCTTCATGGACGACGACAAAGACATTCTCGTCTTCAGCGACGCCGGCGGAACCGGCAGATCCTACCATGCCGATCTCGGCGCCAAGAATCAGCGCGTGCGTCTTCACAACCTTCTGGAAGCCGGCTGGCGCGCCGACGTGGCGATCCAGGGCCTAGGGCGCAGCCATCGCACCAATCAGAAGCAGCCGCCCCGGTTCCGGATGATCGCCACCAACGTCAAGGCCGAACGGCGTTTTCTCTCGACCATTGCCCGGCGTCTCGACACGCTAGGCGCCATCACCCGCGGCCAGCGCCAGACCGGCGGGCAGGGGATGTTCCGATCCGAGGACAATCTCGAATCGCAATATGCCCGCGACGGGCTGCGGCAATTCTACGGCCTGCTGCATGCGGGCAGGATCGAAGGCTGCTCGCTGGATAAGTTTGAGAGCATTACTGGTTTGTCGCTCACCTCGGAGGAGGGCGGACTGAAGGATGAACTGCCGCCGATCCAGACATTCCTCAATCGGATGCTGGCACTGACCATCACCATGCAGAACCTGCTGTTCGAGGCCTTCGAGCAGCTGCTGGCCGCCCGCATCGAGGGGGCGATCGCCGCCGGCATCTATGACAAAGGCCTGGAGACGATCACCGCCGACAGCATGACAATCGCCGACCGGCGGCTGATCTACACCCATCCGGTCACCGGAGCGCAATCGCACCTCTTCACCATTGAGCGCAGGGATCGCAATGCACCGATGCAGCTCAAGGACGTGCAGACCCTCGTGAGCCAGGATCCGCGCGCGAAGCTGATGGTCAACGGCAAGTCGGGTAGGCCAGCGGTCATGGTGCCGACCCGCGCGATCATGCTGGACGACGGTTCGGTCCAGCCACGCGTGTCGCTGATCCGGCCGATGGACGAGCTCCGCTTCGAAGTCCGGCAGCTCGAAGAGACGAGTTGGGAGGAGGTTGACGAACAGGCTTTCGTCCTCGCCTGGAATACCGAAGTCGCCGCCGTGCCGAAATTCTCGGCATCGATAGTGCATATCGTCAGCGGGTTGTTGCTGCCGATCTGGAAATTGCTGCCGCAGGACTTTTGCCGGGTACGGCGTCTGCAGACCGATGATGGCGAACGGATCGTTGGCCGTGTCATCGCTCCGGACAGGCTGGCCGGCCTTTGCCGCAACTTCGGGATTGATCAGACGGAAGTATTGAGCGGCGACCAAGCCTGGACGGCGCTGGTCGACGGATCCTCGATCATCGGTCTTGCCGGTGACATGACGCTCCGCCGCGTGCGGGTGATGAACGAGTACCGCGTCGAACTGACTGGCTTTACCGATGGCATGCGCGACTGGCTGCGGTCGATCGGCCTGTTCTCCGAGATGATCAACTGGAAGCTGCGTTTTTTCGTGCCGACGACAGAGGAAGGTCCGGCAATCCTGTCGAAGCTGATGCAGCGTCATCGCCTCGTCGATGTTGCGCGCCGGTCGTGAAGGAGGCCCGCCATGCTGTCTGCCTCCGATCTGGCGGGCCGTCTCGCACAAGACGCGGAGGCGGTCTGCCGTCACTATCTTTCCGCCGGCCGCCGCGCCGGCAACTACTGGCTCGTCGGCGATGTCGGCAACAACAAGGGCCGGTCGCTCTACGTGCATCTGGCCGGCCCGCGTGCTGGCCGGTGGACGGATGCGGCGACCGGTCAGTTCGGTGACCTGCTCGATCTCGTCCGCGAGACCTGTGGCCTCGTGGACTTCCGGGACGTTGCCGAGGAGGCGCGTCATTTTCTGAGCCTGCCCCAGCCCGAACCGGTGTCGGACCTCAGGGGCGACGTAAGTGACGCCTGTCCGGTCGAGCGGCCGGCGACAGAGCGGGCACGACGGCTGTTTCGAATGACGCAGCCGTTGGCGGGTACGCTCGCCGACATCTATCTGCGCGAACGCGGCATTCTGCGGGCGTCCACCCATGGTGCGCTCCGTTTCCATCCGTCCTGCTATTATCGCGATCTCGTCACTGCTCGGACGACCAGCTTTCCGGCTCTCATTGCGGCAGTGACCGATGCGGCCGGAGCCATCACCGGCGTGCACCGCAGCTGGCTCGATCCCGATGGCGTCGGCAAGGCCAAGGTGGACGATCCGCGCCGTGCTCTCGGTGGGCTGCTCGGTAATGGCGTCCGTTTCCGCTATCCAGTTACCGATCCTGTACCAGTCCTGGCGGCGGGCGAGGGCCTCGAAACCATGCTGTCCCTCTCACACGTGGTGCCCGGCATGCCGATGGTCGCAGCCCTGACGGCCAATCACCTCGCGGCCTTCAACTTCCCGCCCGGATGCCGGCGCCTGTACATCGCCGCCGACGCGGATGCGGCCGGCCGTCATGGGGTCGAGGGATTGAGCCGCAGGGCACAGGAACGCGGGATCCTGCCGCTGGTGCTGTCGCCGGAGCTCGGCGACTTCAACGAGGATCTTCGCTGGCTGGGTCCCGACCGGCTGACGGCAAGCCTCAGGGCTCAACTCATCCCCGAAGACATGATGGCCTTCCTGCCCGTCTGAAGCTGGGCGCAAAGGGTGGGGGAGGGGCTAGCGGCAGCACTGGCGAAGGGCGGTCCATTCGTCTCATTGCGAATGGGCGCGCCCGCGGGCCTGCCGAGAGGCGACTCTTACCACGCGGGGCTCCGGCCTTCAGCGGGTCAGTCGGGTTTCTTCCCCTGCCGGGCCATTTCCGCGCATCGGCTCCTCCGAAAACCGGTTCCCACTTTTCGGGCCGATGCAATGGTCCGTCATTCCTCGCGGATCAAGAAACCCTCTTGTCCCCGCCCGGCGCTTCGCTGGGCCGCTGCGCTTCGCTTGCGGTTCCGGCCTCGGCCCGCGTGACCGGGTTCGCCGTCAGGCCGCGAGAGGCGCGGCCCACCGAACGGAGACCACCATGGACCTGATCCTCCACCCCGACGACGGCTTCGAGCCCAACCACGCTTCCTCCCCGACCGACCGCTTCATCTACGAGATGCAGGTCTACGGCAATCGCCCCTTCCAGGACGAGCCCGACCCGCGGCCATTGCCGGAGGAACCGCAGGTCCAGTCATCGATCACCACCATCTTCGCCGCCCTCGCAGAAATGCTCGGCGACACCCGGCTGGAGCCCGATCTCGAAGACCTGGTCTGGTCGATCCCCAATCTCTTCCATCGCGCCGGCGAGCGTATCCAGCGCGAACTCGATCGCAACGAGGAAGCGCAGCGCACCGGCCAGCGCGAGCAGGACGGCTCGGAGGTCAAGAGTGTCGAGCTCGAGCGCCTCATCGCCGAGGGCATCACGCTGTTGGAACGCCGCAACGCCTTCGAGTTCATGCGCGATGTTTCCGCCGATCTGTTTGAGGCGCAGACCGGATCGTCCTGGCGGCCGCGCACCGGCTCGAAAGTCAACCACGCCAACATGACGGCGGCGATGATCGACAGCCGCGACTTCCTCTCCGCGCGGCGGCGCGCCGAGACCGAGGTTCTGATCCCCGCCGGCACCAAGATCGCCTTCTCCGGCGGCATGGACTACAATGATCATGAGCGGATCTGGGCCAAGCTCGATCGGGCCCATGCCAAGCATGCCGACATGGTGCTGCTGCACGGCGGCTCTCCGAAGGGTGCCGAACGGATTGCTGCCTGCTGGGCTGAGGCCCGCAAGGTGACGCAGATCACCTTCAAGCCCAATTGGACGAAACACGCCAAGGCCGCACCGTTCCGTCGCAATGACGATATGCTGTCGGTCATGCCCGCCGGATTGATCGTCTTTCCCGGAAACGGCATCACAGGCAATCTCGCCGACAAGGCACGCCGGCTCGGCATTCCGGTCTGGCAGGCTTCAGGAGACGGCGCGTGAGCGCCGTCGTCCCGGATACATGGAAAAGATGGAAAACATGGGAAAAATAGATTATATGGGAATCGAAGTGGAGATCTTTGCGATGAAGCAGTTCACGACAGGCGACCTCAACAAGCAGATCGGCGACGTTACCGATGCGGCAAGCCGCGAGCCGGTTGTTCTGACTCGCCACAAGAAGCCTCGCTTCGTGCTGATGAGCTACGATCACTATGAGCGCATGCGCACCGGTGGCGACCCCCGCCGCGCCTTTCATATCTCGAAAATGCCCGCCGAGCATGCGGAACTGTTCGACGAGGCGCTCGATCGGCTGGCGCATGGCGAAGGCTACGACGATGAGCCGTGAATTCCGACCCGGCGAGGTCATCTCCTATCCCTACCTCTGGGCCTGGCAGCAGCAGCGCGGTGAGACCGAAGGCCGCAAGCAGCGTCCCGTCTGCGTCGTCGTCGCCATCCGCAATGCCGCCGATGGAAATACCCATCTGGCGCTTCTCGCCATCACCACCCAACCGCCGCAAACGGGTCGCGCCTCATTGGAGATCCCGGACATCGAGCGCAAGCGCGCGGGCTTAAGCGATCTGAAGCAGTGCTGGATCATGGTCGACGAATACAATTACGATATCGTCGAGCGCTCCTGGTACATCGAGCCCGGTCAGGATATCCTCGGCCGCTTCAGCAAGTCCTTCATGGTGAAGATCGCCAGACTGTTTGCCGAGGCCCGCGGCCGAACCGGCCGGGTCAACCGCCTCGACTGAGACTTGCCGCATCCCCGCCGCCCTCCGAAGCGACCTCCCTTGAAATCACGTCTGTCACGCGGTTGCGCTCCGCGGAACTGCAGTCGCGTCAGGGAAGGCCGAGGGCTCGGGCCTCACGCCACCGAAGGCCATCTTTGAAGATGAGGATGGGATCAGGACTGTGCTGATCTCTCGCGATGTGCCCGACTGGTTGACGGCCAGCGTGTGTTGACCCGAACACCACCAACGCATGTCACGAGCGCGGCACTCGGCGCGGCATCGAACGGCCGCCACGGCGAGGTCTCCCGCCGACGTCGCAATCAAGGACCATTCCCGTTCTTTATGTCGCCTTTCTAAGGGACCGGCCGCGATCAGCGTCAACCCCGCAAGGGGGTTCCCCTTCGCTACGCTGCGGTGACGCCTGCGGCGCGGCCCCTTCTTCGGGCGCCATCGGGAATGGTCCCGATGCAACGAAGGAGACAATCCCATGGCAACCACGATCGCAACCCTCACCGAAAAGACCGACGGCACTCTCGAAGGCGTCTTCGCCACGATCCGGGTCAACGCCCCGATCGCCCTCGTCCCGAACTCCAACAAGGCGAGCGAAGAAGCCCCGGACTACCGCATCATCCACCGCAAGACCGGCTTTGAGATCGGCGCGGGCTGGAACCGCATCTCCCGCCAGACCGGCGAAGAATACATCTCCACGAAGATCGAAGCGCCCGAGATCGGCGTGATCTTCGGCAACGTCGCCCCGGCGCCCGGCGGCGATCCCGGCAAGAAGGTCATCCTCTGGAACAGCCCGGCCTGAGCCGGACCGCCGGCCCCGCAATCGGGGTCGGCGCCCCCCATTCCAAAGGAGGCCGCCATGAGCCGCTACACAATTGCCGTCACCAGGACCGCATCCCGCCACTCCGACCCGGATGCCATTATCGGCTACGACCGCCCGCTTCAGACGTTCTTCCTCCAGGCATTTCCGGATGCCGGTGGCGAGGATCTCGAACTCTGGCTTGGCACTGACTTAAGGGAGTTCGAAACACTGTCGCAACTGCGGTCCGCAGCAATCGCACGCGGTTTCGACTTCATACCCTTGGCATCCGTCATTCTTCACAGGCTGCTGGACGACCATGCCCGCGAAGCGCATGACGCGGTCAGCGACACGATCATCCAGGATATTCTCAACGGGACATCCGCCCGCTGACGCAAACCCAAAACGAAAATAGCCCGGCACAACGCCGGGCTATTTTTTGCTTGGCCAACAAGATTACTTGTTCAGCGCATCCTTCAATGCCTTGGCCGGCGTGAAGGCTAGCTTCTTGGCCGCGGCAACCTTGATCGTTGCGCCAGTCGACGGGTTGCGAGCCTCGCGTTCCGGCGTTTCCTTTATTTTGAACTTGCCGAAGCCGGGCAGGCTGGTCTCGTTGCCGGCAACCGCGGCCTCGGTGATCGAAGCGATGACCGCTTCGACGATGGCTTTCCCCTGCGCCTTGGTGAGGCTGTGTTCGCCCGCGATCTTGTCGGCGATTTCATTCGTGGTGGTCATGTCAATTCTCCGCATCAACGTTAATGTGAGAATCCCTGACAGGGGATCAAAGCGCTGTCATCGACGCACCGCGTCAAGATCAACGATTTGCCCATTTTTCCACAACTACCAAGGACTTTGAGGCATCTCCGTGGGTCTGCATGGTGGATCCGCAAGCGGGCATCGAGCCCGCTTGCGGATCTCTGGTGCCATACCTGAGGAAATGTCTGCTCAGTCCGTCCGAGGGTGTCATGGGTGCATGACGGCCTCAAGGACGAGCGGTGCCCCCAATTTTGCCTCCGCTCCGGTTCCCTGCACTCCGACAAAATCGGCACCCCCACTCGCCGCCGCTGGCGGTCGCGTTCCGCGATCCCTGACCCCGCCACGCACCCATGACCGTGCGCGTCGTCTTTCACAAACGTCAAGGAGACGACGATGCTTCTGGAACAACACATTGAAGAGCTTCGACTCGAACTGCGCGAAGCAATCGACCCGGTGGAGCGCCGCGAGATTGAAAACGAACTGGAGCTGGCGCGCGCCGAACTGGCGGTGATCACCGCAGAGCAGGAAGGCGCAATCGACACCGAGCCACCCTTCTGAGGGTGGCTTTCGCCATGTCGCCTGGCCTGAGGCGCCGGATCGACCGGCGCTTCAGGCCAGCTTCGCTCGCCACTGGCAGGTGTCAGAACCTGCGGAGGTTCTTGTGGGAAGGGCGGAAGCGGTGGGATACCCCCACTCCTGTTTCGCTCCCATGCCATCGACATCAGGATGGCATCTGCCTCCGCGGCACTCCCTTCGCTATCGATCACCCGATGCATCTTCCCGGATATGCGGTCTCGGCCTGTATCCGCGCGACCGCCTCTTTCGCAAAAGCTGAAGGAACAGCCTGACCGCCTCTTCCTCCCGCGCGAAATGATGCTCCCGCCTTTGACCTCTTGCGCCGATACGACCCCATCGACGGATGAGACAGGCCTCGCCGAACAGGTTGGGCTCGATCGACATGGCATAGTAGCGGGCCATGTTTTTCGAAGCGTCGGTGCGTTCGACATAGAGCTGGTAGCGTTGCGCAATCATGGCACGGAGAATCGAGCAAGGCGGTCTCGGCGTCCAACGACATATTTGAATCGGTCGGTATCAATTGATTCATGCTGATGATGGCTTGTCGGCGGATGATCCGGGCGAGCCGCCTGCGGCGGACGGTGCTATTCGCCGTCGCTCACGGAGCCCGCAAAACGGTCTCCGCCCATTCGGGTCACGCCCCTCTCGCGGTTGTCGCATCGGCGGCGGGAATGTTTCACGACTACGGCCGATGATAAGGCTGCATGGCCGGCTGGACGCCGGATACGGACACGGCGCCTGGCGGCGCCGTGGTCTATCTCTCTCTGACGTCCCATTGTGCACCCGCCGCTCCGGCGTCAAGGACTGCGCGGCCCCTCCAATTTTCAGTCGCCGTCCCTTCGGGCCATCGCCAGAAAATCGGCTCCTCCGCTTGCCGCCGTTGGCGGTCGCGTACCGCGATCCCTGACCCCTCGCGGCTACGGTGCGGGCTCCTTTCGTCAGAGACAGAAAGGAGACACTGATATGTCCAATGATTGGTACTACGTCCATCAGCTCGCAGTGCTTGCGGGCTTCAGGCTCATCGTCCTTGCAAATCGCATCGGTTGCGAGGATGAATTCTTGCGGGAACTGCATGACGAGCTCGCCGACGAGCTGGCATCTGCAATTGCGCGGGTGCAATCCATCACGGCACTGGAGCGCCAGCTTGCCAACGAGCCGGACGAGGAAGGACTCGCCGCTTTCCAGCTTCGTGGCGAAGAGGAATGCTTTGCCCGTTTCCGGACCACTTTGCTCGACGACCTCGAAATCGACTTCGACACAAACGAATACCTTATGAACGGCGACGAATGGCACTATGCGCTTTCGGCCGATTGCGACGGCATCGAGATCAGCTATCCAAGGCTTGTCGCCCTCACCGATGCCGAGTTGGGCACGCTCGCCCCGATCGTCCGCGCCATCCGCAGCGAGGTGGGCATCGGTATCAGCATCGCACGCGTCGTCTACGATTGATGCGCGGTGAGAGACGGACGTGTCCGTCTCTCACTTCTTCTGCTGGCATGATCGCTTACAGGCATCGAGTCTGCGCGCGGTCTTGAGGGGAGAGACTTGCCGCCTCTCCCCTCAATCTCCCCTCTCCCTGCGGTGCGGGTCGAGACCCGCCCGGCCTCTCGGGCCGCTAGGCGGACGCTGCCGCGACTTCCCCAAACAAGACGGAGAGGACGAGTACCTTGCGCTGCGCCCTCACGCTTCGGGCATCCGCTCCAGGTACTCGTCCTCTCCTGCGGTGCGCTCGCCGTCTCATCGTTCGGATGTCATCGATGACCGCTCCCTCCGGTCACGGACATCCCGACACCTCACGACGATGGCTCGCTTCAGCATCCTCACCAAATCTGCCTGTCCACCGCGCTGTTCCTCCGGCGCAGACGACAGGCTTGCGCCTGTCGTCGCTGTTGCATTGTCTGACGACTCGCAACCGCATCAGCGCCTCGGGCACAGTGGCCAGGCAGATTTGGTGAGGATGGCAGGATAGGCTAACGGTATACCATTAGCCGTTTTCGCCCGAGGGGCGATTGCCGAGAGGCGTGATCAGTGCAGGAATCTGTCACCGCTTATTCGCAGGCGTAGGGTTGCCCGGGTATGGACTTGGTCCCGGTAGAAGTCGTTTCGGTGGCAGAAAGAGGCGCATCCTCACGGCGCCACCTTGAATCGCTGGTCGGTGAATCGGCGGACGGGCAATTCCCCCGTTTCGCCAATCGGTCAGTGAGAGATCCGGCGTTCTCGCGTTTCGGCGGTTGGGCTGGTCGGTGGAGCAGCGAATAGGTTCGTCAGCGATTGTGCGACTGGCATAATAGGCGAGGGGGTGCTTCGCCAACTCCGCGCATCGGCGAACCGGCGATCGCGTTTATCACTCATCGGCGATTTCGGCGAATAGGTGGTTGAGCAAAGCGGCGTCTTGCGGATTGCGCGTATGAGCTGGTAGGTGATTTCGCGAATCCGAAGTTCGGCGATTGCGCTGATGAGCGATCTTGCGAATGAACGTCGAGGCTGCTTTTAGCGGGGAGGCTCTTACCTGCCATTTGCCAACGTAAGCCGCCAGTCCATCGGGCATTCCGTTGGCAACCGTCTGCTTGAGAAATTGCAGGAAAGCTGTCAGCCGAGCGCTGAGCAGACGTCGCGACGGATAGAGCGCCGACAGTGCGAACTCAGATCATCAGCAGGTGCGGGTTCAAGACGTCGTTTGTGCGTGGCTGCGGGTGAGGCAAACGACCTTACGGCGAGCCTCGGTCTTCAACACGAGTCTTTCAGATGGTATGCCGCCCGATCAGAACCCTGTCCGAGCGATGGAGGTTGATGATCCGAGCGGCATCTTTGAGGCTTATCCCGTGCTTCTTGGCGAAGTAGTCGACGTCATACGGATCGGAAATCTTCTTGCGTGTCTCCTGCTCGATTTGTTGACGTCGCTGCATAGAATCTCCTGAACTGATTGAGGGAAGGGTTCATGCAACGATGGCTGCTTCGTCGTTGTTTGACGATAGTGAATGCTATTCAGCAATCATCTTGGAGGCAGTTCCTGGCTGGCTGTGGCAGCGAAGACTCTGCCGCGTCAGCGGGAGGGACCGCTTCATCGGGTTTTGGTGCTTCCATTGATGTGGGCGGCGCCCCTTGCTCAATATAACCCTCATGCGTCGGATGTTGCGGCAGGTCGTCTCCGCAGCATTTGAAGCACTCAGGCGGCCTCATCTGGTTGATAAAATATTACACTGGAGTATAAGTATAGCTCGCTGCGCGAGGGGTAAGGTCGGAGATCAGAACACCACCTGCGCGCCCTCTACGCTGTTAACAACCGGGTCTGCATCTGACACACAATCGATCCCTACTGACGAAGGAATGGTACAAAGTTCCGATATCCATCGATTGCCCGGGCTGCGGCGCACAGACCCGGTCCGCCGGCATTGTCGTCGGACCATCGAGCCTCGTCAACGCTGCCGACAGCTCTGAGAACGATGTTCTGAAGCGGCCATGGACACCGCTTGATGCCTTCGCATTCGTCGAGTCGCTCGGTGGTCGAACGAAGAATGTCGAGCAGTCCATTGTCAACCGCTTTCACAACGCGTTCGAATTCAGGAACGATCACTTGCTGGCGATCTGCCAGCACTGCGGGGAGAGTCTTTCACCTGCCGCTACCCGCTCTGTCGCCATGAACGGCTTTGTCCGCCTTGGGCAGAGACGTCTGCTGGTCAACGAACGGATGCTGCTCTTCGCATCGCACGTTGTGTTGACGGAATTCCATGGCGGCACGTCAATCGAGGAAAGCGGCCTGCCGCATCCAGATTACGCGCTCATGCTGATCTGCGATGCGGAAAGCACAGGCGGCGAAACCGGTACCGTCGAACTGTGGCACAGCATCGCGCGTAATGACTACGCCATCACTGTGAAAGGTCACGAAGGTCGGGAGATTTGCCGTGACACCCTCCATGATGACCTCGCCGTCGTAGTGGCCACTGTTTCCAATCTCGGACTGGTCCTGACGCAGCTCCACCTGGCACAGCCATCATCACCCTACTGCCGGCTTGCCCGTGATCTCTTCCTCGAAACCCTTGCCCATGCCGGATATCGGCAGGAAAATTAGAAAGCAACACGATGCGGATTTCCAAAACGCGATCGGGATCTTTGGCTATATTGATCCTGTTGTCCGGATGTGGCGACCTGACACACCCAACGCGACCGCTGCCCCCAGTCCCATTTGCTTACCTCAGCCTCACCGCTTGCAGAGCCTATGCCAGCAATATCGTCGAGTGCCAGCTTGAGTATGGTACACGGTTTGGACGCCAACGCCTCGGTCCTGTCCAGCAGACGGGTCTTAATATCAGTGGCGGTGACAGCCGCTATCAGGTCGCGTCCTGCTATCCGGTCTCGGGGATCCAGAGGGAATTGCCCAATTTCGTCTGCCGAATCTATGAGCCTCGATCAGGAACGGATGTCAGTCCGGTGTTGATCAAAGGAGGCACTGCGGTGCGCTTAGCGCGTGTTCTGGGCGATCGCGAACAGATCCAATATCGCTGGATGCCAGATAAATGGTCGCGGCTAGACGACTGAATTTGCTCAGGAAAAGAGCGCCCCGCCATCGCTATCGCTGCCGATAATTATACCGGAGTGAAATTTTAAGGTTGATTTCCGTAACGGAATGCAGTTCAAAATCTTATACCGCAGTATAATTATGAACTGGTTCGGCCATGGAACGAATCCCACTTCCGCCTGTGAAAACACCGCAAAAGGCATGGTCGCGAAGCACGCTGTGGGTTGCTGGAATGTCGACAATTCTGCTCACCGGTTTCGCTTCCAACTCCGGCGACAGCGATCTGCCCTTCTATTCAGGAACGCCTGCTCACGCTGTTGGGCCTGGCGGTATCACGACTGAGAAGGTGGGGAGAGTGGCAGCCCGGTTGAACCCAATCGCCGGGTCAAGTCTGGCCGCTGCAGCCAAGCAGCCGCCACAGCCGACAATCGATTGGGTCAGCTTCAGCCAGCGCTTTGACGCGCCGAACGATGAACGTCCGATTGGTGCCAGTGCTCTCCCATTGGAAAAGGTTGAAGAGTTTGATAACCGGCGTGCGGGTTTACCAGGAGAAGCGGCTGGTGCACGGCGCGATCGCACCGTGCATTCGCCAATCGGCGTCTTCTCTTTCGACCAGAGGCCAGCCACACCGGTCATTGATCCGGCGGCCGAACCAAACTTGGATGCCAAACAGTCGTTGGCGCCGCCTCGAGCTGATCTGCTTTCCGGCATTCCCGAAGAATATGCAAAACTGGCAGTGACGATCGCCGCTGCGGAAGAGGTTGACCCGAACTGGGTGCTCTCGATCATGCGGGCCGAAAATGCGAGCTACGATCCACGCCTCGTCAGTCCTGCCGGTGCCGTCGGTTTGATGCAGGTGATGCCGCGGATCGGCGCAGCCTTTGGTGCGAATGATCTCACCGATCCCGAACAGAATATCCGCGCCGGCACTCGATTCCTCCGTGTTCTCATCGACAAGTATCGCAATCCTGTGCTTGTCGCCTCTGCTTATAATGCCGGTGAGCCTCGTGTCGATCTTCGCCACTCCTTGCCGCTGATCCGGGAAACCGCGGACTATGTCACGCGTGTCGTCGGGTTCTACGTTGGCGCGGTGGCGACCGCTACGGGCATGCATGGCGGCCTGTTAGTTCCGTCGGAGTCCGGCTCGAAGCGCCGGGCAGGAACTGCCGACCGCGCCAAGTCGCCGATGCTTGTTTTTTCTGTTGCAGATCCGCTCACAGCGGCGAACCGCTCCCCCCAGGAAGACGGACCGACCCACGTTGGCGGTCCGGTTAAAATCGTCAAGGAAGAGGTGCATTGATGAATGTAATCGCAATGGCAGTCCTTTATGCCGGCGTCGCCTGGCGTTCGAGGGCAAAGCGCAAGTGGGTCGGCAATGCCGCGATGGTGTTGGCGACCAGCCTGATCCTGCTTGTCAGCCAGTTCGAACCAGCGGCGGCGCAGAACCTTGATGCGCTGCAAAATGCCGCTGACCGGCTGGTGCAGTTCTTTACCGGCCCCTTCGGCCGCTCGGTCGGAGCGATCGCCTTCATCGGCATGTTTCTGGCCGCAGCCTTCGGATACTGGTCCTGGGGCGCCCTGCTTCGGGTCGGGGGAAGCCTTGCCGGCATGTTTGCTGCCGCCGAACTGGTCGACTTCCTCGCTGGCAGTGGGTCGTAATCATGGCGGCATTCAGCGGCAACACCGACGGCGGGGACGACTACATCGAATGCCATCCGGTCATCCTCGCTCTGACACGGCCGCCGACGGTCATGGGGATCCCTTACACATACTTTCTGGCGGAATGCTTCATCTCGCTGATGGTGTTCATGATCTTAGGCTCGATCCTTTGGTTCCCGGTCTCCTTCGTGATCCTTCACAGCATTCTCTATGTGCTGACGGTGAAGCTCGACCTGTGGTTTTTCGAGATCGTCGGACGCCTCAGCATGTGCGGCGTCAATCCTCTGGGTCGAAGGCTCGGCGGTGGCATCAGGACCTATGGGGCGTGATCGATGGGCACCATGGCGAGATCGTTGAAAGGGAGCTTGTCGAAAGGTTGGGAGATATTCGCCGACCGCAGCATATCGACACACGTCCCGTTCTATGTGCCGATCGAAAACGGCATTATCCGACTGAAGAACGACTGCCTGGTCTCCACAGTGCAATTGACCGGCTTTTCCTTCGAGACCGCCGATATCGAGACGATCAACATGCTGCAGCGGCAGCGGAACGCCGCTTTCCGCGCGATTTCGTCGATCGGCAATTTTGCTCTCTACACCCATGTCATCAGGCGCAAGGTAGCGCCGTCGCTGCCATCGGCGTTCGCCGATCCCTTCATGCGGCGTCTCGATGACGTCTATCAGTCGAGCATCTCCAGGAACGAGATGTTCGTCAACGACACCTATGTGTCCCTTGTTGTACGGCCCTTGTTCAAGAAGGGTTCGGCGCTCTCCCGTGTCATGGGCATCGGCGGCGATGTCGTGCGCAGGGAGCAGTTTCGTGCGATGCGCGACAAGCTTGTCGAAGCAACAAGGGCACTGGAAAAATCGCTTGCCGCCTACGGTCCGAAAGTCTTGCGAGACGTGCGGCGCGCCGAGGTCGATCTTGGCGACGGAAAGACGATCTACCGGACCATCTCCGACGACACGATGCTTGAGGAAGGCACGCGAACAATCTGGTTCTCGGAGCAATGCGAGTTCTTCTACACGCTGCTGAACGGCGGCCGTGTCCGCCCGATCCGTCTCGGCAACATACCGATCGACGAGATGCTGCCGGCGCGGCGCACGTCGATCGGCAACCGGATCATCCATCTCCAAGGCGAAACATCAGGCGATGATCGCTATGCCGCGATGGTATCGCTGAAGGAATATCCGCCCGAGACCGGCGCCGGCATGCTCGACTACATCCTCAAGCTGCCCTTCGAGATGGTGCTGACCCAGTCGATGTCGTTCATCGACGACATGGCTGCGCGCAGCCGCATCGAAAGGCTCGATCGGCAGATGTCGAAGGCCGACGAGGGCGGCTCCAGCGTGCAGGCCAATCTCGACATCGCCCGCGACGAGCTTGCGCGCAAACGCGTTGCCTTCACCGAGCATCACCTCACCATCATGCCGGTCGCAAGGACGACGGCTCAACTCGACGATGCGGTGGCGCTGATCGGAAACGAGCTTGGGGCGCTTGGCGCCTCCTATGTTCGCGAAGATCTGAACGCCGAGCCGGCTTACTGGGCGCAACTGCCTGGCAACCAGGCCTATATTGCGCGGCGCGCGCTCATCTCGACGCTCAATTGCGCGGGCTTGAGTAGTTTTCACGCCTATCCCTATGGCAAGCCGGACGGAAACCACTGGGGACCGGCGATCACCATTTTTGAGACGACCTCCGGCACGCCGTTCTTTTTCAACTTCCACCAGGGAGACGTCGGGCACATGACGGTGTTCGGACCGACGGGTTCAGGCAAGACCGTTATCATGGCTTTCTTGATTCTGCAGGCCTACCGCGTCAGCCCGCGACTGAAGACGATCGTCTTCGACAAGGATCGTGGTCTCGACATCATGGTTCGTGCGGCAGGCGGGCGATACATGACACTCGAACCCGGCGAACCGGCGGGCTGGAATCCCTTGCTTCTCGTCGACACCGAGGAGAACCGCGTTTTCCTGTACCGGCTTTTGAGCTTGATGCTGAAGCCATCGAAGGAAGGCGAGAGCCTGACGCCACAGGAAGAAGCGATCATCCGTAGCGCGATCAAATCCGTCCTTAAGACGAAGGACAAGTCGTATCGTCGTCTATCCTCGCTGCGGGCGCTGCTCGCTGGAAGCGAGAGGACCGAAGGCAGTCTGATCGCACGACTCGACAAATGGATCGATCGCGGCCCCTATGCCTGGCTCTTCGACAATGCCGATGACAATTTGGATATTTCGAGGCCGATGATCGGCTTCGACATGACATCGATCCTCGACGATCCGACGGTGCGTACCGCGGCCCTCCTCTACATGTTCCATCGGTTGGACGAGGTTTATGACGGGAAGGCGCCGATCATCAACCTGATGGACGAAGCCTGGAAGCTGCTCGACGACGACGAGTTCAAGCGCACCATGAAGGACTACTTCAAGACCATCCGGAAACGGAACGGTCTGGTGATATTTGGCACGCAGTCGGCCGACGACGTCGTGCAGTCCAGCGTCAGCCGCACGATCATCGAGCAAACGTCGACCAATATCTTCTTTGCCAATCCGAAGGCCGACGAGCACTCCTACATGGAGAATTTCGGACTCTCGAGGGCCGAATTCGAATGGGTCAAGAACGGCGACCCGAGCTCGCGTTTCATGCTGATCAAGCAGGCGAAGAGCAGCGTGATCGCGCGTGTCGACATGTCCCACATGCCGGAATTCATCAAGGTCTTGTCCGGCCGGGAGGAGACCGTTCGCGAGGTCGAGATGCTGCTCGACGAATACGGAGACGATCCGAAGAACTGGCTGTCGAGATTTTGCGACTGGGAGGGAGAAGCGTCCGATGACCAACGCAAGACTTCCTGAGCTGGCGACGGCCGCCGTGCTGGCGCTGGCGACAGTGGTAGCCCCCGCCGCCACCCGCGCCCAGGTTCCGGTCATCGACAATGCCCGCCAGAAGATCCAGCAGGCGACCTTGAACTGGTACCAGGGCTATCAGGCAGATACCCGGAAACTGAAAGGCGCCTCGGGCGGAACGACGGACAGCGTGGCGCCCGGCCAAGGCTCCGGCGCACCCGCCGATTGCTCGGCAGATGGCATGAGTGGCGATACCGCACCGGCGGCATCATCGCAGCGGACGCCGAGTCAGCAGGAAGTCGCCCGCATGGTCGAGGACGAGGCGATCCGCCAGGGCGTCGATCCGAATTTCGCGCTCGCCATCGCCGAACAGGAATCGCGTTTCCGACAGTCCGCGCGCTCGGCGGTCGGCGCCACCGGTGTCATGCAGCTGATGCCAGGAACCGCAGCTCAGCTGGGCGTCAATCCCTACGATACGCGCGATAATATCCGCGGGGGCGTCAAATACATCAAGCAACTC
This sequence comes from Rhizobium sp. NZLR1b, assembly GCF_019685155.1. Taxonomy (NCBI): domain Bacteria; kingdom Pseudomonadati; phylum Pseudomonadota; class Alphaproteobacteria; order Hyphomicrobiales; family Rhizobiaceae; genus Rhizobium; species Rhizobium sp. NZLR1b. The sequence goes on from NZ_JABDWC010000032.1 coordinate 55,781, forward strand.
CAGGGAATGTTCGGCAGTCGCTACGACCTGATCTCCGCCGGCTACAATGCCGGGCCATATCGCCAGTCGCTGCAGAATGGTCAGATCCCGAACATTCCTGAAACCCAGGATTATGTCAAAAAGGTCTCCGCCTACTACGGCCGCAACAAGGCGCAGAATGGCGACCGAACCCCACCAGCTGGCGACAACACCGAGCCCGAAAGCGCGAGCTACGGGAACGGTTGCGGTGAGCAGCTGAAAAAGGCTGTCGATCGCAACACGCAGGCGCAGGTCGAGCGCGGATCGGTCTGGAATGATCTGCTTGGGAAATCGATTGAAGCGAACCAGCAATATCTGCAGCGCCTGCAGGCCGGGCTGCAATCGTCATCGGCGAACTTGCGCGGCTCCGGTGGCGGCAATTCCAAAGATTTCGACGGCTCGCTCGTCATGGCGCAAATCCAATGCCCTTCGACGATCGTCGACACCGGCAGCACCCGCTGCTTTGCCGTGCCGTCGAGTGCCACGACCGAGCAGATCCAGCGCTGGCTCGATGACCTGCAGGAACAGGCACGCGCCAATGGCACCATCGCGACCTTTTCGGCGATGCAGGATCCCGTATTGGGCCTGGTGACGGTCGTCGATGCCAGACCGACAGCAAACTGAACGGACAAGAGAGGTTAGGCACATGAAGACATTTGTCATCGCGGCAGCCCTTGGCATCGTTGCCGTCTCGCATGCTTACGCGCAGGTCCCGGTCAAGGATTCGGAAAACATCTCGCTTAGTGAGGACATCAAGAAACTGTCGTCTGAGATCCAGCAGGACACCTCGGTCGTCAAGGACAACACGACGAAGACCTTGCAGGCGATCACCGGCGATCGCAGTCAAGATGCCAGCCAGTTTGCCAAGCTTGCGACCGGCAATGGCTTCAGCATGGGGCAAGCGCCGGATTTCGGGAGGATCCTGTCGGGAAACCAAGCCGTGTTCGGCGGCATCAGCGGTGAGTTTCAGAATACGGCCGCCAAACTTATCAACGGCCTCAACCTGGTGAAGATGGTGGTCGATACCGTCAAGGGTGGAGAGCTCTCCGGCGCCAACCAGGCCTATTCGCAAGGGGTCAATGCCTTGACGACGATGACGGCGCTGACGGATGCGATGAACAGCGCCACCAAGGATCGGCAGAACTCGTTCATGCAGGCAACCGAGAAGATCGGCACGGCTCAGGATCTGAAGGGTGCGCTCGAACAAAACACCCAGATGGTGCTGCAGGGCAATCAGACCGCCAATGAGGCCGTTGGTTCCCTCAACAACCAGGTCATGCTTTTAAACCAGCAGTACAAGGCGGCGCTCGCCACCGCGTCGCAGAACCTCAAGACCTTCGCACCCCTTCCCGACAGCGTGATGCGTGATGGAGGCGGGGAGCAGCAGGGGGCCTCGGTTCGAGATCAGTTGAAGGCGTTCCAGGAGCAGGAGCAGTGAGGCTGACCCTCATCCTGGCATTTTGTTGCGCGGCCCTCACTGGCTGCGGCGGCAAATACGAACAACTGGCGAAATGCTCGGCCGACGAAAACCCGGTGCCGGCGCTCGGCTACGATAGAGCGCCGCAACCAGCGCGGCCGGAACAGGCGCTGGCGAGAGCCGTCACGGATGATTGCGGCCCGATGCGGCCTGTCAATTAGGATGCGACATGGATCCAGTCAGCTACGCGATCAATTTCTATGGCGATGCGCTCAGATATTTCGACAAGATCAACGAAGCCTCCCTCGAACGGGCCTGGGGCCTGTTTGCTCAACACAGCAATCTTGTCTCAGCCATCCTGGCGATCTTCCTGATCCTCTACTTCCTCTGGGGCGCACTCGGACTGTCTGCTGTCTCCCTCCAGGATATGGCGGTGACAGGTTTCAAGATCGCGCTGGCTTACGCCTTGGTCATGTCCTGGGCTACCTTCTACGACAATATCGGCCAGTTCGTGCTGTCGACGCCACAGGATCTCGGTTCGGCTATTTCCTCGGCAATGGGCGGCCAGTCGGCCGGTTCCGATCTGGCCCAGCAGGTCGCCAGCATGGCACGCAAGGTCTACGACTTCGCCATGCAGCTTTTCAATTCTTACGAGTCGGGATGGCTGCCGAATGTTACTGGCGCCGTGGTCGTGTTCATTGTGCTGGTGTTCGGTCTGCTGCCGATGCTGCTCATCCTCACCGGCGTCACGCTGTTTGCCAAGATGATCACCGCCGTCATGCTGGCGATCGGGCCGATCGCGATCCTCTGCTACTTCTTCGGCACCACGCGATTTGTCTTCGACGCGTGGGTGAGGGGCGTCGCCTACGGCATGTTCATGCTGCTCTTCACCTACATCATGGCCGGCCTGTCCTTCGGTTTTCTAATCGGCATGATGGACACCATCAACGGTGACATGGCGACCAAGGAAAATGCGCTGGCGATCGTGCTCGCCATGGTGCTTTACCTGGCGCTGATCTCCTATTTCATTTTTCAGGTGCCGGATTTCGCCAGAACCTTTTCCTACGGGACGGCAATTTCGGGCGTGCCGGGTGGAGGCGGTGTCGATACCGGTTACAGCGCCGCGCGCAGAACACTCGCATCCAGCAATTCGAGGGCCGGGCAGGCGGGAGCCGTCGCGCTTGGCATGCTGGCTGGACCGAGAGGCGCCGTGACGGCGGCAGCACTTGCCGGCCGCGGTAGTGTGGCAGGTGTCGGCGCGCTTGGCCGGATGCTGACCAATCGCCGCCGCAACAGCGAGTGAACGAGACACCGTTATTCGAGGGCAACACTTGGCATTGTTCAGAAGACAGACAACACCTGCGCCGACCGATCATGTCCCCGGGCCGCAGGAAATCTATGACCGGCACTTGTCCTGGGGCGAAAAGAACCGCTCGCTTCGGACCTTGATCGGTCTGATCCTGCTTGTGTTCGCGGTGGCCGGCTGGGCTATCGCCGGGATACTCTCATTTTCGGTGGCACAACTCTTCCCGCTTGTCCGCACCGAGGTCGTACCCCTGATCGTGGACAAGAACACCGGCTACATGGAGACGGTGACGACGCTCGACAAGGATCGGTCGAGCGTCTCGGAAATCCAGGCCGTTCGCGCCTCCTTCGTCGGCAACTACGTCATCCGCCGCGAGACCTACGACCCCCGCTATCTCTCGGATAACTTCGACATGATCGCGCTCTGGTCGGAACCGAACTCGGACGCCTTCAAGGAGTATGAGGCGTGGATGAACCCAAGCAATCCACGAGGGCCCGTGAAGACGCTTGGTGCCACCGGCGACATCCAGCCGGAAATCCTCTCGGTCAATCCTCTCAATGCCTCGACCATGGCGGTCCGATTTGAGACGCGGGAGCGCCAGCGCGGTGGCGACGTCGTCAATCGTTGGTCTGCCACGGTGCGCTACCGGCAGATCAATCTTCCCGCCAGCAACCGGGTTCGTCTGTACAATCCGCTGGGCTTTGTCGTCACCGAATACGCGAGGGTTCCGGAAACCATGCCGTCGGGGCCCGCCCAATGATGAAATGGATGGCGGCGCTCTCATTCTTACTGCTGCTGGGAACCACGGTCGGTCATGCCGAACTGGTTGCACGTCCGGGAAGGCTCGATCCTCGGGTGCGCTCGCTACCCTATTCGGCTGAACAGGTTTTCCTGGTGACCGGCACCTACGGGATGGTGACGACGATCCTCTTCGGCACGGACGAAGAGATCACCCAGGTCGTTGCCGGCGACACTGTCTCCTGGCAGATCCTCACCTCGGCCGACCGGCGTTCCCTGACCTTGAAGCCAATGGAAAAGGACGCTTCGACCAATCTCTCCGTTGTGACCACCAGGCGGACCTACTCCTTTGATCTGCGGGTCAACGACAGCAAGGCGATCCAGAACCAGACCTTCAAGCTGCAGTTCACCTATCCCGAAGATGCCGGGCTGAAGGGGACTGCCGAGCTTTGGAAACAGGCGCAGGATGCTGCGCGCAATCCGAACCTCAAGAACATCCGTCGCGACAAGGTCAACTACGACTATGGCTTCAAGGGAAGCGATGCGGCAAAGCCGCTCTGGGTGTTTGACGACGGATTGAAGACCTTCATGAAATTCACCGGCGACATTCCGGCGATCTTCATCGTCGACCGGAAACGCCGCGAGAGCCTCGTGAACTACCGCCGCGAGGCCGATTACATCGTCATCGATACCGTCTCGCGGCAGTGGTCGCTGCGCTATGGCACCGAGGACGAGACCTGCCTGTTCAATCTGCGAACTGTTCCCGCCGATATTCCGGCGCCGATCGAAGGTGCGGTTGCGCCGAAGCGGATCGGTGCCGGCGGTCCCCCGCAACAAGCTCAACACTAGGAAAGCGCGCCATGTCGGATCCAAATTATCATTCGCTCGACACCGACAGCGCCATTGGCGGTCCGGTCCGGAGGAGCAGCGTTGGTCTCATGCGGCCGATCGCGGTTATCGCGGCCATCGCCGGCGTCGGCGTCGTCCTTTATTTTCTGCTTGCCGGCGGCGAGCAGCAGCCGGCGATCGACACGACGCCGCGCGAGGAGTTCCGTCCGGTCCAGACACCCAGGAACGAAGGGTTCAGAACGCCGGCCCCGCCTCCTTTGCCGACGGTCGTCGTTCCGGAAGCGCCGCCGCCACCCCCTCCGCCGCCGCCAGCGCCCGTCGTTCCGGCGGCTGCTCCCGTTTTGCCACCGGCCGAGGTCGACTGCACCAGAGGCAAGAACCCGGACAATCCCCGCTGCATCGAGCTCGCACGGCAAGCCAAGCTGCTGGAGCGTGTTCGCTCTTCCGCCATGGTCTTCGATCAATCGGATCAGAGGAACGGCGCGGCACGGGCCTCGACCGACGTCACGGGTGCGGGACTGTTCGGCGCCAGTGATTCGTCCGGGGCGCAAACGGCAGCAGCGTCAAACGGCGGCGGCGCGGTCGACAATGATCGTGCTTTCCTGAAGGCGATGGGCGGGCAGGGTGTGGACGTTTCAGTCGCAACCGAGAACCGCCGCACGGACGCCTGGATCCCGCAGGGCACGATGATCCGCGGCACGCTGGAGACGGCGATCAATTCAGACCTCGCCGGCATGGTGAAGGGGATTGTACGGGAAGACGTCTATTCGTTCGACGGCCGGCGCATCCTCATACCGGCAGGCTCGTCCCTAATCGGCGATTATAAATCCGGGGTCGAGCGGGGGCAGGAGCGGATCCTGATTGTCTGGACACGGATGATCCGCGGAGACGGCGTTTCGGTGCAGCTCGGCTCCTATGGCACCGATCGGCTTGGGCGCTCAGGCATGACGGGTGTCGTCGACCGCAAGTATTGGGAACGGTTCGGGCCGCCGGCGATGATGACGTTGATTGGTGGCGCCACTCAGTACATCGCCCAGCTCGGCCAGAAGCAGGACCGCAATATCACGATCGTCAACACGGATGGAACGGTGACCAGCATTCCTCAGGATAATGGAAGCACGTCACAGGATCGTGCCCGCGAAATTGCTGCCGAGACGATTGCGTCCGGCATCCAGCAGCTGGCGTCAGAAGCTTTCCAGGACAGCCGCAACATCCGGCCGACGATCCACATTCCTCAGGGCTCCGACATCAATGTCTTCGTCACACGCGACCTCGACTTCGCCGGGCTTTATCCGGATCCGGTCCGCGAAGAGTTTGAGAGACTGCGCAGAAGGAAGCTTGGCAAATGAACGCGCGCCCGTCGATTTCTGCTGAGCAGCATTTTCTGTCTGAGGCCATCGAGCCGATCCGACCGTTTCTCGACGATCCCGGCGTGGTTGAGATTTCCTGCCAGCGCAGCAATGAGATCTGGCTCGAGCGTATCGGCCAGCTCAGCATGATGAGGCAGCAAGTCGACGGCCTCGACCAGGAATCAATCCGCCATATGGCATCGCGCGCCGCCTCGTTCACCAAGCAGACGGTCAACGCTGAACATCCGCTCCTATCGGCGACGCTCGTCAATGGCGAGCGCGTGCAGTTCGTGCTGAACCCGACTTCCGCGACGGGCCACGCCTTCTCCATCCGCAAGCAATTCATCCGCCGGTTCGATTTGAACGACTATGAGAAGGCTGGCGCGTTCCGCTTCACCAAGGTGACGGGAGACGACTATATCGACGACGTCGATATCGAGCTGTCGCGGCTGCTGCGGGCCGGCAAGGTTCGCGCCTTCCTGGAGCTCGCGGCAATCAATCACCGCAGCATGCTGATTTCGGGCGGCACCTCCACCGGCAAGACGACGTTTCTGAATACGATGCTCACCGCCATTCCGAACCATGAGCGGTTCATCCTCATGCAGGACACGGCTGAGCTGGAGCCGCTACAGGAAAACGTCGTCTCGCTGCTGGTCTCGAAGGGTGGCCAGGGCGAGGCAAGGGTGACGATGGGCGATCTGCTGGCCACGGCGCTCCGTCTCAGACCGGATCGGATCTTCATGGGCGAGCTGCGCGGCGACGAGGCCTTCGACTTCCTGAATGCGATCAATACCGGGCATCCCGGTTCAATGTCGACGATCCATGCAAACTCGCCGCACCACGCCTTCAACCGGCTGTCGACGCTGGTACTCAACAGCAATGTGCGCATGGAGCGCGACGACATCATTCGATACATCCGCTCGATCATCCCAATCGTGGTCCAGTTGAAGAAGAGTGATGCCGCCGGCGGCCGCGGCGTCAGCGAGATCTACTTTGCCGACGAGGTGGACGAAAATGGCAAGCGTATCCACGCACACCGAGACTGACCGCCCGAAATGGACGGGCCTGCAGCGGGCATCGTTGTTCACCTTGCCGATCGCACTGCTCGGAATCGTTCTCCTGTGGCTCGCCTTCTTCACGCTGATCTACGACGCCTACATCACCTCGTTCGGATCTTCGTCCTACTTCGACTATGTCGCACAAGCGCGCTGGATCGACGCCGTGCGCTATACCTCGTCTATCATCCATGTCCGCAACACGGTCGGACTTTCGCTGCTGGCCTTCGTGGTTGCCTTGCCGTTCCTGTTTTTCTTGGCTTGCCTCTGGATGCTGAAAGGCGGCAGGGCGTTGTCGCGCAAGATCCTCTACCTGCTGCATGTCCGGTCGATGTTCAGTCTGATCGCCCATACGGCTCTCATCTTCGCCGCCGCCTATGCCGGCGTCATCGTCTACGGCGTGGCCTTTTATCTCGTTGCCACAAAGGCCGGTGAGCATGCCGAGATTGCCAGCTACTACGGCAATCATCTGGCCGCGATGTATCAGGCTCCTTTCGGCGCAATCGATGCAGCCGGCGCCTATCAAAAACCCTCCCGGCAGACGGTGCTCGCCGCGCTCGCCGGTCTTGCTGCCGCCGGTGCCATCGTCGGATTTCCGATCGGCGCGGCAATTCAGAAACGCCAGCGGATGATCATGGGAAAGGCACGCCTCGCCACCTTGAAGGACGCAGCCGATTTTCGGCTGCGCGACAAGCACGGCATCGTTCTCGGACTGAAGCAGGGATTGCTGCTGCGCAACGACGGCGATCAGCACGTCATGGTCATCGGTTCGCCGGGACAGGGCAAATCGCGCGGCTTCGTCATCCCGACGATGATGAGTTTTCAGGGATCGCAGGTCGTCCTCGACATGAGCGGCGAGCTCTTCGAGGAGACCTCCGGTTATCTCAAGGACAAGGGGTACGAGGTCTTCCTGCTCGCTCCGGGCTCGAATTTCACCGACGGCTACAATCCCCTCGACCTGATCAGTGACGAGCCGAACCAGCGGATCACCGACCTGCAGAAGCTTACGCAAATGCTTCTGCCGGAACGTCTGCGATCGGATTCCTCCGACTTCTGGGAGGAAAGCGCCAGGATCCTGTTGACGGCCATGCTCGGCTTCGTGCTCGAATGCCCCGACACCCGCAAGTCGCTCAGCGAGCTCTATCGCATTCTCAATTCGATGTCGGACGAGCGCAAGGCGATCATCCAGCTATTGGAAAACTATGAGCCGGTTCTCTCCGACCAGACCCGGATGCAGCTCACCAAATTCGCCGGGCGCCATGAAAAGCTCGGGGAGGGGATCGCCGCGGAGATCGTCGCCAAGCTCAATTTCCTGCAGAACCCGCTGGTGGAAGCGCTGACCTCGATCACCACGATCCCGATCGGCACCATCAGAAAGCGGAAGATGGTGATCTACATCCAGGCCGACTGGAACGCCATGCAGATCTATGAGCGGCTGATCTCGATGCTCATCCAGCAGATGGCCGACAAGCTCGTGCAGATGGGACCGTTGCGCAACCGTGAGCATGAAGTGCTGATGATGCTCGACGAATTCGGCAATGGCGGCCGGATCGATACGGTGCTGACGCTCGCCCCGCTGATCCGCAAGAATGGCGTGCGGTTCGTCTTCATCCTCCAGGACGGCGCCCAATTGGAGCGGCTGTACCAGCGCTCCGGCCAAAAGATCCTGATGGGCGCTTCGACGATCAAGCTGTTCATGAATTTCCAGAACCAGGAAGATGCGACCGCTGTCTCGATGGCTGCTGGCAAAACGACGGAGTGGGTCGAACAATCGTCTTATTCGCATCGCCACGGCCGAAGACAGCGATCGATCTCGAAGGTGCCGGTCTCGGTCGATCTTCTTCCCGTCAACACGCTGATGATGATGAAGCCGGAAGAGGCGATCCTGCAGGTCACCGGTATGCCGCTGATGCGCATCATGAAGCTCGATTCCGGCGGCGAGCGGATGTTTTCGAAAGTGCGGAAGTTCAAGCCGGCGAAAAGGCCTTGCATTGAGCCGGTTGAATGGACGATCGACGACAGCAAGTCCGCTGCGGCGGCCCCGGCCTCGACAGGCACTGACAACGACGCCGTGCGCTTCGTCGTCAAGGATGGTGTCCGCCACGTCTACATTTCCTCGCTCGACGAGCTGCGTCATCGCCTGGATCTCGACGAGACGCGCGAGGCCGGTGTGGCGGAGGAGGAGGTACAGGCGGAAAAGAAGAAGCAGTCGGGAGACAAGCAAAAGGGGGATTCGGCGAGCGGGCAACGAAAGCGCGGCATACCCAAAACGCCTGGAGCCGCTCGCGAGAGTGACATCGGTCTCGATATCGACGAGGAGAAGCTCAGCCGCAATGTCTATTCGGGCTCACCGGCACATCGGAGCGTTCGAGCCAAACAGGCCAATGGTCCGTCGGATCAAAGCGGCCTTCGGCCTGCTGCAACTGTTCTTCGGCGGCAGGAGGTCAGAGACGTATTCGGGGCAGATCTTACCGCGTTGAACGAGGTGATCTTCCAGCAGGCCGAAGAGAACGCGCTTGAGCCGGTCGAGCTGAACGCGGATGTCGAGCTCTTGATAGAGAGCCTGTCGGATCGGCTCACGGAGGACAGCTCGAGAGCCTACCTGCGCCAGTTCGCTAGCTTGGTGCGGGATCCGCTGGGCGAGGATCGGGAGCAATCTGAGACCGAGGCGCATGCTGAGTAGATGCGACGTCGCCCGCAACGACGCAACACTGCGTCCCCATCCGCCAGGGAAAACGATACATGGGTGAGATCCGACATTTCTTACACGGCGATATTTCAAATAATGGTCATCTCGAACGAATTGTCGCTGCCGCCAAGGCTGACGCCGGCTTTTGGCTGATGGTGAAGGAGCGCGAGATGGAAAGGCAAACGATCGGAGCCGAAGTTGACCTGGAGGGCGATGGTGAGGATGCGATCGACAAGTCGGCGCCGGCGAGGCTGACGCCCACGATCACAGAGCTGGCTGACGACCTCGTCTCGCGCATGTTCGGAACTTGCCCACCCGAGGTACTGGTGATCATCCAACAGGCGCTCCTCGATGCCGCGAGAGTCGAGCTGAGCGCTGTCCGGTGAAGGCCAATCAAACGCTGAGGAAAACGGCGATCATAAATTGATCTTCAGGTCAGGATGTCGTCATCGGATGTCGGGGAAGTGTCGTATCCAGGCCGACGAACCTGATCGATCACCCAGTCTTGTAGCCGCCTGGCGGTGTCTGCGGCCTTCGCCTCAGTGAGATCCTTGGGAGAAATCCCAAAGATCGGCCCGAGATGCTTCATGCGCGGCAAAGTCCTTTCCTTCGCCTCTCGATATTCGTCGGTCTCCATCCCAAAGGCTTCGATAATGAGGGTCACCGAGATGGATCCTCCATATGTTGCCTCTAACATGAAGTCCGGCCTGCACAGACCGGCGGGAGTCTCTGATGCGAACAGCGGCTTGGTGATCTTGATGCGAAGGTCCGGTACCGCGTCGAAAAGAGCTTGCTGCAGCCAGAACAACAGATGCGAAACATCTCTTTCGAATCCCGATTCCACCGGAAAGAGCGTGTCGCCGTTATAAACCGGCTGCGCATAGGCCTGGATCGCCCGCACGGGTCCCTCGTCATCGTCCTGAAAATCGACGTTCAGCAAGGTCAGGAACGGACCTCTGAGTGTGGGATCGCCACGCAATGGCTGGCGGACTTTACCGAGCACATCGATCTTTCTCAAGGACGATGCCGGCATGATCGCCTGCGCCGACACGGTTTTGACAAACAGCAACATAAAGCCGGTTCGCCGAAGGCTCTCCGGCCAGTCGGGACGAGAGGTCCAGAGCAATCGCTGCCAACGACTATCTGGATCCCAGTAATCCGCGGCCCATGTCGACATCAGCGCGTTGAGCGTCCAGGTCCGCAGCACCCTGAGCTCCCGCGCGGCGGAACGTATCCCTGAGAGCTGACCTCCTAGTGCAAGTTCGGGATTGTCCTGCAGCGCAGGGATAACATTCGTGCCTGCCTTGTCCAGCATCCGCCACAGGATGCTCGCAAGTCTGGAAGGACGGTCGTTTCGTTCCCTCGATCGGGTGGGATCATCCTCCGAGATATCAGCAAGACGGTTGGGAATGGCCGGAAGGGCGTCGATATAGCTGCGCTCGGATTTTGGCAGCGGGCGAATCTGATAGCGACGGTCGAACAGAGGCGGAGCAGCGTCCTTGTCCACATGGAACGGGCATGTCTGCGCATGGTTTGGACGCTCTTCATTTTGTTGGGGGTCCGCCTCCTTCGAGGTCAGTCGTCGCAGCGTAAATGTACGCTCCTGTTGGATCGGTGCGAGCAATGGCTGCAAGCCAGCGGCGAGGCAATCGCATTCAATCCAGCCGTCCATCACTTTGGCGCGTTTGATGACCGAAAGCGCAATAGCCTCATCTTCCTTGGATGCAGCGTTGCCATACCAGGCACGCAACGCGGTTGCCTCTCGGTCGGACAGGTCGGCAAGTGGATGCGCTGGACTGTTGCGAACGACGATCCGCATGCCAGACCTTCAATAGCCGAGGAGCCAGAGCCGATAGCCGAGGTATCCCACACCGGCGGCGGCGCTTGCGGCGATGATCGTCTCTCCCCAAGCTCGGATGTTCCAAGCCCTGCCTTTGTCGACGCGCGAACCTTCGAGCACAGCCGAAAGGAAGGCATAGATCGGGATCATCATCGCGTAGCCCACCGTGAGACTGTCTCGGATTACGATGCAGGCGAGGAGGAAAACAAATCCGAAAACCAGGGTCGCCAAACATAGCCGCTGCAAGTCGAATCGGTAGCCACGCTTTTTAAGCGACGTCATCGAGTGCCTCCTTCGAACTCAGTCTCGAAAAATATAACTGCAGTATAAGTGGCGGGCAAGCTACGGCAAGGGGTTCGGATCTATGGAGGGACCTATCCATGAGGATTCGTGCCAATTGAAGACGGTGCCCCAACTACGGGGCTCAGTGACCCGAGGAGGCTCTGCCATCCTCTTGCAGGGCGTGATCGTCGCGGTGTAAGACGTGTAACAAAGTTGTGAATGCTTGGATGCAAGAGATAGGCAACAAAGGGTTTACGCTTGGTCATCATGGTCTCTAGCCGGCGTCAGGCATTGGATGAGCAGTAGAATCCCGAACAAATCCCCGGCCAGCAGCTGTGGCAGTACCCTCTGTCGGCGGGATAATACGTTTGCTGGTCCCGTATCGAGCACATCTTCCGCCAGGGAAGGCGTTTCATGTCGCGTGTGAAAGACGATCAGTCCGGCAACGCAGTGGGCGTCTCGATGTTGAAGGCACTATCGTTTCAAGAAAGGCTGGCAATCGGCCTGCGCCGATTGAAGGCCGAGCGCGGCCTGACGAACAAGGATCTGGCCGAACAACTCGGCGTATCAGAGGCCTATATGTCGCAAGTGACCCGCTGCATGCGTGACGTCAAGCTGTCGACGCTCGACAAGATGCAGCGGGAGTGGAATGTCATTATCGAGGATTTGCTCAGAGTCACCGAAGACGATCTCTCTCTGATAGAAGCGTTGAAAGCCCGCCGTGGGAAGAAAAAAGCTCCCGAGACCGCAACCTGATTTTCTCCTTCATAGCGTGGGATCGGCCCGGACTAGTGATCGAGGTTAAACCAGAACCTTTCCTTCATGCCTTGGTCATTCGGGATATCAAAGAAATAGGGATCAGCGCGCCGCGGTCGCGGGGTGGCAACTTGCTGGATGCAGCCATCATGGCCGTTGCCGAAACTGCGCTCTATCGTCATACCTGACTGTCTCGTGTGGGCATTGCGCTCCATCGGTGATCGGCAGATATCGACTGTTTTGATGCACTGGTCGGGCTCGCCGCGCCAGCCACCGTCGCCTTGCGAGCTATAGCCGACCGTCGTTCCGGCCGGGCAATCCTCGTAGTTTTCCCGCCCCGGCTTGCCGGCCTTAGCCTCATGGCAAATCGGCCAGGAAAATCCCGGGTCCTTCATCGCGGCAATGAGCCTTGTCATAGGTGGAACGCAATAGGCAACGCCGTGCCATGACGGATTTTTTGATGCCGCACACAACAGAACCTGGCATCCCCACGAGGCGTCCTCGGCTTTTGCGCCGCCGACCGGGGTTCCAAGGGCTGTACCTATCATTGTTGCGACGAGAATCACCAACGGTCTCATAATTCGCCTCCGTTATCGACTACTGGATTTGCGCCCAGGCACCGTCGATCCTCGCAAAGGAAAGCACGCCCGGTTGCGCCGAGCCGGCAAAGGTGCCTGACGTTGTTGTGATGATGCCGGTACAGGTGACGCCAGGTATTGCCTCGCGCGGCTTGCACTCCGAGATCCTGATTGAACGGCCTGACTTCGCGATTGCAGCACTTGCCTCTTCGTCACTCGGAGCGTCCACGGGCAACGGTTGCTGGGCCGACTCCTTCAGTCGGACGATCTCTTTTTCCAGGTCTGCGATATGACCGGTTCGCGCCAGCTCACTGATCGCATATCCTCCCGCTGTTCCAGCAAGGAGGGCGATGGCGGCAGCAATCACCCTGGTATCGGGACGCTTGGCCATCGGGAACCTCAATACCCCTCGATGCCCAGTCGCTTGAGGACAGCAACCGGATCGGTCTCGCAGACCTTCTTCCAGTCCGCATGCTTGGCGCAGGCGTAAGCGTATTGGCTAAGGTCTGCCGATGACAGGTCGGCAAGCCTGTTGCCAATTGCTTTCCATTGCTGCACGTCCGTCGGATCGCAGCCGGCGCCGCCCGCGCCGCAAAAGTCCGGATCACGCTGATCGGTCAGATTAGGAGTGGCGCTATCTTGCGCGCCGCTCGCGACCGGAGCGAGGACGAGCAGGATTGCCGCGGCAACGACGGAGCAATAGATGCGGTTCATTCAATCTCCTTACACGTTTGAGTTTACCGAGCCGCTTGGGTAACAGGCAAAGGCAGGGGCAGGCCCGTCTCGGCTTCTGGTGATTGGCCGTCCGACTTCTCTGCGGCCACAGTCGATGCGGTGTAAAGCCAAGGGGGAAGCAGGTCCGGTGACGACCAGACTCCAAAGCCCAGCCCCCTGGCTTTCCGCTCAATATCGAAATATGCAGGGACTTGTGGCTCGTTGCGGTAGTTGAATGCGTAACCGATACCCTCCGCAATTGCCGTTGCTGCCAGATTTGTTTCGCCGACAAAGCAATGAGCGATCAGGATCTTGTTGGTGTCGCGGCCAATTGGCGCGCAGTTGACGTTCTGCCCAAGTGTCCGGAGGATCATCCAGGCACGCGAAACTTGACCGGCGGGCCACTCCACGCCATCGCTCGTTGCGGTCTGCTCAAGGCGAGGGGCTTCATACCCAGCCAGGCGGACGATCTGTCGGCTCTTGACGAATTCGAACGTGGTCGCATCAACGACCTGAACCTTGCCGTAGATCTGACGCGGCACATCGGACGGCCGGCTTTGCGCAAGCAACGCCGTCGGGACCATTACGAGCCATAGTATCGAGGCAGCCGCAACTCTCATTGTTGTGCCCCCGCCTGTTGTTGGAGAACGGAAACCGGATGCGGTAGGTCCGAATAGGCCCAGAGTCCGGCGCGCGCCGAACGTGCAGATTCCTCCGCAACCCGGTAACCTGGAACAATCAGTCGCCCCGCGCTGTCGACGGCGGCAAATCCCCAACCTTGGGCAATCATATAGGTTGCCAGGTCGTACCGATGCCGGCCTGTCGTCGTTTGGCATGCGACGACCGCGTTGTTCTGGTCGAGATTTTTGATGGTCGCGCAGACGGGCCTCGTGTCTCGGATCAACGCCTGCGCCATGACCAGATCGAGCTCTCCGCAATCCCGGACAACGCCGGCAGAGACGGTGACGTTGGTTCCCCGGAGACAGGCCTGCAGACCATAGAGGCGATAGCGTCGCCCGCCGGAGATCCAGGTGTCGCCCGTCTCGAATTGTGCCTCCGTCGGAAACGGAACGAATTCGGGTTGGACGCGACCAGCGTCAACGGCCGAGGGAATGTCGGTTTGCGATGCCTGAACAGGGACGACCGATGGCGAGAAATGCGGTTCGCGCGCGACATTGCCGTCGGCGAGCATCGGCATGATTGTCGTGGCAGCACAGACACCGGAAGCTGTGATCGTCGAAATGAACATAAGAAGCCCGATCCGCATCAATTGGTCGACGGATTGACCGGGTGGTAAGGATGGGTGAACTGGCCGTTTGCCCAGATTCCGGCCTGCTCACCGCGTGCGGTTTCCTCGGCTTGCAGGTATTCCGGGAAGACAGGCCGACCGGCGCGGTCACGGGCAGCGAACGCCAAGCCCTTGCGGATGAGCGCTTCGGAGAGCGATCGAACCGCGCCATTCTCGACGAAAAAACATTCAGCAAAACGCACGGTCGGTCTGCCGGGATTTTGCGCGAAAACGTGGCAAGGAAATGCGTCGCCGGCACCTGCCTTTGCCTCATCGAGCGTCGCAGTCATGCCGGCAAGCGAAATCATCGCACAGGTCGTCGGCATTCCGGCAAACTCCAGTGGCTCGGCCGAGAGGCAACCCTGGACGCCGGCTAGTTTGATCACGTCACCATCGGCGCCGAGAAAGGCGCTGCCGCTCAGCGCGGCCTTTGGGCTAACAGTTTGCAGATCAAGTCGGGACGCGATCGATGAGATGTCCAGCGGTATTTGTGGGCCAGGAATCAGATCCCGGCCCTCTGCGTAGGCGTTCTGATAATAGCCGACAAAATCCGAGACCGTGTCGGCCCGCGCGGCAGAGGGCAGGGCGATCAAGGCATTGAGAAGGGTGCAAAAGAGGAGGCGGTCGAACCGCCGAGCGCCATTGTTCATGCTCGCATCCGTCACCTGTTGACTGTTTCGAGCATGCACGAAATTATACTGCAGTGCAAGTCTGGAAAATGGCCTTGGATTGCAGTATGTGTTGTTGGACACTGGAAACGTGCAGATGGAGAAGGGTAATGTCCGCGGCAAGAAAGGCGCTCAGGGTTGTTGTCTTCCCGTTTCGGGCGGCATGGTTCTTAATATTGATCGCGAACTTTTTGGTCGTCTCGGCCGTCTGCCTTCTTGTCGCGTCCCTTCTTGCATACGGCGTTGCCCTGGCCTTTTCGTATGCCTTTCTGCCGGCAGAATGGACGCAAACGCTGTGGCGATGGGTGGTCGATCTTTATGTTCAGTCTTCCTGGTTCAAAGCTGCCACGATCGCTTTCTTCATATTCTTGCTCTTGCCCGTCCTCCGATTTTGGCTGGCGAGGGATCGGGTTGCGGATGTAGCCCGAGAACGCGAGATCACCAGGCTGAATGATGATCTGATTGCCGCGCGGCGGCAGGAACAGTTGCGAGCCAAATTTCGGGCCTAAAGGAGAGGCAGCTGGCACGTTTGCAGGGCGCCGGAGCCCACAACGTCCTTGTCTCCAAATTCTGAGGCTGTCGGCCGCCACTGCGATGGAAGATAGTTTGCAGCGGCGGTGACTTTTGTTGCAAAGGGCGAGGAATTCAATGGCAGCCAAACCACTTTCGCTTGCTATCTCGACGTTCAAAGGCGGTGCGGGAAAGTCGACGCTGAATGTCAATCTTGCAGCGGAATTCGCGCAACAGGGACACAGAACGCTGCTCATCGATTGCGATGAGCAGGAGTCGTCGACACGCTGGTACAATGTCTCAATGAAGCGCGGCTTGCTTCCGACCGACGGCACGTTGCTGCACCTGCGAGTGGCGCCCGGAGATCAGTTTCGGGACCGGTTGGCCGACGCGCCCGAGGCGGATATTCGGATCTATGACGTTGGCGGCTATGTCCATCAACGCGCGATCGAGGTCTATCACGAGTGCGACGCCGTTCTCATTCCGATTATTCCGGAACCGACCGCCGCGACGTCAGCGATCAAGGTCGCAACTATTTTGAAAGAGATATCCAAAAAACGGCCCCAGGGACCGATCCCTTACGCGGCGATCTGGAATTATGTCGACATGATCGCTCTCAAACATAACAGGTCGCTTCCGGAAGTCCATGCGATCCTGACGAGCGGCAGGATTCCCATGGTGGAGACCGTCATCCGCAAGAGCAATCATTTCAGCGATGTCGGGGCAGGCTTCGGCTCGCTCTATTCCAAGCTGGCAAGCATTGAGAACAACCCATCGTTGACCCCATCGGCCAAGCGCCGGGCAAGCGAGAGCGTGCTCGATGCGATCGATCTCGTCAAGAAGATCAACAACGAATTCATCGGCCTCCTGCAGGCGGAGGCGGCTTAGAGAGATGGCGGGGGAAAGAACGCCGGCCGGCAACATTCTAGCCCTTGCCCGATCGAGAGAGGATCAGGCCAAGGAGGTGGAGGAAACTGCAACCTCCTATATGCCGACCAATATCGACCTTGAAATGCTAATGCCCGATGAGGCTCCTGAAGAGCAGGATGAGCGCGTCACGCCGAGCGTCAGTTCACCGGAAATACGCACTCCGGACAAAAAACGACGCCGTGAGCGACTGGCCTCCAAGGGCGCCACAGCGGCAGGCGAAGCCACGAAACGCAAGCGTATCTCGCTATATCTCGATGACGACGTGCTGACGAAGATCTTCCAAGTTTCGTTGGAGCGTCACGAGCAACTGTCCTCCGCGACGCACCGGCTGATTGTCGAGGCTCTGAAGGCGAGGGGGCTGTAGTCGATGCGCGAACCGGCCATCATGTTCCGGCTGCCTGCTCAGGTCTTAATCAACCTCGACGCCCTTGCCCGCAGGCTCGATGTCTCCGTCAACATCGTCGCCAAGCTCATTGTCACCAGGGAGATCATGCACATTCCGGCGATGCTCGAGGAGCACGACCGGCAGCTGGCAAACATGCACCAGTTTTTACGAGATCTCGCCTTCCGGAACGAGGAGTTCCTCTCGGAGGAGAGTGTGCATGCCGAAAGTACCAAAGCGATCGCGCATCAGCTCGAAGAAGTCATGAGCGCTCTTGATGCCATCCGCGACGCTGCCTTCATCCGGCCGTCCACATTTATCGCCGATCTGATCAGGAGCCACGATGAACGACCTGTCCAGAAGTCGCTCCGCATCTAGACCCGGAAGTCGTCGGCTGCCGAGCTATTTCGATCTCATCGAAGACGAGCTGCGGCGCCGCGGGGGTGGTGGCGGTGGATCGGCGAAGCGGTCGACGTTTACGAATTCCGGCTTGCCCTCCGCCAAGCATCCCGGAGCTGCTTCGGCGTTCAGCCGTGCGGCCGGCAACAATGCGGTCGTCGTCAAGGTCTTGTCTTACGGGGCCGGCGCGAGTTCGGCCCGCAACGTCCTCGCCTACCAAAGCAAGGAAGAGAAAGCGCGCGACCAGGACGGTCGCGAGGTCACCGATCTCAGTGCCGCCGTCTGGTCCTGGGAGAGGGAGTTTGGCAACCGGAAAGGCAGCCAGGACATTCTCCGTCTGACCTACGAGCTTGAAAAAGCCAACCGCGAGCACTTAGGGCGCGCTCTCGCTTCGCTGGCGGAGGATGGGTTCCGTCAGCCGGGCGACGGCGATCGAACCTATGCCTTCAGCGTCAGCGAGGGTGTGAAGGGGCAGACCCGTCTGCAATTTGCTCTGGTAATTGCCCACGAGAAGAAGGACAGGTCGGATCGAAGCAGCGCCAATCGTATTCCTGCAGAAATCGATGATGTCCGCGCGATCGATGAGCGACTCGACAAGGTATTGCGCGCCGCCGGTATTACTCCGGTTTCGCGCTATCCCGCTGAATTCTCCTCCGGGCCCAAAGGCCTGACCGCCACCCTACATGCGATGCAACGGGCAGGGGCGGAGGTAACGCTGTCGACGAAAACACACCTTAGAGACCGCCCCGGCAAGAGCGGCCGTTACGAGCGCGGCGGAGAACGGCGCGAAGTCACGACCAAAGACCACAAGGAATTGACGGCCGAGGGCAAGGTCGTCGGTGCTCTCATGCAGACCCGCCAGCCGCGGGACTTCATGCACCTGTTGCTCTCGGGGCCGGCCAACGTTGATCGCGACCGGTTCATCCTGGCGGGCCGAGATTTCCTGAGGGAGCAGTTTGAGGGCCACCGCTACGCCTATGCCGTCCATAATCGCAATGATCTTGAAAAGCATCCGCACCTGCATGTCATCGTTGCGCTGCGCAACGCGAGCGGAAAGATGCTCAACCCCAATATCCGCGACTTCACCGAATGGCGGGTCCGTTTTGCTGACAAGGCGCGGGAGCGCGGCATCCCGATCGATCGGCAGAAGCGCCTCGAACGTGCTGGCCCGCCGCCCGTCAAACGATGGGAGTGGGAAATGTTTCGCCGGATGGGAGCAACGGCGCCGTCGAACGTCGTCGAAAAGGTAATGTCCAAGCTCCGCGACACGCCGACGGCGCCGAAGCGTGAGGAGGCCAGGACGCGGTTCGACCAGAGCCGGCGTTCGGTCGGGCACGTCATTCGCATGCTGGATGGTATTGCCAAGGACCGCGGTGCACCGAGCACCGCACGAGAACTCAGCCAGGATCTGTCCATCGGGCTTCGGCGCGAATATGGGCGGCTTAAAACAGCGGTCCGCGAAGGCCGTGATCCCACACGAGAGAAAGGCGAGGACCACATGCTGCGATCCACACCCATTAGTGCCGCGCAAGCAAAGGCGGCGAAGGAAACGCTGGCGAACACCGCGCTCACGGTTGCCGCGAAGATTGCCAATCCATCTGATCGGCTGATCTTCGAGCAGGCGACGAAGATCATCGGCAAAGTCGTCGGGCTGCAGCTCGACTCACGCGTTGACAAGAATCGAGACCGAACGGAGTCTGGCAGGGATAAGCGGAGTTCGGACAGCCTCGAAACCAAGTCGGCTGCCGGTCGGGATCATATTGCGGAGCAGGGCGTGGTTAATAGGAGTTCGAACAACCGTTCTCTCGACGCATCGCGCATCGCCCGGTCTAATGCGGAGCATGACGCGCCGGAAACAGATCGTTCGAATCGGGAGCGCCCGAAACCCCAGCAGCGGGATCGCGACATACCAAAATCGATCAAGCTTCGCCCGCCTCAGGAGAAGGACAGGGACCGCACCCGCTAACCCTGCGAACCGCACTGTTGGCCACAGTTAAGCTCTCCAGCGATGGACCAGCCCAACGTCGCCTGGATCTTGGCGCGGAGTCGCTGGACCTCCGTGGCTTCAGGCGGAGACAAATTGGGGACACGCTTTAGGGCCGCACCCTGAGCGGTTCCCTCGCTTCGGTTGTTGAAGTAGTCGATTACCGAGACACCCGCATCGTCGGCAGCGAGGCTACCAGCGGTCGAGCTGCCGATGAAAACGGTTTCCTTCCTGCCGATCCCATACCGCTCCATAACTTGGAAGATCGCTCCGGCGCCTGCCTCCTGTTGCCGATCCGCTTGGCGCTGAAGGCCGGTTCCGCTTGCATGTGGGACGTCACTCCATGTCACCCAGAAATCCGGTATGGCACATCTGATGCTCAGTAATGCGTCAAGCAATTCGGTCAGGGTTGCGAATTCTGATCTTCCATAGGCACCCGCGTCCATCCCACGCTCGTCCGAAATAAAGCCGAAACGAGCATTGAGGTGTCGCAGATGCCTTAACATTTCAACGAATTCTTCGTTGATATCTCCGAGCATGTAATCCCCGGAGGGACTAGTCTTTCTCAGGAGGGTGCCATCTCTCTCAAAAATGACGAGGCCGGTTGAACCGATCCTCCTAAAGATCCTGTCTGCATATTTTGCATGATTGTTCATTGGCTAAATTCCAAACCTTGAAGCCAGCTTCGCCATCACACGACTTCGAAATGACGCGCAGCTTCCTCTTGGGGCCAGTCGGTGGCGATTGTCGTCGTTACCCGGTTATCGGATGGGAAATCAGCGCGTTTCGGTGAGGAATCCCCGGCGTTCCTACAAGCGAGCGGCAAAATGGCTTCCTCCTCTCACTCGCTGCTCATCTGTTCTGAAATCAACATCCCAAACTTCAAAATTTTGCTCCTGATAGTAGAATCGCTATGCAGTTGCGTGTAGTTGCGATACCCGTTGATCGGGCACAAACGCACGAAATCTACCGAAACGAAACGAAACCAGAGCCGGTAAGCCATTGCCAAAGAATGGAAAGTTATTTCTCCCTCCGCCGAAAGACGGAAGTGATTTCAAAGAACTCTTCAAACAATTGGCCGCGGCAGGAGCGGGCCGGCCGTTGGGAAGTGATGGCTTTCCCGCAGGCCCGTGGACGCCGGAACTTCTCGCTGAGGCGATTTCACACATCGATTCCAACCGGACCGGGGTCGATCTACGAACGGTCCAGCTTTGGTTTCAAGAAAATGAGAAGGGTATCAGCACCACCAATATTCGTTGGCTGGCAAGAGTCTTCGGGTGTGATGATCCGGTAGCAACAAGCGAATGGCAGATGGAGCTAAGTGCGGCGCAATCTCGCTTAACGGCGAAGAGGCGAGGTTTGAAGAAAGCGGGAAGCAGCCCCGCGGCAGAGGTTCCAAATCTAGCACGGAATGTCGTCGATGAGGAGATGGAGTCGCCGGCAAAGCTGGAAAGGGATACTGAGGCTAATCAGCCGAGCCGACGTTTTAATTTGGCGAGGAGGTCGGAGGCGCTATTTAGCCGCGGATCTACCTTAGATCTACCAGCGTCGGTGTTTGCGGGTGCCACCGCCCTTGGGTTTCTCTCGTATATTGTGGGGATCCACAACGCGACTTACAATCGGGCGGATGGTCTCGTCAAACAGGTAGGTTTCCTCTGGGCGCCCAATTGGACGTTCCTCTTTATGGTGTTCTTGCCACTGTTTTTTGCGTTCGTCATAGAGTTGCTGTTGTTTTGGAAAAATGAAGGACGCTTACGGATTGTAGCGGCGGGCAATCGTGTGGAAAGCGACGCCGCCTGGGCCCGAAACGTAGATGCTTCTTCGTATACATATTGGGCGGTCTTTATCGTCTGCGTGTTGTTCGCCGGTGTGTTTCAATGGATCGGTGTGTGCTTGGTCCCGTTGGTAAAAGGCGGTGGCAACTATGCGATAGATTGGGGCAAGTTAGCGCTCGTGCGGCCCGAAGTCATATCGGTGCCGATGGAGATTGTATTCACGGCGTTCGCTTATCTCTACATGTGCTTGTGCTTCTATCTCTTCTTCGTAGGTCTCATTTTGCTTCATACGATGATTAATGACCTTTGGAAAATCGGAGGAGCATCGAGGAGCCGGCCGCGAATTGATTATCAATACCATGTCCATGAAATCGGCTTACGGGTGATGCGCGGAATTTTTCGGTGCACTGTTTTAGGTCTTCTGATCGCCGTATGCATGAAGGCCCAAAGCTCCTACTTGGCGTCGAATGGAAAGAACATCGTGGCTTGGCTGCTTGCCGATATGTCGTCAGCTTTGTATGAGGGCAAAGACATGGGCAAAGGATTCAGCTACAGGATGCCGACCCACTACAGCAGCCTTCTTATCGCTATTTCGACGATTATCGTTTTTCTTTACGGTTCTATCCGTCTAGGTGCCGGAAGCCGATTTCATTTTCCCATGTGGAAGATGTCAGCGGCAGTAGGGTTACTTTTTACCAGCTACCTGCTGATCGACGCATTTACAGGCTTTTCGATCCTTCTGTGCCTTGCAGTGCTGCTCGCGATGTACGGCCTCATTGATCCAGAGCTTGGGCGGTGGAGAGCGAGCGACTGGGGAAGCAATCAGAATGTATCATAGTTGGCTTGATCGTTGGGATGAGCGGCGGGCAAGGCGCGGTGAGGAATCCAAGGAAATAAGCGATTTCGTCCTTGATGCCAACCTCGCCTTCCCACGCGCCAAGAACATAGGAAGTATCGGCGAGTTTTGTGTCCTCGCGGACCAGGCCGCGGCTGATCCAGCCTTTTTCGATGAACCGAGCGGGGACGATCAGCATTTTCAACGGCAAGACGGGTGGATCAAATTTCCGTCGGACATGTCCACTGGCGTCGAAGAGAACAATGTAGTCTGGGCAAAAATCACAGAAAGCGGATCCTTCGATCAGGCGTTGGTGATTTTTCATCACTGGAATGCAAGTGCACGCAATCCTCAGATCGCCAACTTTTTCTCACAGCGTGGAATCACGGTTGTCGAGATCGCTATGCCTTATCATTTCGAGCGCAGCCGTTCCGGGTCCGTGTACGCCGATTTTATGCTTAGCCCTAATCTCGGTCGAACCATCCAGTCTGTACGGCAGGCGGTATGGGACGGGCGAAAACTCATTCGTTGGTTGAAAAGCGAAGGCTATCGAGAGATTTCTGTTCTCGGTATGAGCTTAGGTTCCTGGGTCGCAGGCTTAATCGCTGCGCGCGACTTGGCTGTGTCAAAAGCCTCGTTGTTTCTTACAGCGGGAAGTCTCGCGGATATGGTTTGGACAGGGCGCGCGACACGATCGATACGTGAAAGCCTTGAACCCGTTATTGAGCTGACCGATCTCAGAAGGGCGTGGGGTCCGCTTAACCTAGAGAATTACGCGCACAATTTGGCAAGGACCGATCTCGAACTTCACGTTGTGTTGGCTAAGAGGGACAAGGTCGTTCTGCCAGAGATATCACAAGGGTTCATGCAGAGGCTGAAGGCCGCCGGAGCTAGGCCAAACATTTTGGAATTAAACTGTGGTCACTATTCGCTCGGCATGCCGCCTTACATTTTGTTGGCTGGTTTGAGCCTGAAACGGTTTCTGTCGTTACGCCAGGCTCAGGGCTCATTGAACAAACCCAGAAGATGACGGTTGTTGCGATCCAGATTTCCGAGAAGAGGATTTCCACACGATACTGACGCTCGGTTCCATGCGGAAATCAACAATGTTTGGATCCGGCTCTTTCCTATCAACAGGGGTGGTGGTGGGCGACGGTGCGGTGTTCGTTCCGACAGTCGGCTCGCGGGAGAGGCATGAATATGTTGTTATGTTATAACTGTCAAAGCTGATTAGATGCGCAACGCTGTCAGCCATTTAGAAATGCGACACTCGGCATGTCCACTTGCGCTGAGGCAAGCCCCCGACCGGACCGGCTGGGCCGGGTTGCAAGGGAAGGGAGGGGGC
>NZ_JABDWC010000033.1:0-69630 GCF_019685155.1 Rhizobium sp. NZLR1b
TCGACATACGAAAACAGCGACCCCGTCCGATCATCCCCGCCGCGCATCCAAATTCCCTCGAAATCACTTGCAAGATGGAATCATGTGTCCAGCCCAAAAGCCAGTGGGTTTTTCAGCAGCCTGCTAGAGCCTTTCCTGGTTAGATTGAAGCATTCTGTTGGCTCAAACGGATTCGGATGGTCGACCGGCCGGCGCGCGTCGTAGCCAAGCGCTACGGCTAGTGGACCATTCCGCCTGGTTTCGTCCTGTTGGAAAATTGGTGGACGAGCATGATACCCTGCTCGAGGAGCAATTCGGCCGCCCGCAGATCGCGGGGCGCAAGCTCCCCCGATAGTCCCCGGATCGTATTGGCGATGCAGATGGAGTTGGCGACGAAGCGGGCGTCGCCCTCCCCTCCTGCCTCCTCAGCGGTTGCCTCAAGGGCGTCGGCGACGGTGTCGAGCAGGCTCGACCGTTCGACAAGCGTCATGTCGTTCAGGGTTTTCGAAATCTCGTTCATGATTGTCTCCTCGCGCGTGCCCAAGCCGGGTCGGAGCGCCGATTTTCTCGATTTGAGTCAGATGGCTTTGACTGTCAGATGGAGATGGACGTCTGTAGAAACAACTCATAGCTGCTGCGCGCTTCACGCATGCGTGCGGCGAGCGGGGTGGCTCAATTCATCATTTCCCGCCGATCATTCCTGATGCTTCAGGAGGTCGGCAAGCATCGGGCGCTGGCCTTTCAAAAGCTTTGTTCCCGCGTCGGCCAGGGAAAACCAGCCCGCGCGATCGACCTCCGGAAAGCTCTTTAGCCGGCCCGATTTCGGGGGCCATTCCATTTGAAATTCAGAGCTCCGTATGGCGTTCACGTCCAATAGCGGATTGGCTTCGATCGACCACGCGACGACGATCTTGCCACTAGGCTGCCGGTATTCGCCCAGCGGTGTGACTATGCCGTCGACTGCAACACCCAGTTCTTCGGCAGTCTCCCTCATTGCCGCCGCCAGTTCATCCTCTTCCGGCTCGACCAATCCCTTCGGGATCGACCAGGCAGCCTCGTCTTTCCCAGCCCAGAAGGGACCGCCTGGATGGACGAGGAGAACTTCGAGGTCATTGGACACGCGCCGATAAATCAGAAGTCCGGCGCTGCGGATTGCCATCGCGTTGTGCCCTTCCTGCTTTCATCATGAGGCCAGACATTCCTCGCAGATGCCGCAGCCGTCGTCGTCCATCCATCGACACCGGCGTTTACAGCAAAGGCAAATACGGCCATCGGACTGGTCTTTTGTGTCTTCCGGAGGAATGATCTCGATCGTCGTATCGAATTGAGTGTCAGCCACAAGTTCCACCATCTCGTCGCTCCATCAGTCTATTGGACATGAGATAGGAGCGACTCCCGATGTCGGCAAGTTCTCGACCAGCGGCGCAATGAAAGTTGCGCGCTTTCACCTTGAGGGCGTCCCGTGCCGCCGGAACCTGGCGATATCAGTTGCTTGCTGGAATACGGGCGATGACCTTTATCTCGAAGTCGAAGCCGGCGAGCCAGTTGACGCCGAGTGCGGTCCAATTCGGATAGGGCGGCTTGCTGAAAATCTGTTGTTTGACGGCCATGATGGTTGCGAACTGGTTTTCAGGATCCGTGTGGAAGGTGGTGACATCGACGATATCATCGACCGTGCAGCCGGCTGCGCTGAGCGTGGCCTTCAGGTTTTCAAAGGCCAGCCGGACCTGGCGTTCGAAATCGGGTTCGGCTGTTCCATCCGAACGGCTGCCGACCTGTCCGGACACGAACAGCAGATCACCGGATCGGATCGCGGCCGAATAGCCGTGCTGCTCGTAAAGAGCGTGCCTGTCGGCAGGAAAGATTGCTTCGCGTTCAGTCATTCTGGTCTCTCTTTCTTGTTGGCAACGACCGATCAGCGCGGCGTAACGCTTCACAGGCTCGCGCACTATTTGATATACGGTACGTATGTGTGATATCTCGCATACGCAGCGTATGTCAATCCTATATACGTTACGTATGTGAATTTGAGGGGTCGGATGGCGAAAACACGCAGCGAAACGATGCAGGAAAACCGCGCCAAGTTGATCGCGGCAGCGCGAAAGGCTTTTGCGGAAAAGGGGTACTCCGCTGCATCGATGGACGAGCTGACCGCTGACGCCGGTCTGACACGGGGCGCGCTTTACCACAATTTTGGAGACAAGCGCGGGCTGCTGGCAGCGGTTGTCGATCAGATCGACATGGAAATGGCGGCGCGCGCCAAAGAGATCGGGGCTCTGGCGGGTAACGATTGGCGGGGCCTGCTCGCCGAGGGTGCGGCCTATATCCAGATGGCGCTCAATCCGGAAGTCCAACGCATCGTTCTGCTCGACGGACCTGCGGTGTTAGGCGATCCCTCGCAGTGGCCAAGCCAGAACACCTGTCTGCAGGTGACCAAGAGCACCGTCGAGCGCCTGATCGCACAGGGCGTCCTCAAGCCGCTTGACGCAGAGGCAACGGCCCGGTTGCTGAGCGGCGCGGCTCTCAATGCTGCTCTCTGGATTGCCGCCAGCGAAAATCCGCAAAACGTGCTGCCGAAAGCGGTCGACGCCTTTCATGCCTTGGCGGCAGGTCTGCTTTTGCAGCGTTTGTGATCGTTCGCTGCAGGTCAGCGTGCAAGGCTGCCGGCGGCGGCGATGATCTCCGCCGCGGTCGGGAAGATGGAGAGGCTGTTCGGTCCGTCGAGCGCCTCGATTCGTGCCCAGCCGACGGTGCCGTTCGCATTGACCATGAAGTGCCCGACGAGTTGGGTAGCGTGATTCGCGAAGATCGCATGATCGGCTTCCGTAAGCTCGAAGCGGTCCTTGGCGTTGAGTATGGTGTTGGCTTCCATCGGGTGCCGCGGTTCCGGCAGTTCGCCGGTAGGGTTGATGCGTGCCGCCTGGAACTGCGCCATCGTCGCGCTATAGGGCCATTCGGGCTGCTCGCCACTCCCATCGGGCAGGAACCCGGCATGCGGCACACCGTAGGCCCGATGCGTGCGGCAGTCCGGGTCACATAGAAGCGTTACCGGCGTCGGCCGGTGGCGGAAATACAGGCGGGCACGTTCCACCGGCGTGTTGATAACGGCCACGGTCTCCACCCCGGCGGCACGCAGGGTCGGCTCTACGCCGGCAAGCTGTTCCAGCTGACGCCGGCAGAACGGGCAGTGGAGCCCGCGAAAGAAGCCGATCAGGAACGGGCGACCGCTCAAGTCGGCGAAAGAGACTGTTCCGTCGAAGTTGGCCGTGGCTAGTGCAAACCCGGGCGCGGCTTCTCCAGGTTGCAGCGGGCGTTTCTGGTCTCCCATGGAATAATTCCTTTATCGTATCGTCCAGATGGATGACCGACATTTAACTATACCACGTGTCGCAAGAAGGCCCAGTGCTCGACATTGAGACCGCCGAATGTGGTTCGGCATCCCATTTGCCGCTGTCACTCCTTCACCGCCCCGGTCATCGAGGACACGTAATAATCCACGAAGAACGAGTAGAGGATGACCACCGGGAGTGAGCCGAACAGGGCTCCCGCCATCAGCGCCCCCCATTCGAAGACATCGCCGCGCACCAGTTCGGTCAGCACGCCGACGGGAATAGTTTTATTCTCCGAGGACTGAATGAACGTAAGAGCATAGATGAATTCGTTCCAGGACAGTGTGAAGGCGAAGATCCCGGCCGAAATCAGCCCCGGCACGGCGAGCGGCAGGATGATCTTGGTGAGAATCTGCCACCGGTTGGCGCCGTCCACGAGCGCGCTTTCCTCCAGCTCGAAAGGGATCGAGCGGAAATAACCCATCAGCAGCCAGGTGCAGAAGGGAATGAGGAAGGTCGGATAGGTGAAGATCAGCGCCAGCCGGGAGTCGTAGATCCCGAGCTTGAAGACGATGAAGGCAAGCGGGATGAAGAGGATCGAGGGCGGCACGAGATAGGCGAGGAAGATCACCAGGCCGACCGAACGCGAACCGGTGAAGCGGACGCGCTCGATGGCATAGGCGCCCAAGACCGAAGCCACAAGCGAGAGAAAGGTGGAGCAGACCGCCACCAGCATCGTGTTCCACAGCCAGCCCGGATAGGATGTCTCGAGGAACAGGTATTTGATGTGCGCGAGCGTCGGTCCCACCACCCAGAACGGGCTGTAATTGTTGTAGTCGGTCAGCTGGTCGTTGGGTTTCACCGCGGTGACCGCCATCCAGTAGAACGGGAAGAGCAGGACGAAGACGAAGACGGCCATCGGCAGGTAGAGCATCACGATCCGCCGCGGCAGGCGGTTCAGATAGCTCATGCCTTCTGCGTTGTCGGTCACGACCTGATCGGCGGTGGTTAAATTTGTCGACATCGTCACTCTCCTAATCCTTGGCCTTAATCCTGGCCGCCCTGCTGCCATTTGCGCCGTTGCAGGCCGAAGAAGCTGAACATGATCGCGCCGAGCAGGAAGGGCACCATTGCAACCGCGATCGCCGCACCCTCGCCAAGCTGGCCGCCGGGAATGCCGCGCTGGAACGAGAGTGTCGCCATCAGATGCGTCGCGTTGACAGGGCCGCCCTTGGTCAACACGTAGATCAGCTGGAAATCGGTGAAGGTGAAAAGCACCGAGAAGGTCATCACGACGGCGATGATCGGCGTCAGCATCGGCAGCGTCACATAGCGGAAACGCTGCCAACTCGTGGCGCCGTCGAGGGAGGCTGCCTCCTGCAGCGAGGCTGGGATCGTCTGCAGCCCGGCAAGCAGCGAGATCGCCACGAAGGGAATGCCGCGCCAGACATTGGCGACGATGACGGATATGCGCGCATTGATCGGGTCGCCGAGGAAGTTGATCGGTCCGCTGATCAGCCCCAGCTTCATCAGCGACCAGGAGATGATCGAGAACTGCGCATCGTAGATCCACCAGAAGGCCAGCGCCGACAGCACCGTCGGCACCACCCAAGGAAGCAGGACTATGGCCCGGAAAAAGGATTTGTAGGGCAGGTGCTGGTTGAGCAGCATCGCCAGCCAGAGGCCGAGCGCGAATTTCAGCACCGAGGCGACGGAGGTATAGAGGATGGTGTTGAAGACCGACAGCCAGAAGACCGAGTCGTCCATCAGGAACTGGTAGTTTTCCAGCCCGATGAAGACGCCGTCGCGGCCGATCCTGGTATCGGTGAAGCCGAGCCAGACGCCGAGCCCCAGCGGGTAGGTAAGAAAGCAGACAAGGAACACTGCCGCCGGCAGCATGAACAGGAAGCCGAGCACATTGTTGTTCTGCAGGAGCGAAGAGACCGGCCCACGTCTATCCCTCGAATTTGCCATCGACATTGCTTATCTCCAGATCGCGTTTGAACTCCCGGAGGAGGCTGCGGCATGCCGAAGGCCGGCACCCCGCTTGCTTTAGGAATAGTCAGAGCATGATGGCATCATGCTCCGACGCGCGGGTCAGACGCGATAGTAGCGGTTTGCCCGGCGTTCAGCTTCCTTCATCGCATCTTCCGGCGACATCTGACCGGTGACGGCGGCGGCATACATGTCGACCAGAACATAGTCGGCCATGGTCGCTGCTGAGGCATAGCCGAGCGGGCCGGCATAGCCGTTCGGGCGCAGCTTCTCCGAGGCGCGCGCATAGGGCGCGTGCACCGGATCGGCGGTCCAGATCGGGTTCTTGGCGAAGGCCTTGAGCGGCTGGCAGCAATAGGCGCTGGAGCCCTGGATCCAGGCATTCATCTGATCGGCTTCCATCATGAACTTGATGTAGGCCTTGGCCGCTTCTGGATATTTGGTGTGCTTGAAGAGAAGCAGCGAGCTCGTCTGGCAAAGTTCGACGCTCTTGCCGACAGGTCCGATCGGGAAGTTCGTCGTGCGGATGTCCTTGGCGATCTCGGCGAGCTTCGGGTCGTTCTTGGCGGTGTAATAGACCGAGACGCCGTTGGCGATCAGCGAGACCTGGCCGGCCAGGAAGGCGCGGTTGTTGTTGACGTCCTGCCAGCTCTCCGTGCCCGGAATGAAGGTCGCGTAGAGCTCCTTGGCATAGTTGATCGAAGCCAGCGTCTCGGGGCTGTTGATCGTTACCTTGCCGCCTTCGTCAACCATCATGCCGTTATGGCTCCACAGCAGCCAGTGGGCGTAGTTGTTGCCGTCGCCGACGGCCTTGCCATGCGGGAAGCCGGCCGGTGTGCCCTTTGCCTTCATGGCCTTGCAGAGTTCGAGGAAGCCTGCGGTATCGTTCGGGAATTCGTTGAAACCGGCGGCCTTGACGTGGCTGTCGCGATAGACGACGGCGTTGCCGATCGCCGTCAGCGGCATGGCGATGAAGGTGTCGCCGCGGGTCGCATAACCCTTAACACCGTCGTACCAGCCCTCATATTTATTGCCGAGATAATTGCCGAGTTCGGTGAGATCGACCAGCTTGTCCGGATACTGATGCGCGTCGTCGAACCAGCACATGATGAGATCGGGGCCGGAGCCGACATTGGCGGCAACGGCGGCCTTCGGACGGATGTCCTCCCAGCTTTCCTTGTCGATGCGCACTTCGACGCCGGTCGCTTCGGTAAACTTCTTGGTGTTGGCGATCCAGGCCTCCTCGTCGCCCTTGACGAAGGGTGTCCAGCGCAGCAGACGAAGGCTGGCACCGCTTTCCGGCGTGTAGCTCGGTTCGGCCTGGGCGAGAGATGGCCGAATGCCGAGGCCGGCGGCGCCGGCGACGGCAGCCGAGGCGGCAAGAAAGTCACGTCTTTTGATCCTCATGAGATTCCTCCTCATCAAAACGCGGGTGCGAACTCCCCGGCGCTCACCTCCCGCTTGGTGAACGACGGTCCTTGCATCCCTGAGAGGGGATGCGACCAACCTGCTGGCTGCGAGAGCTCCTCCGCCCCGCCGCTGCCGGACGGCGTCAGTCGGTTAATCTCCGGCCGCTCTCGGCATCGAAGAGATGAACATGCGCGGCGTCGATCGCAACGCGCAGAATTTCGCCCGGCCGCGCGTTGACGCGTTCGCGGAAGACGCAGCTGACATCGCTGCCGCCGAGCTTGAGGGTGAGATGGGTCTCATAGCCGGTCGGCTCGATCACCACGATTTCGCCGGGCAGGCCATTGGCGTCGAGCAAGATGTATTCCGGGCGAAGTCCGTAGACGAGGTCGCGGCCGATGGCGCCGGCCGGCGGATGGGCGACCGGCAGCGTCGTGCCGTCGGATGCCCTGAATTGCGTCGGGTTTTCCGGATCGAGCCTGCCCTTGATCATATTCATCGCCGGCGAGCCGATGAAGCCGCCGACGAAGAGATTGGCCGGCGTGTCGTAAAGCTCGAGCGGCGTGCCGATCTGCTCGACGACACCGTCATGCATGACGACGATCTTGTCGGCCATGGTCATCGCCTCGATCTGGTCGTGGGTGACGTAGACGGTAGTGGTTTTCAGTCGCTGATGCAGCTCCTTGATTTCGGCGCGCATGGCGACGCGCAGCTTGGCATCGAGGTTGGACAGCGGTTCATCGAACAGGAAGACCTCCGGATCGCGCACGATCGCCCGGCCCATGGCGACACGCTGGCGCTGGCCGCCGGAAAGCTGGCGCGGATAACGGTCGAGCAATTTGTCGAGACCGAGGATGCCGGCGGCGTATTTCACCCGCTTCTCGGCCTCGGCCTTCGGCGCCTTGTTCAGCATCAGCGAGAAGCCCATGTTCTGCTCCACCGTCATATGCGGATAGAGCGCATAGTTCTGAAACACCATGGCGATGTCGCGGTCCTTCGGCGGCAGCGTGTTGACCACGCGCCCGCCGATCTTGATCTCGCCGCCGGAAATGTTCTCAAGTCCCGCCAGCATCCGCAGCAGCGTGGATTTACCACAACCCGACGGGCCGACCAGGATCACGAACTCACCATCGGCGATGTCGATATCGACGCCTTTGATGACCGGAAATGCCCCGAATGATTTCCGCACATCCGCGAATTGAACGCCTGCCATACTCACTCCTCCCAGAAATCGAGCGCTACATGCTGTGTCTTCGTCTTGTCGTTATAATGAGGCTCCCGCCCCTCTCCTCAATCTCCTCGCGACGCACCCGGAGCGTCTTCGGCGAGGTAGACCTCGATCAGCTCGTCGACGCTGGTTTCGGCGGTGAAACCCAGTTGCGTCGCACGATCAGGCGCAAAGGATTTCGGCCATCCGGCGACGATCGCTTCAATGACCTCGTCGCGGCGACGGTCGATCAACTCAACCGCCTCGGGGCCGGCAACCCGGCGCAACGCGGCAATCTGGTCGGCAACGGTGGCTGCAACCCCCGGCATGGTCAGCGTGCGCCGCGCACCCAGCGACGATGTGTCGAGCGTCGCGGCGTGGATCAGAAATTTGACGGCGGAACGTGGGCTTGCCAGCCAGTGCTTGACCGTTTCCTCCACGGGAAGAACAGCCCGCTGGCCGGCGAGCGGTTCCCGCAGAATTCCGGAAAAGAAGCCGGATGCGGCGGCATTCGGGGCACCCGGCCGGATCACGATGGTCGGCAATCGAATTCCCACGCCGTCGATGAAGCCGCGCCGCGAATAGTCGGCGAGCAACAGCTCCGATATCGCCTTCTGCACGCCGTAGCTGGTGAGAGGCGCCTGGACGTAATCGTCGGGGATCGGATCGGGAAACGGCGAGCCATAGACCGCAATCGACGAGGAGAAGACGAACCGGGGAACATAGGCTTGCCGGCTTCCTTCACGACGGATCGCTTCCAACAAAGCTCGCGTGCCATCGAGATTGACCCGGTAGCCCAGTTCGAAATCGCGCTCGGCCTCGCCGGAAACGATCGCGGCGAGATGAAAGATCACGTCGGCCCGGCGAGCCGCCAGGGCTTCCGCGGCATCGCCTGCGGAAATATCGGCGGCTAGGGCTTCCACCGACGCAACGACGCCGGCTGGCACAGGCGGAGGGGCGATATCGGCGAGCGTCATGCGGGTGATCGTATCGGCGCCGAGGAAACCGCTGCGCGCCAAGCTGGCAGCGAGCTTCCGGCCGATCATGCCTCCCGCCCCGATAATGAGAATATGCATCGTATTCCCCCTGTCTTCGACTTCTGTCTCTCCTGCTCTTCGCCTGCGGCCTAGGCTAGGAGCAGCTTGGTTGTCGTATAAATGCGGGTTTCGTGGAGCGCGAAGGCCGCGCATGCGGCGTCCGGATCCCCAGTCTCCAAACCGGCGAGGATCAACCGGTGATCGGCGATGCTGGTGGCGATCGTCCCGGGCTGCGATACAACGCGCCTTCGGTGGCTGAGAAGGTAGGAATAGAGGTCGGCGGCCATGTCAGCCAGCACCGCGTTGCCGCTGGAGCGATAGATGGCGGTGTGAAATTCCCGGTCACAGATCAAGAAGCGAACAGGATCGTCACAGGCGGCTTCCTGTGCTGCGATCGACTGGCGGAGATAATCAAGCGTCGAAGGTTCCATCCTGACCGCGGCAGCCCTGACGACCTGCGCTTCGATCAGCAGCCGCGCCTCATGAACATTGTCGAGACTGTAGGCCGCAATGTCGCGATAGCGCGCCGCCTGAACAGCCAATTCGCCGACATCTTCAGACGCCACCACCGTGCGGGTTCCCTGCGCAACCGAGAGAATTCCATGCGTGGAAAGGATCAGGATCGCCCCGCGGACGGTCTCGCGGCTGACCGAGAGCGCGGCAGCCAGTTCACGTTCGCTCGGAAGCGGGTCACCTGTCTTGAGGATGCCGGTGGCGATGAAGGTCGCAATCTTCTGGACGACGAAGTCTTTCATCGACTTCTTCGGCGCTCCACCAAGCGTCGCAACGTCGTCTTCGAGCATGGCTCGAACATCCATCGCCATGCCCTCCCCCTGAGGTCTGCTGGTCCGATAAGTGGGCCAGTAGACCTCGAGGGCAAAGGATTGTCAACGCTTGATGTCCACGATCCACTCCGCTGTCATTTGGAGCGGTTTTGCGAAGGGCAATATCGGCCCTCAGAGAAAATTCATTCCGACAGGGACAGCTGACCACGGGCGGACTGTTATTCGCGTTCAGGCCGCGTTCGAGACTTTGCCAAGGCGTTTGATTGCCTGCTCCAGCGGGCGCTGGCCGTCGCAGTAATCCTCCCAGGCTGACGATTTCGACAGCAGTGCCGGCACGGTGCGGATGGTGAAGCGTTTGGGGTCCAGATCCGATTTGACCTGGCTCCAGGTCAGCGGCATCGAGACGGTTGCGCCCGGGCGCGCACGGGGCGATAAAGGTGCCACGGCCGTCGCCATCCGGTCATTGCGGAGATAGTCGAGGAAGATGCGGCCGTTCCTCAGGCTCTTCGTCATCTTGATCAGATAAAGTTCCGGATGGTCGCGCGCCATCTGCTGGCAGACGTCGTGCGCGAAGCTCTTCGCTTCTGCCCAGGAAAGCGGCTTGCGCTTGTTGATCGCAAGCGGCGTGACGACGTGCAGGCCCTTGCCGCCGGTCGTCTTGCAAAAGCTGATCAGACCCAGCGCGTCGAGACGATCGCACATTTCGCGGGCGGCGGAAACGACTGTGGAGAACGGCACGTCGGGGCCGGGGTCGAGGTCGAACACCAGCCGGCCGGGCACCTCCGGCTTATGCGGTTCGCAATTCCAGGGATGCAGCTCGACAGCGCCGATCTGCGCGACGGCAGCCAGACCCTCGACCCGGTCGATCTGCAGATAGGGCTTTTTGTCACCGAAGACCTTGACCAGTTCGAGAAGGTTCGAGGTGCCGGGCATCGCATGGCGCTGGAAAAACTGCTCGCCGCCAACCCCGTCGGGCGTTCGGATGATCGAACAGGGGCGACCCTTGATGTGCTCGATCATCCAGGTGCCGACGGCTTCATAATATTGGGCCAGATCCTCCTTGGTCACGGCTTTGCCATCATTGGCATCCGGCCACAGCGACTTGTCGGGATTGGAGATCAGTACGCCCATCACCTCGGCCTTGGCGCCTTTGCGGCGGATGGGTCTGCTCTTCACCGCCACCGCGGGCTCCGGCACTTCAGTCTGTGCGGGCTTCGCCGGCCGTTCGGCCTTGACTTCCCTGGCCGGCTTGTCCTCGCGCAGACCCTTGAAGGCGGCCTGGCGGGCCTGACCGTCGGCGGTCCAGCCTGCGAATTCGATTTCGGCGACGAGTTCCGGCTTCAACCAGGTGACCTCGGCCTCCCTTTTCGGCGCGCCGATCCCGGTAAAGGGCGATTTTGCCGTCTCGAGCGCCTTCAGCTTCGGAAGCAGCGTTTCCACCTTTTTCGCGCCATAGCCCGTGCCGACGCGGCCGACATAGACGAAGTGGTCGCCGCGATAGACGCCGACCAGCAGGGATCGGAATTTGCCATTGGTCTTGGCATAGGCGCCGATCACCACTTCGTGGCCGGCGCGGCATTTCGATTTCGCCCAGCTTTCGGTGCGGCCCGATTGATAGGGTGCATCGCCCTGTTTGGAGACGATGCCTTCCAGTGAGAGCTTGCAGGCAGAGCGAAGGACCGCATCGCCGTCGGTCTCGAAATGTTCGACGAAACGCAGGCGGGGATCACTGCCGGCATCCGACAGAAAGCTTCGAAGCCGCGCCTTGCGCTCGATGAGAGGCAGAGATCTCAAATCCTCGCCACCCTCATAAAGAAGATCGAAGGCGAAATAGACGAGATCGCCGGTCCTGCCCTCCGAAATGGCTGCCTGTAGGGCTGCGAAATCCGGTGCGCCATGGTCGTCGAGCGCGCAGATCTCGCCGTCGATGATGGCATTAGGCAGCACCGATGCCGCCTCGGCGATCTGTGGGTATTTGCCGGTCCAATCCAGGCCTTTCCTCGTCTTCAGCGTCACCTCGCCCTCGAGCGTGCGCATCTGGATGCGGTAGCCGTCAAACTTGATCTCGTGAATCCAGCCGGTGCCGGCCGGCGGCCGCTCCAGGGCCTGGCAAAGTTGCGGCTCAATGAAGTCTGGAAGGTCGACCCTTGCTGCCGTCTTGGGCTTCCTGTCGGCTCGGGCGTCCTCTTTTCGCTCTTCGGCGGCCAGCCCGTGATTGCTGTCCCAGACGGCATTCGCTTGAACATCACCACCCTTGATCATGAATGGCTTTGGCTTGCGGCCTTTGCCGGCCGCGATCATATCCATCGCTCGGCCGGAGGCGACCGAGGTGTCGTTCTCTTCCAGGATCGCTGCGCCATTCTCATCGACCGAGAATTCGTCGTGGTGCTTGATTAACAGCCAGTTGGTTCGCTTGCCGCGATCGCGGTCATTACGCATGCGCACCAGCACGAAGCTTCCGTGCAGCCTTTCGCCTTCCAGGGTGAATTTGAAGTCACCCTTGGCGAGCGCCTGCTCCGGACTTTTCTTTCCCTCCGGCTCCCAATAGCCGCGGTCCCACAACATCACCGTGCCGCCGCCATACTGCCCTTTCGGGATCGTGCCTTCGAAATCGCCATAATCGAGCGGGTGATCCTCGACCTCGACAGCCAGCCGCTTGTCGTGCGGATCGAGCGATGGGCCCTTGGTGACCGCCCATGATTTGAAGACGCCGTCGAGTTCGAGCCGCAGGTCGTAATGCAGCCGGGTGGCATCATGTTTCTGGATGATGAAGCGACGGCGATTGCTGCGCGCGCTCTGCTTATCGCCGCTCGGCTCCGTCGTCTTTTGAAAGTCGCGCTTCGATCGATATGTCGAGAGGTTGTCACTGGCCATGGTCGTTCCCCAAACAGCATATCCGAGCATGGAATGCCGGCTGGCGGCTGGAAGTTCCATGGTGGCCTGCTCTTGCTGAATATTGGCAACACGCGCGTCTATTCCAAGCCTCACCGCATCGCGAACGTGGCCTTCGATACTTCGAATGACGGCCAGGCGTGCCGACCGGGCCGAACAAACCGGCACCCACCGATTGTCGGCCACAGGAAGCGGCGAGGCGATGAAAAAAATTCGCCGTCGCGTCGTATCGTTCTCATGCCTCAAACGTTAATTGCTACCACCGGGATGCAAACATGCGCGTTGACCAATGGCTTTCCCTTCTCATCATCGCGCTCATGATGGGCGCCTTCGTATGGGGTCGTTATCGATACGATATCGTCGCCGTGAGTTCGCTGCTCGTTGCCATCATTGCCGGCATCGTGCCTGCCAAAGCTGCCTTTTCCGGTTTTGCCGATGACATTGTTATCATCGTTGGCAGCGCGCTCATCGTCAGTGCGGCGATATCCAGATCGGGGATCATGGATGTCGCGTTGCGCCGATTTTCTCCCGAAAGACGCGGGCCGCGGATGCAGCTGATCATTTTGGTTGCCATTGTCGCCGCCCTGTCAGCTTTCGTCAAAAATATCGGGGCGCTGGCAATCATGATCCCGGTTGCCGTGCAAATGGCGCGGAAATCACGCGTATCGCCGTCGATGTTCCTGATGCCGATGTCTTTCGCCTCTCTGCTCGGAGGGCTTATGACGCAGATCGGCACATCACCGAATATCATCGTTTCCCGGGTGCGTGAGGAAATCACCGGGCAGCCGTTCACGATGTTCGACTATACGCCCGTCGGCCTGGCGCTCGCGGTCACCGGCGTTGTCTTTCTGGGGCTGTTCTACAAGCTGCTTCCGGAAAGAACCCGGGCAGAAACCTCGATGGATGAGGCGGTGGCGATCAAAAACTACACGACCGAGGCCAAGGTCGTCACGCCGTCGGCGGCGATTGGCCGGTCCGTCAGCTGGCTGCAGAAGCCCGCCGGCGGCGATGCGATGGTGACCGCAATTATCGGTGGCAGCGGCCAAAGACGAACGCCGCTTCCCGACACAGTGCTCAAGGATGGCGACCGTCTTATCATCGAGGGCGAGCAGAGCGCTCTCGACAAGATCGTCAGTGAAGCCAGGCTTCAACTGTCCGATCGTAAACACGAGCCGGAGACACGCCAGGACATCAGTTCCGTTGAAGCCATCGTCGGCGAACATTCCCGTTTGATCGGCGTCAGCGCAAAAGACGTCTCTCTCTTCCACAATACCGGCCTCAACCTTCTTGCCGTCAGCCGCCGGGACAGGCGCTTCACCGAGCGTCTGGGCGAGATCAAGATCCGCAACGGCGACGTCGTGGTCTTGCAGGGCGACTTGCAGAAGCTGCCGGATCTTTTACGCGAATGGGGATGTTTGCCGCTGGTCGTACGGGATTTGAAGCTCGGCAACGCCCGCAACGGCATGATCCCCGTCATCATCCTCTTGGCCACCATGGGGGCGACAGCCTTCGGCGGCATTCCTGTCGCGACAGCATTTTTTGCCGCCGCCTTTCTGATGGTGGTCACCGGATCTATTCCCTTGCGCGAAGTCTATCATCATCTTGATGCGCCCATTTTGATCATGCTGGCCGCTCTCATCCCGATCAGTGACTCGCTGAGAACCACGGGAACCACCGACATCATCGCGGACCTCCTGTCGCGGATCGCCGAGATGCTCCCGCCGTTCGGCGCTCTGGCTCTGATCCTGGTTGCGGCCATGGCCGTGACCCCATTTTTGAACAACGCAGCAACTGTTCTGGTCATGGCGCCGATCGCCGCGACTTTTGCCGCCAAGCTGGGCTTTCGGCCCGATGCTTTTCTGATGGCGGTGGCCATTGGTGCCGGCTGTGATTTCCTCACGCCCATCGGGCATCAGTGCAATACGCTGGTTATGGGGCCGGGCGGATATCGATTTGGCGACTATGCGAGATTGGGCCTGCCGCTCTCGCTCATTGTCGTGCTGGTCAGTGTGCCCGCCCTGCTGGCGGTCTGGCCGATGTGAGCCGGCGGGGTCGGCCTACTCCGCGAGGCAATTCAGGCTGGGCCATCGGCGCAGCCTTGGTGCGTTATTTCCACTGCGTCGCGTCGGCGGCAGCGCAGCCATATGGCGGCAGGGAACCGGCAAAGGTGATTTTCAGCTTGGCGCAGCCCCAGCTGTTGATCGGACCGGGCATGGAATTGTTGAGGGTGATGCCGATTTCGTCATAGGGGCTATCGGTGTTGGAGATATAGCGATACCAGCGGAAACCGGTAAAAACGACGAGAGCAAGAGCGATCGTCAGCAGCAGGCGAACTAATTTTTTCACGATATTTCCTTATATGCAAAGGTCGCCGTTTAGCACTCCCATGTCGATGCTGATAGCTCCGGCCAGGTGCAAGACGCGCGTTCGGTAATGGCAGTTTGAAAAATATCCGGCGCAATCGATTCTTTGACGGGATCTGCAATGACCATCGAAGCAGCACGTAATTCGCATCCCATCTACTTCATCGGAGCTTTTGCGACGGGTGGGCTCTTAACGTTCATGGTGCATCTCAACGGTGAGTTGGCACGGGTCGGCAATCCCATGTTCTCATCTTGGACCGCTCACGGCACAGGCATGGTCGCCGCCGTCATTCTTCTTTTAGCGCTCAACCGCCGCCGCGCTCCGATGGTGGGTAAAACCGACAGAGCGCCCTTATGGGCCTATCTCGGTGGTGTATCCGGGGCCGCAACGGTTATTCTGACCTCGACCGCGGTCAACTCGCCGCTCGGGCTCTCCGGCACCTTGGCTTTGGGTTTGGCAGGCCAGGTCGCCTTCAGCCTGGCGGCCGACAGTTGGGGTCTATTCGGACTGCCCAAGCGGCGCCCGGACATGCGGGACATCGCCGCGCTCGGCCTGGTCGTCACCGGCGGCGCACTCATTATCCTGTTTGGGCGAGGTGCGGCGTGACAGTGTTCGTTCTCCTGGCTTGCCTCGGCGGCGTGCTCGTCGGCCTCAGTCGTCAGCTCAATGGGCGGTTGAGCATATCCACAACGCCGCTGATCGCATCCTTCTGGAATCACGCCGTAGGCTTTGCGGTTCTTACATGCCTTGGTCTCGTTGTCGGAGGCCTGCTTCCAGCTGAAGCCGCCGAGGCGCCTTGGTATGTCTTTTTGGGTGGTCCGATCGGCGTCGTTTTCGTGGCGGCAGGCAGCTGGGCGATTGCTCGGATAGGCGCGGTCAATGCGGCTCTGCTGATCATTGGCGGCCAGATGGTAACGGGGGTGGCGTTTGATTATCTTCGCGCCGTGCCGACGTCGTTCTGGGCGAACGCCACCGGAATTGTTCTCATCGTCGGCGGAATGATGGTCAGCCGGCGGCGACGCAAAGCCGGCGGCTCGCAATAGCTGTGCGCGTCGAACAGCACGGCAACCCCTGTCGGAGTTGTCGGAGGCAGTGGATATTCTCGGAGTTTAACGGCTGGTTCGTTCGTCCAAGGTGGAAAGAGCGTCCTGCAGTCTCAGCGCCGCAAGTGCCCTCGTTGCCTCATCCGGAGACCATCCCGCTTCCAGTGCCGCGGATAGAACCAGCGATTCCGTTTGGAGCTCGAGCTTCTCATAAAGCGGCTCGATGGCTTCGCGCGCGGTGACGACGTGCTGGTCAGGTGGGGTGATGGGTGTCGCAGCAACCGTAGGCATGAATGCTCCTCCTTTTGAACGCTAAGGTTCGAAACCCAATGACAGGCATCCTTGTTCCGTGCACATCGCATTTTGGCCTGATCATCGATGACAGAACGTATTCTGCAATCCCGACGGTCGATACTTCGTCGTCTGAAGCCGTCTCCAGCGTCGAGCGAAAACCTTCGCTCGATGAAAGCCAGCGGGCAGGCTACCGCATAATTGCTTAAATCGGAAGCGACTTGAGGATTGTGCCGCGATTCAAGCTGTTGCAGCGCTCTTTGCGCTTCATGAAGAGGCGAGGAAGCCTTCCGTATCCTCCGCCACGAATGTTCGTTCGCCTTTGGGCAGCATCGCATCGCCATGCTTGCAAGGTAGGGACAATCAGGCATCCGCCAGAAAGACCACTAAGAATCCTGCCTCTACAAATCGATCACGATGTCGCCCTTAGGCTTCGAGCAGCAGATCAGCACGTTGCCGTCCGCCGGCGCATCGACCGGGTCGGGCCGGTAGTCGACGCTCCCTGCTACAAGCCCGGTCTCGCAGGTGTGACAGACGCCGGTTCGGCACGACCATCGCACCGGCACGTCGCAGGCCTCCGCCAGTTCGAGCAGGCTCTGGAATGTCGGCTCCCAGCGCACATTAAGACCGGTGCGCGCAAACGACACCAGCGGCCCCGAGCCTGGAGACCCCGCCGGTGAATGTGGTGGACGAGGCGGCGAAGCAGACATTCCGGGGGTTATCGACGGACCGGCGCCGAACATCTCGCTGTGGATGCGATCCGGGGCGATGCCCAGGGCTATCAGTCCGACGGTCAGATCGCTCATGAATGTCGAGGGCCCGCAGATATAGACATCACAATCGCGCGGCAGGTCGAGTGCTCTTAGCGACTGCACATCCAGACGGCCGTAAGCGTCGAAATCCAGCTTCGGCCGATCCTCGGGGTCGGGCAAACTGTAGCGAATGTGGCTGCGATGGTGAGCAAGCGTCCCGAGCAGCCCGCGCGCCTCCTCGGCAAACGGATGTTCGCGGCCGTTGCGGGTAGCGTATAACCACCAGACTTGCCGGGTCGACGCTTCGGCCGCCAGAACGTGAAGCATCGCCAGCACCGGTGTCACGCCGATACCCGCACTCAAGAGAACTATTGGCGAGGCGCCCGGCCGCAACGTGAAACTGCCGCGTGCGGCGCTTGCCTGCACGATGTCTCCAATCTGCAGTTCGTCATCGATGTAACAGCCGGCAAGGCCATGGGGCTCCCGCTTGACGCTGACGCGATAATGGCTGGCGCTGGGCTCGCCTGACAGCGAATAGCTACGCATCATCGCCGGCGCAGAAGCTGGCCCGAACCGCAGCACCACGAACTGCCCAGGCAGTGCCGCGGTAACGGGTTGGCCATCCGTCGGTTCGAGCAGGAGGGAGGTCACGTTGCCGCTTTCCCGCACCTTGCGCGACACACGCATAGGGCGGAAACCGCGCCATGCCGGCGGCGGGCCGGATGCGGCGGCGAGCCCGGCATTTCCCGTCGTTGCCCCCTCCTCCCGCCTCTGCTTGAGCAGCGCCTCGAATGAACCACGCCAGCCGGCGCTCAGCGCCGGGATGCGCAGCGCGCGC
The DNA here is from genome assembly GCF_019685155.1 of Rhizobium sp. NZLR1b. Classification (NCBI taxonomy): domain Bacteria; kingdom Pseudomonadati; phylum Pseudomonadota; class Alphaproteobacteria; order Hyphomicrobiales; family Rhizobiaceae; genus Rhizobium; species Rhizobium sp. NZLR1b. The sequence goes on from NZ_JABDWC010000033.1 coordinate 17,920, forward strand.
TCCAACTGGTCACGAGGATGGCCGGGCATGTAAAGCAGCGCGTTGATCGCAAAAATGCTCATGCCTTCGGGGCCGGACGCAACCTTCGTGATCTCGTCGCCTGCCCGCACGTCTCCTTCTTCGAGCACACGCAAATAGAAGCCGGGACGGCCATGTTTGACCAGCAACGCGGCCATCTGCGGCTCGTCCATGCGTATACCAAGCCGGTAGCAAGTGACGCGCGGCTGCGTCACCTCGAACAGCGCGGCGCCGATCCGATAACGGTCTCCAATGCAGACTTCTGCGTCAGGCAAACCATCGATGGTAAAATTCTCTCCGAACTGCCCGTAGACAAAGTCGTCGCGGCGCAACTGCTCCTGCCAGTACCGGTAGGAATCGATCTGATAGACAAAGACCGCACGGCCTTCACCGCCATGGCCGGCGAGGTCGGCTTGTCCATCGCCGTCCACGTTCAACCGCCGCACCATGCGCGGGCCATCGACCGGCGTTTTCCAAATGGCGGTGTTGACGATCTTGCCTTGCCAAGTGATGTCGCGCGGCAGGCCCACATTGACGGAAAGCAAGCGTACCATGACATTTCTCCCGAATGATCATCACCGCAATTTCGAGATCGATAGAGGATGGCTGCATGATGAGCCCGTCTCTTCGCGAGGGTGCTCCAGTGACGTCCTCCGGTGGCTCTCGCGATCATAGGCTTGCCCATAGAACCACAGAAGGGCTTTTCGATCGATCATACCATGGTGTCCCCGCCGGGGTCCCTTCCAGTCCGCGAGCCGGCAGGCAAGGCCTGCCGTTTCCCCGCGCGGGTCGAACCGCAGAGCAATCTAGATGTGAACGGAAATCATAGGGTTGTCGCAGGACCGCCCCAGGCGGCGGGGAATGGCTCCCCGCCGCAGCATCGTTCAAGCCACTGCCTCCTCAGGCTAGGTATTTCGTAAACCAGTCGACCGTGCGCTGCCAGGCGAGCTTGGCGGCTGCTTCGTCGTAGCGCGGCGTGGTGTCGTTGTGGAAGCCGTGATTGACGTCGGGATAGACATAGGCTTCGTAGATTTTTTGCGAGGATTTCAGCGCAGCTTCATAGGCCGGCCAGCCTTCGTTGATGCCCTTGTCCAGCCCGGCATAATGGAGAAGCAAGGGGGCCTTGATCTTCGGCACGTCCTCGGCGCGCGGCTGTCTGCCGTAAAAGGGCACGGCTGCGGCAAGTTCGGGATAGGCGACCGCCGCAGCATTGGCGACGCCGCCGCCGTAGCAGAAGCCGGTGATGCCGACCTTGCCGGTGGTGAGGTCGCTCTTCATCAGAAATTCGACCGCCGCGAAGAAGTCGTTCATCAGCTTTTCCGGGTCGACCTTCTGCTGCAGGTCACGCCCCTTTTCGTCGTTGCCGGGATAACCTCCGACCGAAGTGAGTCCATCAGGCGCCAGTGCGATGAAACCCGCCTTTGCCACGCGTCGCGCCACATCCTCGATATAGGGGTTCAGGCCTCTGTTTTCGTGAACGACCACCACGGCCGCTACTTTGCCGGCGGCGTTTTTAGGGCGCACGAGATAACCGCGGACATCTCCATTTCCTTTCGGCGACGGATAGGTGATGTATTCGGCCACGATGTCGGGATCGGTGAACTCGACCTGGGTCGCCAGCGCATAGTCGGGGCTCAGCGACGAAAGAATGGCGGCTGCGGTCAGCCCGCCGACCGCAAATTTGCCGGCCCGGTCGAGAAATTCGCGCTTGGTAATCTTCCCGTGCGCGTAATAATCGTAGAGTTCGAGAAGTTCCTGAGGGAAATCCTTGGCTGTCATGCGGGTCATGATGGCTCCTCCTTGCCTTCGGGTCTCGTGCCATCCTACACACGTAAACTCACGTGTCTTTTCAACATTTCGCGAGTCCCGCGTGTGGTTGTCGGGACGATCGCCGCCTGGGCAAAATACGATGAATTCGCCGCCGCTGCTTCAAGCTGTGCGCGCTATTCCATTCGGCAATCCGCGTCCGGCCGGTTGAAGCCAACAATCGGCAGCCGCCAACCGATCTATGAAAATTAATTTCATGCCCGCGCTTAGAGGCCCGTTTTCTATTGACGCCTCTCGATTTTTGTCCCAACTTAAAGAAAATAAATTACTTAATTGGGAACTTGATCGGCATGAAAGTGGGAATCATCGGGCTAGGATTCCGGCTCGGCTATCTCGGATATGTGTTCAAAGCGATCGATAGCAGCTTCGACATTGTCGGCTATGTGGATCCGGAACCCGCCGGACTTCCCGGATTGACGGAAAAGGGAGTCTCGGTCGGCAAGGCCTATGCTTCGCCGGAGGAGCTGCTGGCTTCCGAAAAGCTCGATCTGCTGATGATCGGCTCCCCCAATCACCTGCATCTCGATCATATCAGGCTCGGACTGCAAGCCGGTCTCAAAGTCTTCTGTGAAAAGCCGATCGTTACGACGATCGCTGAAAGCATCGAGCTTGCCCATCTGATGGCGAAATTCGGCCATGAGCGACTGATGGTCGGCCTCGTGCTGCGTTATTCTCCACTCTATAAGGATCTGCGCGCCATCCAGGCCGAGGGCACACTCGGCCAGATCGTGTCGATCGAGGCCTCCGAACATATCGAGCCCTATCACGGCGCCTTCTTCATGCGCGACTGGCGCCGCTATGAGCGCTATTCCGGCAGCTTCATGCTGGAGAAATGCTGCCACGACCTCGACCTTTATAATGGCGTCGTCGGCGCGCGGCCCGAGCGCGTTGCAAGTTTCGGCGGCCGCAAGAGCTTCATTCCGGCCAACGACCCGGCGCGCGAGGGCATCAACGACCTCGAGCTTTTCCACCGCAAGCCGAGCGGCTGGATGGGAACGGACAAGGTCTTCGACAGCGATGCCGATATCATCGACTATCAGGTGGCGATCGTCGAATATGAAAATGGCGTCGGCATGAACTTCCACACCAATCTGAACGTGCCCGACCAATTCCGCCGTTTCGCCATCATGGGTTCGCGCGGCATGGCCGAAGGCGATTTCGTTCGTGGCTATCTCGACGTGCACGAACAATTGACCGGCAACAAGGTGGTCGAAAACAAATACGCTGCCACCGAGCTCTCCCAGCACTACGGGGCCGATGAGCAGATGGCTAGCGACCTGCTGGAAAGTGTGCGCACCGGGCTCGAACTTCCCGTTTCGACGCTCAATGCGCTGGAAGCCGGCATCCTCGCTCTGGCGATGGACGAAGCGAGGATGAAGAAAACCGTCGTCGACCTGCGTCCCGTCTGGGACCGCTTCGACGAAGCGCTTCACGCAAGAGCGGCTTGAGGAAGGCGGCAAGATGAGTGTTCAAAGAAGCGCCTTCATCTTCGCTTGTATCCTTCTTCTTCCGGCCGTCCTCTATGTTCTGGCAATCGTCGCCTATCCGCTGGTCGATACGTTCATTCTCTCCTTCACCGATGCATCGCTGAGGAAGACCACCAACTGGGTGGGCTGGATCAATTACGAGAAGATCTTCAACGAGCGGTTTGCCGAAGTCATCATCCGCACCTTCATCTGGACGTTTTTTTCGGTCGCCTTCAAAATGGTGATCGGCACCTTCGGTGCGACCATGCTGAACGCCGCGGTGCCGGGCCGCTCGCTGTTCCGGCTCTTGACCATGCCGCCATGGATCGTGCCGATGGCCATCGGCATTTTCATGTGGGGCTGGATGTATAATGGCCAGTTCGGGATGATATCGGGCGTTTTGCAGCGCTTCGGGCTGGTCGACGGTCCGGTCGCCTTCCTCGCCTATGGCAGCACCGCCTTCTGGGCAACGATCATCACCGACGTGTGGATCGGCGTGCCGCTGGTGACGATCTACTTTCTGGCGGCGATCCAATCGATCCCAAAGGATCTCTATGAGGCCGCCTGGACCGACGGCGCCGGCCGTTGGTACCGCTTCCGCCGCATCACCTTGCCGCTGATGGTTCCGGCCATCATCACCATGTCGATGCTGTCGCTGATCGCCACCTTCAATTCGTTCGACATCATCTGGATCCTGACCCAGGGCGGGCCGAGCGGCGAGACGACGACGATGATCATCGATACCTATCAGACCGCCATCGGCTCGAAGAAATACGGTGAAGGTGCAGCGCGCGCCGTGTTGATCTGCATCTTCCTGTCGCTCTTCTGCTTTACCTATTTCCGCGTCACCCGCCGTCTCAATCCGGAGAAACGCGCATGAGCAATGCTGCCATGATCGACCGTTACCGCTGGTGGGAAATCATCCTGATCTATTGCGGCATCGCGCTCTTTCTGTTCTTCGTGCTGGCGCCCTTCTTCGAAGGCTTCATGGTGTCGCTCAAACCCCTCAGCCAGCTCTTCTCCTCCCCCTACCGCTTCTGGCCTGAGAACGGTTCCTTCGAGGCTTACCGGACGATGTGGGTCAGCGTGCCGGGTTTCGGGCGTTATATCTTCAACTCGTTCTTCATCTCGATCATCGTCACACTGATCGTGCTCTGCCTCGTCATTCCGGCGGCTTATGCCTTCGCGAAGTTCGAATTCAAGGGCATGGGCATCCTGCTCGGCGCCTTCCTGACAGTGAACATGTTCTCCGGCGCCGTGCTGTTGATCCCGCTCTTCCGGCTGATGCGCAGCATGGGCGTGCTCAACACCTATCTCGCCATGATCGTGCCTGGAGTCGCCTTCCTGATCCCCTCGGCAATCTGGCTGCTGCGCACCTATATGATCCGCATTCCACAGGAGCTCAACGAGGCGGCCTATATGGATGGCGCCAGCCATTTCTACACGCTCCGCCGCGTCATCCTGCCGATTGCGATGCCGGGCATCATCGTCGTCGCCATCACCACCTTCATCGGCGCTTACGCGCAGCAATTCATCTTCGCGCTGACCTTCAACTCGAAGACCGAATACATGCCCTTGCCGGTGGGTCTCTTTGCTTATTTCGGCAAGCAGGAGGTCATCTGGAACGAACTGATGGCGGCTTCCTTCGTCGGCATCGCGCCGGCGATGGTCGTCATCTTCTTCCTTCAGCGCTACCTTGTCGGCGGGCTGACCGCCGGTGCGGTGAAACAATAAGATCAAAAAACCAGTGAACAGCTAACACAAGAAACGGGAGTCACGACGTGAGCATAACAATCAAGACAGGCCTTATGGCGCTCGCTTTGCTCGGTTCGACCGCACTGACCGCGGTCACTGCCCATGCAGCCGACAAGGAAATCAGCTGGATCTATTGCGGCGACACGATCGACCCGGTCCACACCAAATACATCAAGCAGTGGGAAGAAAAGAACGCCGGCTGGAAGATCGCCCCCGAGGTCGTCGGCTGGGCGCAGTGCCAGGACAAGGCGACGACGCTTGCCGCCGCCGGCACGCCGGTGGCGATGGCCTATGTCGGTTCGCGCACGCTGAAGGAATTCGCGCAGAACGACCTCATCGTTCCGGTGCCGATGACCGATGACGAGAAGAAGGCCTATTATCCCCACATCGTTGACACGGTGACCTTCGAGGGTAACCAGTGGGGCGTTCCGATCGCCTTCTCCACCAAGGCGCTCTACTGGAACAAGGATCTCTTCAAGCAGGCCGGCCTTGACCCCGAGACGCCGCCGAAGACCTGGGCCGAAGAAATCGAAATGGCCAAGACCATCAAGGAAAAGACCGGCATTCCGGGCTTCGGTCTCTCCGCCAAGACCTTCGACAATACCATGCATCAGTTCATGCATTGGGTTTACACCAATAACGGCGCAGTGACCGATGCCGACGGCAAGGTCACGCTCGACAGCCCGCAGATTCTCGCCGCGCTGAAGGCCTATAAGGACATCGTCCCCTACTCCGAAGAAGGCCCGACGGCCTATGAGCAGAACGAAGTCCGCGCCATCTTCCTCGACGGCAAGGTGGCGATGATCCAGGCCGGCTCGGGTGCCGCCGACCGTCTGAAGAAGACGCAGATCAGCTGGGGCATCACGACGCTGCCGCTCGGCCCCGACGCCAAGGGCCCCGGCACGCTGCTGATCACCGACAGCCTGGCGATCTTCAAGGGTTCGGGGGTCGAGGACAAGGCGATAGAATTCGCCAAGTTCATCACCTCGCCTGATGTCCAGCCGGAATACGAGCTGCAGGGCGGCGCCGGCCTCACCCCGCTGCGCCCCTCCGCCAAGGTCGACGAGTTCGTCGCCAAGGATGCCAATTGGAAGCCGCTGATCGACGGCATCAGCTACGGTGGTCCCGAGCCGCTGTTCACCGACTATAAGGGCTTCCAGAACTCGATAATCGAGATGATCCAGTCGGTGGTAACAGGCAAGGCCGAGCCGGAGGCAGCGCTCAAGAAGGCTGCCGGCGAAATCGAAGCCTTCAAGTAAGCCTCTCCTGGGGTCGCGGCGGCATCAGCCGCGGCCCCTCCCCTATCATGATCGAACATGCGACCAGGCCGCCGGCGGAGACAGATTTTTGGGACAGCTCCTTCTCAACAAAGTTCAGAAATTCTATGGCGACTACGAAGTTCTGAAGGGCGTACAGCTCGATGTTAAGAACGGCGAGTTCGTTGTCTTCGTCGGCCCGTCTGGCTGCGGCAAGTCCACGCTGCTGCGGATGATCGCCGGTCTCGACGCGACGACGGCTGGAGATATCGTCATCGACGGCGTCAGGGTCAACGACCTGCCACCGGTCAAGCGCGGCATCGCCATGGTGTTCCAATCCTACGCGCTCTACCCGCACATGACCGTCTTCGAAAACATCGCCTTCCCGCTTCGAGTCGAAAAGATGGAAGAGGCAAAGCTCAAGGCCAGGGTGGAAAATGCGGCGCGCATCCTGCACCTTGAACAGCGGCTGCAGCAGAAACCCGGCGTGCTTTCCGGCGGCCAGCGCCAGCGCGTCGCGATCGGCCGCGCCATCGTGCGCGAACCGAAAATATTCCTGTTCGACGAACCGCTGTCCAATCTCGATGCGGCGCTGCGCTCCGACATGCGCATCGAGCTTGCCAAGCTGCACAGGGCGTTGAAGGCGACGATGATCTATGTGACGCACGACCAGGTCGAGGCCATGACCATGGCCGACCGTATCGTCGTGCTCGACGCCGGCGACATCTCCCAGACGGGCGCGCCGCTGGAGCTCTATCACAAGCCGGCCAACCAGTTCGTCGCCGGCTTTATCGGCAACCCGAAAATGAATTTTCTCCCCGTCACCTGCAAGGGCGTCAGCGCCAACGGCGTCGAGGTGGATTATCAAGGCCAGACAGCCGTTCTGCCGGTGACCCCGCGTGACGGCATCGCCGGTAAGACTCTGACGCTCGGCATCCGCCCGGAGCATATCCAGCTCAACGGCGGCGATATCGTCTTTACCGTGACGCCGACGGTCATCGAACGCCTCGGCGCCAATACCGTCGCCTACGCCTCGCTCAACGGAGAGTCCGAGAATTTCTGCGCCATGCTGCCCGGCAGCGTCGGAATCCGCGCCGATGCGCCGGTTGCAACCGGCATCAATGCCGTTGACTGCCATCTCTTCGACGAGGCGGGCATTGCCTTCGAGCGGCGCGTGGAACTGACCGAAATCGATATGAACGTGATTAATCCGACGGCGGCTTGAACGGCTGGCTCGGTGTCGGTGGTTCGTTCTGCCAGGGGGCGGTTCCGGGGGCGAAATGACACCCCAAGCGATTACGGCTGCCCACGGTAGGAGTTCGGGTGGTTTCAGTCCACGAACGTCGTCGGACAATCTCTGCAGGTAGCAGAGTGGTCCATTGCGGATATTTGATAGCAAGGCTGCATTGCGCCCTATCCAAACAGGCTCCGAGATTTCCTCAAATCCGCCATTCGGCTCATGCGACTCGAACGTCCAGCTCGGGGGTGGTCTTGTGATGGTCAGCTTTGGAGACCGCAACTAGGGAAGCTGCCGTCGGCGGGCTTGACAGATCCTCCCGCAAACAATCACAATCGAGACAACCTTGTATTATGTTGCCCCTGCCCAGGGGAACGCGACGATATTGTCGCAGCATTGGCATAAGCATTTTGGTTTCCGCGCAGAACCGAGCCCGCCGTCGACCAAGTTATTAAAGCTCCGCGCTCAGTTTCGCGTCACAGGCGTAGCTGAATCAGCGATCGATCCCCCTTCTTCCCGCCATCACCACTGTCGAAAGCCTTTCTCGCTGCGGTGACATCCGGCAGTTTTACGAGCGTCCATTTGTGCAGTTCCTGAAGGGGTTCCCGCAAGGTGTGACCGAGTGGCGTCAGGTGGTATTGAACCGCGACCGGAGAAAGTGAGATCACCTCTCTCGCTACGAGACCGTTGCGCTCGAGGCGGCGAAGGCATTGAGTGAGAGCCTTCTGCGTCACCCCTTGCAAACGGCGGCGGATGGCATTGAAGCGCTGCGGTCCCTCATTGAGAACTGCAATCACCATCATCGACCACTTGTCAGCAATCTGATCGAATAGAGCCCGGCTCGGGCATTCGGAAGAGAAGCAGAGCGGTTCAAGTTCGAGCATGTCGGTTTCCTTCAATATACCTAGGCGACTTCAGGTGCCTGATTGACGCTAGGTTTACATCGTATACCTAGAAGTCCGTTTTACGCAACGGAGTTCTACTAATGTCCAATCCCGATACAAGCAGCCTGTTCCGACCTTTCACCATTCGGTCGCTTGAACTGAAAAATCGTATAGTTATGGCGCCAATGACCCGCCTGTTTGCGCCCGAAGGCGTGCCGGGGCCGGCAACTGCCGACTACTATCGGCGCCGAGCAGAAGGTCGTGCGGGACTGCTATTATCTGAAGGGACCGTGATTGATCGCCCGGCCTCCCGCAACGACGGTGGGATTCCGTTTTTCCACGGTGATGCGGCCCTGAGAGGATGGAAAAATGTGATTGACGCTGTTCATGGTGCCGGTGGTCGTATGGGGCCACAGATCTGGCACACCGGAGCGACTCGCTACATCAATAGTTGGGAGCCCGACGCCCCGGTGGAAAGCCCGTCTGGCCTCAACGGGCCCAGTGAGGCTCGCGGCGTTGCAATGACTGAAGAGGATATCGCCGATTCTGTCGCAGCATTCGCCAAAGCGGCGGCAGACGCCAAGCGGCTCGGCTTTGACACTGTTGAAATCCACGGCGCGCACGGCTATCTGATCGATCAATTCTTCTGGTCGGGCACGAACCTGCGCACCGACCGGTATGGCGGACCGACGATTAAGGAGCGCTCGCGCTTTGCTGGCGAGATCATTTCCGCCGTACGCGAAGCGGTGGGACCTGATTTCCCGATCATTATGCGCGTCAGTCAATGGAAGCAGCAAGATTTAACCGTGCGTCTCGCAGAAACACCAGCAGAGATGGCGACTTGGCTCCTGCCGTTGGTTGAGGCAGGGGTAGATGTTCTCCACGTGTCGCAGCGTCGCTTCTGGGAACCAGAATTCCCAGAAATTGATGGCGAGAACGGCCTCAACGGCGCGGGCTGGGCAAAGAAAGTGACGGGTGCCGCGACAATCGCTGTCGGCTCGGTGGGCCTCGACAACGACGTGACTGCAAGCGCTTTTGTTGGCAAGGGGTCAACCACAGCTAGCATCGATCGCTTGATCGACCGCATGGACCGCAATGAGTTCGACCTTATTGCCGTGGGTCGCGCGCTGCTCACCGATCCAAATTGGGTCGCCAAAGTTGAGAATGGCGATTATGCAGAATTGAAGGGGTTTGACCCAGCTACCTTATCCGAGCTTGCCTGACCCAGACGGGGTGACGGATGCAAGCGCGGGCTGCATTCGTTCACCCCGTCGCTCGTTCTTATCTCGATGCCGAACTGGGACTCGAAACCTTGGTTGATGCGGTTAAAGGTCGGTTCACGATGCCCATTGTTGATCAGAACGTTAATGCGTGGCTCATACCATTGGGGCACAGAAGACTGCGGAGCGGTGTTAAAAATTAGTATGCGGACGCCGAAATCACCGTTGCTCTACGGCGGGTAACGGGTCGTTGACACCGAAAACTAACCTTCAGGATACGGCCCCAATCCTTGAACCCGGAATTTGCGCGTTCTTCCAGCGGCCAATGGCGGCCCAAGGAGAACTCAAAATGGGTATCGCAAAATATGATCCTGCTGCACTGGGTCGCCCAGCATGAATGCAGGCCGAAAAGTCGGCGTAAAGAAACCCCTGCAGCAGCGGCATATTTGGGCAATTCGTTTCTTCCTCGATAGAGAGAGGCGCGTGCGAGACCGAGCGCTGTTCGACCTCGCGATCGACAGCAAGCTACGAGGCTGCGAGCTTGTTAAGATCAAGATCGGAACCCTTGTCGCGGGCCAGGAGATCCGAACGCGCGCCATGGTCATCCAGCAGAAAACCGGTCGCCCTGTACAGTTCGAGATCAAGGCGGACGTCAGGGGCAAGTTTGCTTGCGTGGCTTGAACGAAGAGGCGGCACCATAGATGACTTCGCCTTCCCAGTAGGGTCGATCATGCCGATTACCTCAGCACCCGCCAATACCCCAGATTGGTCGATGAGTGGGTCACTGCGATTGGGCTGCGCCGTGAAGATTACGGCGCGCACTCGCTCCGACGCACAAAGGCAGCGGTGATCTACAAAGCCACTGGGAATCCTCGTGCGATCCAGATTCTGCTCGGACATGCCAAGATCGAGAACACAGTCAGGTAATGTCATCTGCCGCGAGCACGTCTTGCGATACTAGCAACTGATCCTGCTGATACAGAGGCCTTCAGCCATCAAGGCCATTTCGCCCTCAATCGGCCCCTACCACACGAGGCCGCGGGCGGCGACCTCCTCGACGCGGGTGACGACGCCGCCACGATGGAAAACCATCGTATCGAATAGGTTGGACACCACGCAGGTGTGGTTCGGGATGATGAAGACCTTCTCGCCGATCTGCGGCCGGGGGCCGCTGCAATTCGACAGGTCGATGACGCCGTGTTCTTCCGAGAGGCTAGTGATGCGTGCCTCGGGATAACCGACGATCAGGCCGTAATCGCCAAAACCCTGAAGATCGGATGTCAGCGCCTTCGAGCCGGCATCGATGACGGCGCGGTCGGCGGTGGGCCGTGAGACGACGGTCGCCAGCACATGCATGGCGCAATCGTCCTCGGTGCAATGGCCCATGCGCACCATCTGGCGATCGTTGTAGATATAGGTGCCGGCGCGGTGTTCCGTCGCCGAGGGGACGAGATGGGCCTCGAACAGGCTCGGCGTTCCGCCATTGCTGACGATCGGGCAGGTTATGCCTTCCGGTTTCAGGTGGTCCAGCGTTTCGGTGATGAAGGCTTCGACGGCGGCGGCCGATTGCGGCTTCGGATAGGTGACGATGCCGCCGAAGGTGAGGCCGTCGGCGGCGGCGATGCGTTTGGCAAGCGAGGCGGCTTCTTCCGGCGTCTGCACGCCGCAGCGGCCGCCGCCGGTGTCGCATTCCACCAGCACCGTGATCGGCTTATGGCCGGAAAAATGCGCAGCCAGCCCGTCGACTGTCGTTTCGCTGTCGGCGACGACCTTCAGCGCTGGGATTTTGTCGTTCAACCTGGCCAGGCGCTCGAGCTTCTGCTGTCCGAGGATGTTGAAGGTGATGAGGATATCGCCGAAGCCGGCTTCGCCGAAGACCTCGGCTTCCGTGATCTTCTGGCAGTTGATGCCCTTGGCGCCGGCGGCAAGCTGCGCCACGGCCAATGCCGGGATCTTATGCGTCTTGATATGCGGGCGGAAGTTCAACTTATGCTCGTCCATATAGGACTGGACGCGGGTGATGTTGGCAGCCAGCCGATCTTCGTCGATCACGGGACGCGGCGTCGAGAGATTGGCGATCCTGTCGCCTGCCTTGGCGATGACGGCAAACGTGGCATCATGCATCTAGGCGGCTCCGCGTTCTCTACCGTGTGGATCGGCGACGATCGGCCATATGGTCTTCGGCGCCCGCCGGTACGGCGTCGTCTTCGGATTATTGGGATAGGGCGTTCCGGCCGAGCAGTAAAGGATCTCCGCCGCGATCTTCGAGAAGGATGCGAAGAAGTGGTTGGTGGATTTGATCACCAGGATCGTCTGCCTGCCCGGGTCGATGCCCATCGCCGAAAACAGGCTTGGATCGAAGCTTTGGGCGCGGGTCGAATTGAGGATGATGTCGATGCCGTTGAGCACGATATGGGCGGCATCGCCGAAAGGCGCCAGGCTCTCGCCGAACTGCATCTCGGCATTCTTCACGAGCCTGACGATCTTGACGGTGCCATCGATCGGATTGCCGGTGCCGGGCGCCGACTTGGCGCCGAAGCGCAGCGGAATCTCCGCCCCCTCGCCGGCTGCAAAACAGATCTGCACGGCCACCGGATCCCAGATGGTGCCGATCGCCGCACTCGTGACCCCGCGGGCCAGAAGCTCTCCAAGAATAACCGTCGCATCCCCGGCCGTGCCGCCGCCCGGATTGTCCCAGACATCAGCGATGACGACGGGCCATGCGCTGGCAGTCATCGCCCGCGCGACGGCTTGCTTCTCGTCGATCTGCGGGACCATGAAGGTGCCCCGTTTCGAAAACAGCTCGAGGCCGAGCTCACGCGCCAGGGCCGCGCCCTTTTCCGGCTTGTTGTCGGTGACGACAAGCAGCTTCGTCCCCATTTCGGGAACGTCGCCGACCATGAAACCGTGGATCACCGAGATCGACAGGATATCGGGGTCATCCTTCTCGATCTGCATGATCTTGTCGACGAAGGAGCGCATCGGTTCGCGCGATGTCGGGAAGACGTCGATCATCCGGCAGTCGAACACCGAGATTTGAGGCTTGACCCGGCCTTCGAGCGTGTCGACGGCGATGCGCCAGAGGTCCTCGGCGCGGTCGACGAAATCGGTATGCGGAAATTCCTTGAAATAGACGGCGAAATTAAGTGCCGCGACGCGCTTGGCAGTCAGATGGCTGTGCGGATCGAGCTCGGCGCAGATGAGCACATCGGGCCCGACGATCTCGCGCATGCGATGGAGAAGATCGCCTTCGGTATCCTCGTATCCGGCGGCCACCATGGCGCCATGCAGGCCCATGACGACGGCATCAACAGGCATGGCCGCGCTGAGCTGCCCGAGGATTTCGTCACGCAATTCCTCGTAGGTTCCCCGGTTGACGAGGCCGGCGGGGTCGGCCCAGGCGGCGGTTCCCTCGATCAGTTGCCAACCTTTCTCTCGGGTGACGCGCCTTCCGACGGTGATCGGCGCGGTGCAGAGCGTCGGTGTTTCCGGATGCTGGCCGGGCGGCGCATAAAGAGAGGCTTCGAATGCGCGGCGATCCACGCAGATCGGGGAAAAGGTATTGGTCTCGGTCGCCAATGCTGCCGTGAAAATGCGCAAGAAAGTGGCCTTCGTGTTATCGGCCCTGCTTTACCCCATCGGGTTCGGCAGGTAGCCGGTGAAACCTGAGATTTTCCAGCGTCCTTGGTGCAGCCTGCAATAATAAAGCGTCTGCCATTGCAGGACGTCTCGAGTGCCGTCGGACTTGGAAATGCCGCCGTCGAACTTCTTGCGAACGAGCGCCATCTCGCCTTCGATCTCGATATCCTCGAGCGTCGTGGTGGTGAAGATCGCCGTGCGCGGATCTTCCGCAAAGCTCTGCGTGGCGAAATCCTTTGCCTGCCTCAGCCATTCCTGGCGATAGGCCGACAGCGTCGGGAAAGCGAGGCGCCACCTGTCGGGGCTGACCTGCTTCTGGGCATCGATGCCGATGAAGCCCTCTTCGACGAAATCATGCTCCACCATCGACCAATCGGCGGCGAGAAAAGCATCGATATCGCGCGGAACGAGCATTTCCCAGATGGCCTGCCGGGCGCTGTCGGAGGGAAAAGGATTCAGGAAAGGATCGCGCATATCTGCCCCGGATTGAAATTCTTTTCATAATTCATGTTTTTCACTGGTCAAATTCTGCTTTCTATGGTCCTTTGTCAACTTATCAAGAAAATAATTTGCAAGGACATCGGCATGCCCATCAAGCGCTATGGCACTGTTCAAACGGGCGCCGGCGGCAAGGCGCTGCCTTTCGCGCGGGCGGTCGAAGCCGACGGATGGCTCTATGTTTCCGGCCAGGTTGCGATGGAAGACGGCGAAATCATCGACGGCAATATCATCGCCCAGACCCATAAGACGATCGCCAATGTTCTGGCGATTCTCGAGGAGGCCGATTATGGCGTCGAGGATGTCGTGCGCGTCGGCGTCTGGCTCGACGATCCGCGCGACTTCTGGACCTTCAACAAGATCTATCAGGAGTATTTCGGCGAGCACCCGCCGGCGCGTGCCTGTGTGCAATCGTCGATGATGGTCGATTGCAAGGTTGAGATCGACTGCGTGGCCTATAAGAAGAAGGATGCTTGAGGAATAAGGGTGGGAACGGGCTTGGATATCTTTTCGACATTGCAGGAAGACAAGAGCAAGCTCTCCCCCTCCGAGAGCCGCATCGCGGAGATCATCGTCAACGACTTCGAGTTCGCCGTGAACGCCTCGATCATCGAGCTTGCGGAACGGGCCGAGGTATCGCCGCCGACCGTCACCCGCTTTTGCCGGCGGCTGGGCTGCGAGAGTTTTTCCGACTTCAAGGTGCAGCTCGCCCGGACCGCCCATATCGGCGTGCGTTATCTGAAACCGGAATCGAAAAGCACCGATCCGGCCGATGTCGCCCAGGATATCATCACCAAGGCCCAGAACGCGCTGTTTCTGCTGCACCGGTCGCTCGATCTGGCGGCGATCGAAGCCGCCGTTTCTCACATCGCCAAGGCCGATATGATCTACGCCTTCGGTTCGGGCGGCAATTCGTCGATGATCGCCGACGAACTGCAGAACCGGCTGTTCCGTCTCGGGCTTCGCATCACTGCCAGTTCCGATCACAGCATGCAGCTGATGATGGCGGCCGCGGCGAAGCCGGGCGACGTGCTGATCGGCTCGTCCTTCTCCGGGCGCAATATGGAACTGGTGCGAGCCTTCGAGCTTGCCCGCGGGGCCAAGGTGAAGACGATCGCGCTGACCCAGACGGCAAGCCCGGTTGCCAAGGCTGCCGAAATCGTCGTGCCGATCGACCTTCCCGAAGGCAACAACATCTATCGCCCGACTTCGACACGCATCGCCTATATCGCGACGGTCGATATTCTGTCGAGCCTGGTCGCCTATGCGGTGCAGCCAAAGGCGACGACCACGCTGCGCCGCATCAAGCAGCAGCTCGTCCTCCACCGCGACGGCGACGACCGGCAATTGCTTGGAGATTGAGGTTCATGAACGGGAGCGACAGAAAATGACGAAATCGATAGCGATCGTCACCGGCGCTGCGGGCGATATAGGTGCTGCGATCGCCGCGCGGCTCGCCGATGACCACGATGTCGTGTTGCTCGCCGATATCGATGCTGCCGCTGCGGCTGCGGTGGCCTCAAAGCTCGGGCCGGACAATCGCTTCGTGGCCGTCGGATGTGACGTGACCAGCGAGGCCAGCATTGCGGAACTGGTCAGACGCGCCGCCGACGCCGGCGTGGTGCGAACGCTGGTCAATAATGCCGGGGCGGCCCGCGCCACCAGCCTGCACGAGACGACGCCCGAAATCTGGCGGGCGGACATTGCGCTCAATCTCGAAGCGGCATTCCTGTGTTTCCGTGCCGTCGAGCCGATGCTGAAGGCTTCGAAAGGGTCCGTCGTCAACATCGCCTCGGTCAACGGCATGAATGTCTTCGGACACCCGGCCTATAGCGCGGCCAAGGCCGGGCTTCTGCATTTCACCCGGCTGGTGGCCGTCGAATACGGCAAGTTCGGCATCCGCTCCAACGCCGTCGCACCCGGCACGGTGAAGACGCAGGCCTGGGAGAAACGCGCCGCCGCCAATCCGAATGTTTTCGAGGAAGCGCGCCGCTGGTATCCGCTGCAGCGGGTCGTCGATCCCCAGGATGTCGCCAATGCCGTTGGCTTTCTTGCCGGTCCACTCGCCGCCGCCATATCCGGCGTCTGCCTGCCTGTCGATTGCGGCCTGACGGCCGGCCAGGCCGAGCTGGCGCGGACCTTTTCCCAATCGGAACATTACTGACATTCAGATGAGCGCATGAGCCGCCTTTTCCCCGACGTCTTCCGCAATCCGGCGATCCGCGCCAGCATGATCGCCATTTTCACTTTCGGAATGGCAGGCGCAATGACCGCGCCCTATCGTTCGATCGTGGGCATCCGCGAATTGGGCTTGAGCGACGGCCTCTATTCCGTGCTGAGCTTCGCCTCGGCGGCCGTGAACGTGGTCATCAGCATCCTGCTCGGCAATCTCGCCGATCGGCTCGGCGAGTACCGTTCGGCGATGATCGGCGCCTGCATTTTCGGCATCGTCGGTTACGGCATGGTCTATACTTTTCCGAGCGCGGCGGTCTTCGTCATCAGCGGGCTGCTGCCGCTGCCGATCTACGGGGCGCTGAACTCGCTGCTGTTTGCCAATGCACGCGCGGCGATGCACGGCATGACCCGGAGCGACATGGTAACGGCCAATTCAGGTGTGCGCGCCATGATCTCGCTCTCCTGGGTGCTGATTCCGGGAGTGACCGGCCTGCTGCTTTCGGGCGCATCGAGCATGCTGCCGGCCTATCTCTTTGCCGCCATCTCCTGCCTTCTCTGCCAGGGCATCATCCTCTTCGCCTTGCCGAAGCGGGCGGCAACGGAGATGGCCGCGGTTCATCATCTCACCTATCTCGGCGCCCTGCGGCAGGTGATTTCGCCGCGGATTTCAGCGCATATCGCCGGTGTGGCGCTCATCACCAGCACGCTGCATCTGAACGACGCCCTTCTGCCGTTGATCGCCACCGGTGCTGCCCATGGCGCGCTCAGCGATGTCGGCATTCTTGTCGGCATCGTCGCCTTGCTGGAAATCGTCTTCATCATCGTCTGGTCGCGGATTGCACGGAAAACCGGGCAGATGACGGCGCTTGCCGCCGGCACCGTCATCTATGCGGTCTTCCTCAGCCTTCTCGGCTTTGCCTCTGAGCCCTGGCACCTCTATGCGCTGACCTTGATCGCCGGCATCGGCGCCGCGGCGATCATCAGCATTCCGATCACCTATCTGCAGGATCTGATCGCCGATCGGCCGGGCCTCGGCAGCGCGCTGATCTCCGTCAATATTTTTGCGAGCGCCGGGATCGGCGCACTGGTCTTTGCTTCAGGCACATGGCTGACAGGTTATTCCGGAACCGCCATCCTCAGCGCCGTCACCGGATTGTCGGGCATCACGATCCTCGGCCTGCTGCAGAGACGCAATGACGTTGCGCCTGTTGAGGCAGAGGTTCAATAAAAGCTGACGAAGAATGTGGCTTTCCTCACTATCCGTCTTGTGACAAGGGTGAGGCCCCATTTCCTTTGAAGGCGACATGAAGGCGATCTCAGGCACGAATCTCGAGCAGGCCAAGTCTCACAACAGGCGTGTGGTGATCGAGGCTGTCCGCACCAACGGTCCCTTGTCGCGCGCGGCGATCGCTCGGATGACGGCGCTGACCGCCCAGACCGTGTCGAATATCGTCGAGGAACTGGAGAGGTCGCATCTTCTCGTGCCGGCCGAGGCGCAGAAGCTGGCGCGGGGACAGCCGATCATTCCCTATTCGATCAATCCCGCCGGCGCCTATTCGATCGGTCTCGAACTTGGCCGCCAGCGTGCCAGCGGCGTTCTGACGGATCTCTCCGGCGCCGTCCGCGCGCGCATCGAGCGTCCTATCGAACATCCCGATCCGCAACGGGCGATGCCGGTTCTGCAATCCATTGTCGAGGACATTCAACAGGCCTTCGTCTTCGACCGAAACCGGCTGCTCGGCGTCGGCATGGCCCTGCCCGGCCGCTATGCCGATGGCGGCATCACCTCTCTCAGCCCGCAGAATCTGCCGGGCTGGCAGGATTTTCCGGTCGGGCATGAACTGGAACAGCGGGTCAAGGTGCCGGTGCTCGTCGAAAACGACGCGACCGCAGCGGCGATCGGCGAGCGCCTCCACGGCGTCGCCCGCGGTTTGGGCAGCTTCGTCTATCTGTTTCTTGCCGGCGGCGGCGGCATCGGCGCTGGAATGTTCCTCGACGGCCACCTCTACAAGGGCAGCCGCAGCAATGCCGGCGAGATCGGCCATATCATCGTCGAGCCGCATGGCAAGCTCTGCAGCTGCGGCAAGCGCGGCTGCCTGGACCGCTACATCTCGCCGACCGTCGCCTACGAATTCATGGGCATTGCCAATGCCGAGGAGCTGTCTTCAGACGATCTCGACGCGCGGATCGCCAAGGGCGGCGAAGGCCTGGACGCCTGGCTCGATCAGGCCGTCCAGCCGCTGCGGCAGACGCTCGACTTCCTCGAACTTGCCTTCGACCCGCAGACCATCGTGCTCGGCGGCAGCGTATCGACCTTGCTGATGCGCCGGCTCGCAGAACGGCTGGAGCCGCTGCACGTCCCGATCGATCCCGGCCAGAAGCGGACCATCCCCCGCGTCATGATCGGCATGACCGGCAAGGATACCGCCATCCTCGGCGCCGCCGCCCTGCCGATCTTTTCCGAAACCAATCCGCGCTTCGACGTTCTGCAAAAGCCGGTCGGCTAAATTGAGTTTAGCCGATAGCCGGCTTGGTCGTAGAGCCGGGCTACGGCGCGCGCGGCGACACAGCGACGGTCGACCGGCTATTCAAACAGAATGATACTTGAAGGAGTCGGCGGCATCGGTTTGACTGTGACGTCGGCAAGACCGGCCTGTCTTGCCATCTCAGTCAGCTCACTTTGTGTATAAGCCTGGCCCGCCGGGGTGCTGGCGAGCATCTCCCAGGAGAAAGCTGCCGGAAAAGGCGGCGACACGCGATCTTCGTTCGGCACGAAATCTACCGCGACGATCCGACCATCCTCTGCAAGGCCGGCGATGATCTTTCGCAACAGCTGGGCGCATGTCGGCAGATCGAAGTGGTGCAGAAAATTTGGAAGCAGGACGAGATCATAACCCGTGCCCCAATCGACATCGAAGGCGCTGCCGGCGATCGTCCGGTACCGGTCAGCCACGCCGGCTTTTTCCGCATTCTGCCGCGACAGCTCCAATACGGCGGCCCAATCGATGGCGACGATCTCCGCTGATGGAAAGGCTTTCGCAATTTCGATCCCGAAAATGCCTGGACCTGCAGCGATGTCCAAGACCTTTTTGGGAGACCTCGGCCAGCCGGAGATTTCGCCGGCCAGTATTTTGGCGCTGAGCCCGGTAAAGGAGCCCATGCCGCGCGCAAACTTCAACCAGACGGGATTGTCTGACGACATGTTCGCAAGCCCGGCCGAACCGCCGTTTCGCACGACGGCGGCCGGATCGCGCAGAAAATTATCCAGTATTTCGGGTGCGGCGACGAACTCGACAGCGGAGCCCATATAGGCCGGCGAATTGCGATCGAGGAACATTCTGGTCGCGGGAGTCATCCGGTAGTGTCCGCTCTCCTTTGTCAGGAAACCATGTACCACGAGGTAGTCGCACAGGATGCGCACTCCACGTTCCGAGGCGCTTGTTGCCGAGGCCAACAAGGCTGCCGTTTTGCCCTCGCCGATATGAGTAAAGAGATCAAGCTCGATGGCCGCCTTGATCGCCGCCGTCTTTCGGCATGCAAACAGGGCATCGACCACGAGTTCGGGCGACACGACGCCAACATGGGCGTCTTCGACGATTGTTTCCATTGGGATCTCCCAGAGCCCTCGATCGTTCTTGCCTGGCAGCTCCAGCCGCAGAAATTATGCGCACATTCGCATATTCTACAATACTTACCACGCTAACCCGATCGGGTGCCCCAACGGCCGACCGCCAACCTCGCAGACCTACTCAAAGCGTATGAAAGACGGCTCGGTGGCGCCGACCAGGAACATTCTATCACGGTCCCAATCCTCGCCTTAATGCATGTCGCCCGGAAGTGTGCAGCGGTTCCGGGATAACGACACGCATAAAAACAAAGGCCTAAAGCGCGTCGCATGAATCAAGTTTGATGCGACGCGCTTTAGGATTCCTGCAGCCCATAAAGCAGCGGCATCAGCCCTGCCAGCGCCTTGAAACGCTCCCACGACTTGGATGACGGTTTCGTCCAGCCGGTTTCGGCCAGTGCCGAAAGGCGCGGGAAAACCAGACGGTCGAAAACGGCGCGATCCGTCATCGGTTCCGACCAGATGCAGGCCTGGATGCCGAGCAGTTTTTGTTTCTGGCTCGCTGTCCAGCCGCCGATGGGATCGAAGGTGTAGAGCTTTTCCGCATCCGAAGTCCCCGCCCAACTGGCGCCGGGCTCATCCCAGTCGGGCCTGAGCGCCATATCGAGGTAATAGACCTGCCCGGGGCAGACGACCATCTCGTAGCCGCGTTCGGCGAGTTCGGCCGAGACCTCGACATTGCGCCAGCTGCAGAGATAGCTCTTCGCTTTGTCGATGACATCGCCGTGCGCCGCCTCTTCCCATCCGCCGGTGATGCAGCCCTTGCTCGCCAGGAAGCGCTGGACTCGGTTCAGGAATTCCGCCTGCAGGACGGCCGCACCCGAGCCGTGGATATCGTCGGCGCCGTGGGTGTTGGTCACGACGTTCAGCCGCTTGGCATGCGCATCGGCAACCTCGCCGCCGGCGACTGTGCGCAGGCGCTCGAGTGCTTCCGGCGAGCCGGACCACGCGCCGAGGGGAACTTCGTCGGCGCCGAGATGGATGGTCTTGAACGGAAAGAGCTCGATGAGTTCCGTAAGGATGGTCTCGACGATCTCGTAGGTCTTCTCGCGGGCCGGATTGATGCAATTGTCTGGAAAGCCCTGAACCGAATAATAGCTGCCGACCTCGGCCGGATCGCGCAGCTCCGGTATCGCCTGCAGCATCGCGTAGCAGTGACCGGGCACATCGATCTCCGGCACGATCTCGATGCCGAAGCTCTTTGCGTGGGCGACGATCTCGCGGATAGAGGCTTTGGTGTAATAGCCGCCTGTACGGGCCGGGCTGGAACCGAGCAGCGGCGGAACGGCAAGGCCGTGGCCGCGCCAGGCGCCGATCTCGGTCAGGGCGGGATAGGCGTCGATCTCGACGCGCCAGGCCTCGTCGTCGGAAAGATGCCAGTGGAAACGATTGAGCTTGTTCCAGACCAGCACCGCCAGCAGCTTCTTGATCTCGGCTTCGCCGTAAAATTGGCGGGCGACATCGAGATGCAGGCCGCGCCAGCTCATCGACGGCTCGTCGACAATTTCGCCCGAGGCCGGAAACCGGAAGACACCGGGATGCAGCCTTGCACCGCGCCAGATCTGGCCAAGTGTCACGAGGCCATAGAGAAAGCCGGTCCGGCTGCTTGCCTCGATCGTGATCGTCTCACCCTCGAAGCTCAGCCGATAGGCCTCCGGACTGAGCCCTGCGGCATCTTTCAGGGCAACCGGGACCGCGCCTTCCGCCTCAGTCCGCACGATGCCTTCGACGGCGAAGAGATGCTCCACCAGCGCCGCGAAGCTTCGCGCCGCCTCCTCCCCTTCCCCGCTCCGTGCCTGCGGCGCAAAACCGGCCGGCAGCGGCTGGCGCGAGGTGACGGCCACATGGTTCGGCCAAGGGATGATCGACACCTGGACGGGCGCATTGACGGGTACCGGATAGATCTCGGCGCCGCGTTTCAGCGGCGCATTGCTGACTGAAGAGCGCGTCGGCTCGATGCCGAGCACGATGGTGCTGCCGTCGGAAAGCGCGAGATAGCCGCTCGTCGCGCCGTCCGTCCAGTGCCGGAAATCCCGGCTCAGCGCGTAGACCGATATCGTCCACGTCTCGCCGGCGCCGAGTATGAAATTGGCCGGCGGCTGGAATTCGGTGAAATTCGAGATCCGCTGTGAGACCGTTGCGCCCTCGACGCGTCCGGCCGGATCGACGCGGCCCGGACCGCTGACGCAGAGCGAGAAATTCGAAAGCGGCTCGGCGCCGAGATTTTTGAGGCGCAGGACGTAGGAAAAATCCTTGCCATCCGCAGCCGGGTTCCAAAGGGTTTCGAGCCGCAGGTTTTTCGGTCGCGGTGTGGACATGGTCTCTCTTCCTCTTGAAAATCAGGGCTTGAACATTCCAGCGCAGTGCCGGAAGCGAATTGGGAGTTTGAAGTCAATCAAATTGATTTAATATCGATAGCCAATTTTTCGCCGGCGCGTCAATTGCCGATCTCAAATCTTCCGCAAGTCACCGTCGGGTGGGTCTTGATGAGCTTCATTCAGAAATTGGCCGGTGGACCGAAGGCGCAGAGCGATCGCATTTGGTGACGAAGCAGCCAATCCGTGCGTAGCAGACACCTTCGCGGCAACTGCCGGACATCCGGCCAAAGATGGCTCTTTGCCCCGATATGCCTGTTGACTGTCGATCGTCTCGATCGCAAACATGATCGGTATTGTCACCGGGATCATCGCATGTCGCAACGACGCCAATCTGCCCGTCCCGGTGAAACGCCCGCCATCGTGTGGCTCGGCTTCATCGCCATGTGCATCGGCATGTTCATGGCGATCCTCGACGTCCAGGTGGTGGCGACCTCGCTGCCGACCATCCAGTCGGCGCTGGGTATCGATCCGGATCAGATGAGCTGGATACAGACGGCCTATCTTATCGCCGAAGTGGTGGCGATCCCGCTGACCGGCCTGCTGACGCGGCTTTTGACGATGCGGTGGCTGTTCGTTACCGCCATCAGCCTGTTCGTCGCAGCTTCCGCCGGCTGCGCTGCCAGCGGCAGCTTCGGTGAGCTGGTGGCCTGGCGGGTGCTGCAGGGCTTTTCCGGCGGAACCTTGATCCCCTCGGTGTTTTCGGCCGTGTTCATTCTTTTCCCCAACGAGCGGCAGGCGCTGGCGACGACGATCGCCGGCGTGCTTGCGGTGCTGGGGCCGACCGTCGGGCCGATCGTCGGCGGATGGCTGACCGAGACCTATTCCTGGCACTGGCTGTTCCTGATCAACATCCTTCCGGGCATTGCCTCGGCAATCCTGGCGGCTCGCTTCCTGCCGCGACAGGCGGCCGATCCGTCGGAGCTCAGGCATCTCGACGGCCTGTCTCTTTTCTTGATGGCGACAGCGCTGACGACGCTGGAACTCAGCTTGAAAGAGGCGCCGACCAGCGGCTGGGCCTCTGCCTATGTGCTCAGCCTGCTCACGGTCTGCCTGGCGTCTGGGGGCGTTTTCATCCGGCGAACGCTGCGCCGCAGCCGGCCGATCGTCGATCTCGGCAATTTCACTGACCGGAATTTTCTCGTCGGCTCGGTTCTGAGCTTCGTGCTTGGTATCGGCCTGTTCGGCTCGGTCTACCTGATGCCGGTCTTTCTCGCTTTTGTCAGGGGCCACGACGCCCTTGAGATCGGCATGACGATGCTGGTCACCGGCATCGCCCAGCTGATCACGGCGCCGGTCGCCGTCGCGCTGGAGAAGCGTTTGGATGCGCGGCTGCTGTCGGCCGCCGGTTTCGCCCTGTTTGCCATCGGCGTCGGCATGAGCGCCTTTCAGGATCCGCGTTCGGATTACGACGCGATGTTCTGGCCGCAGGTCGTGCGCGGCGTCGCCATCATGTTCTGTCTGTTGCCGCCGACGCGGCTGGCGCTCGGCACGCTCCCGGCCGATCGCATTCCCGATGCCAGCGGTCTTTTCAATCTGATGCGCAATCTCGGCGGGGCGATCGGCATCGCGCTGATCGACACCATCATCTACACCCGCTCGGAACCACTGGGCCAAGCCCTCTGGGCGCGCCTTCAGGCCGGCGACATCGAGGCTGCGACCTTCGTCGGCGCTCCGCTTGCGGCCATATCGGGACATAGCGGCAGTTTCGACGCCGATACCACGGCGCTGCTCGATCCGCTGATCCAGACTGCGGCAAGCGCGCAGGCGATCAACGAAGCCTGGATGGTCATCGCCGTCCTCACTGGCTGCGCTCTGCTTTGCGTGCCCTTCGCCAGACGGTCGGCGCCGGCGTGAAGACCGTCGCTGACGAACCCGCTCTAACTTTAAAGAGAATCAGTCAACAAGCTGAATTTGCACATTCACCACGCTCTGACCTCGGCTGACTGAAAGAAAACAGGTAAACAGAAATGCTGATCAAGCAAACCGACTATCATCGGATTTATCGAGTTATAAATAGCTTGATCCTAAATGAGAACGGAAATCCCGCGCACGCCTGCATGTACTTTGCTACATTCGGCTCGTTCATTCTCGAACGGCACTATAAGGTGAAAGCGACGCCCAAAGGCGGCCTTGCGGCATACAATCTGGATGGGACAATGATCCTATTTGCCGACCACCGTGAGGATGGTTACGTCACAGGAGCTGGTGAGAATTTCCATTGCTGGGTCGAAGCAGAGGGTTGGGCCATTGATTTCATGGCCCCTGCGTTTTCAGAGACAGCGGCAGGTCTCCAGGTCCCGTCAAAGATGTTTCAACGGCCCTTGTCATCCATGGCGTCCAGCATCAATGGTTTGGATCACTCCGGAGACTTCTTCTATTTGTCCGAACCTGCCGCGACCGCCGCTCGTTTTCAGGATTGGCACAAACTTGCGATGATCGGCGATCTTGCAAGTGTTGCAGCAACGTGGTTTCGAAAGACTCCTAAAAATATGGCTGCCGCTATTTCCGTGGACGATCGGTCAGGCAAGACCACAAGCGTTCCTCTTGTCGGCAATCCTCTTGTCGGCAGTTGGTGAGAGCGACGCGCCACGGCTCTAGCGGAATTGTCTACTGCCTTTCTCGCCGCAAGGGGCACAGGAAGGCACGACCGCGGCAAGCGCGCAGGCGATCAACGAAGCCTGGATGGTCGTCGCCGTCCTCACGAGTTGCGCCCTGCTCTGCGTGCCCTTCGCCAGGCGGCCGGCGTCTACGTGACATAGGACGACAGGTTGCCCGATCGACCGGCTGCCGGTAAGATTTCTCTCAATCATTTTGCGTCATCCTCCAGTTCCCCTCTGAAGCCAATCGACGAGATCTCAATGGCCCCGGACCTTGACCGCAGTCTTCAAATGCCCCGCCGCGACGACCTTGGCCTCCTTGCGATCAGCAACGGCTCCGGCCTGTCGATATCGGCGCTGCCGAACGGCACGCTGTTTGCCATCGAATATGCCGACGACAAGGGATCGGTGCAGGTCAACCAGATCCAGGGCTCGCCGCTCATCGGTGGTATCGGCCGCCTTTACCTGCGGGTCGGTGGCGCTCGGCCCGATGTCGTCGAAATCGTCGGGCCGCGCGCCAATGGCAGCTTCGGACATAACGCCACCAGCTTCTCCTGGAGTGGTGAGGCCGGGGATATTCACTATAACGTCCGGCTCGAGCTGCATCCTTCCGAGACGGCCTGGTTCTGGCGTGTCGCCATCCGGCATCTGAAGGATGGAACGTTGCCGGTCGATCTGGTGCTGATCCAGGATGTCGGTCTCGGCGATCGCGGCTTCCTGATGAACAGCGAGGCCTATGCCTCGCAATATGTCGATCACCATATCGCCGATCACCAGGCATTCGGACCTGTGGTGATGAACCGGCAAAATCTCAAACAGGGAGGTGGCCGCAATCCTTGGCTGGCGCAGGGTTGCCTCGACGGGGCAGTTGCCTATGCCACGGATGCGATCCAACTGGTGCAGGCGAGAGACCGTCTCGACGACCGGCTGGTCGGCCGCTTCGGCACCAGCCTGCCGAGCAAACGGCGCCAGCAGGAAACGGCCTGCCCCGCCATCCAGTCGAAATTGCTGTCTGTCACCGCAAGCGGCGCGACCGCGACCTTCTTCGCGCTCTTTGCCGCCGATCATCTCGAGGCCTCGAGCGATGCCGATCTTGCGCGGCTCGGCGGGCTCGCGGCGGCAGACGGTGCGATCGCCGATATCGAGGAGACGGCGCCTGCCCGCAGCCTGCTGCAGGACGCGTCACTGTTGGAGGTCGAGCCGCTCGACAAAAAGGCGATCGGCCGGCTCTATCCCCAGCGCAGCCTGGAGGAACGCGTCGACGGAAAGCTGCTGTCGTTCTTCGTGCCGGACGGCGTCCTCAACCGCCATGTCGTCTTGCACGAAAAGGAATTCTTGGTGGCGCGCCGCCACGGCGCGATCGTCAGAAGCGGCCAGAATATGCTGCTCGACGATTCGACCCTTGCCGCCACCTGTTGGATGCAGGGCATTTTCGCCGCGCAGCTGACGATCGGCAACACCTCCTTTCACAAGCTGTTTTCCGTCTCCCGCGATCCCTACAACCTGACGCGCGCCAGCGGGCTGCGCATCATGGTGGATGTCGGCGCCGGCTGGCAGCTGCTGGCGGTGCCGTCGGCTTTCGAAATGGGGCTCAGCGATTGCCGCTGGATCTACAAGTGCGCCGACCGCACCATCATTGTAACCGCGGTCGCCTCCGGCGAGGATGCGGCGATGCAGTGGACCGTGTCGGTCGAGGGCAAGCCGTGCCGTTTCCTGGTGTTCGGCCACGTCGTGCTCGGCGAGCGTGAATATGACGCGGGCGGCCAGATCGAATTCGATACCTCAGGTAAGCGCATCCTGTTTCGGCCGGATCCGGCCTGGCTCTGGGGCGAACGTTATCCCGAGGCCGCCTATTGGCTGGTGAGCGCGACCCCCGATGCCATCGAGGAGATCGGCGGCGACGAACTGCTCTATGGCGATGGCGTCACGCGCAACGGCGCCTTCGTCGCGCTCAGATCCCGGCCGACGCAGGCGCTCTCCTTTGCAGTCGTCGGTTCGATGACCGATGCCGAAGAAGCCGAGCGGCTGGCAGGGCGTTATCAGGCCGGCGTCACCGATGAGGCCATGCTGGCGCCGGCCTCGACATTCTGGCGCAACACCGTGCGCGGCCTGGCGATCGGCGACCCTTCGCCCGACCTTGCCGCGCAGACGACCCTGCTGCCCTGGCTCGCGCACGATGCCATCGTGCATTTGAGCGTGCCGCACGGCCTCGAGCAATATACCGGTGCGGCCTGGGGCACACGCGACGCCTGCCAGGGGCCGATCGAGTTCCTGCTTGCCTATGAGCATGATCGCGAAGCCAAGGAGGTGCTGAAAACCGTTTTCAGCGAACAATACCTTGAGAAAGGCGATTGGCCGCAATGGTTCATGCTGGAGCCCTATGCCAATATAAGGGCGGGCGACAGCCATGGCGATATCGTCGTCTGGCCGCTGAAGGCGCTCTGCGACTATATCGAAGCGACGGGTGATCTCGCCATCCTTGACGAGAAGCTCTCCTGGCGCGACGAAAAGACCATGCAGAAGGCGGCCCAAACCGACACTATCGCGATCCATGTCGAGAAACTGCTCGACACCGTTCGCGAAGCTTTCATCCCCGGAACGCATCTGATCCGCTATGGCGAGGGAGACTGGAACGATTCCCTGCAGCCGGCCGATCCGCATCTGCGCGACTGGATGGTCAGCAGTTGGACCGTTGCCCTGCTCTACGAGCAGATTGTCCGTTACTCCGCAATCCTGCGCCGACTCGGCCACGGCGTCGAGGCCAAGGGGTTGAGGAAGGTAGCAACGGCGATGCGCCGGGATTTCAACCGCCATCTGATGCGGGACGGCATCGTTGCCGGCTACGGCATCTTCGATCTCGCCCATGACGGCGTCGAATTGCTGCTGCACCCGAGCGATAAGCGCACCGGCCTCTCCTACTCGCTGATTTCGATGACGCAGGCGATGCTCGGCGGGCTGTTCACACCGGATCAGAGACGCGCTCATATGAAGCTGATCGACGAGCATCTGCGCTTCCCCGACGGCGTGCGGCTGATGGAGAAACCCGCGACCTATGCCGGTGGACCCGAGACGCTGTTTCGCCGCGCCGAATCCGCCTCCTTCGTCGGTCGCGAGATCGGGCTGATGTATGTGCATGCGCATCTGCGCTATTGCGAAACGCTGGCGCTGGACGCCGAAGCCGACGAACTCTGGAAGGCGATTTCAGTCGTCAACCCGATCTCGGTCACGACAGTGCTGCCGCATGCTTCGCTGCGCCAGCGCAACAGCTATTTCAGCAGCAGCGATGCGGCCTTTCATGACCGTTATCAGGCCGCGGCCGAATGGGAGCGCGTCAAGGCGGGAGAGATAGCCGTCGACGGCGGGTGGCGGATCTATTCAAGCGGCCCCGGGCTCTACACCAGGAGCGTTGTCGAAAATATCCTCGGCTTCAAACGGCGCTTCGGCCGGCGCAGACGCAAACCGCTGTTGCCTGAGGTTCACGCCTCCGTCGAGTTGCGGACGGATCATGCCGCTTGGCGGCGGCTAATGAAGCCGAAGCCCGACGCGTAATATTCACGACGAAGTGCTGGCGTCGCGCAGTTCTTCGAAGCGGGCGGCACTCTTCGAGAGGTGGGTTCGAATGGCGCGGCGGGCGGCGGCCTCTTCGCCGTCGCGGATCGCCGCGAATATGGCATGGTGTTCCCGGCGCATGCGCGCCGCATGGCGCTTGCGCTCGGCCGCCGTCATTTTGTCCAAGCGTGCCCATTGCCGCGGCACCATGAGGTCGCCGAACGTATCGAAGAGGCGGCCGTAATAGGAGTTCTGCGTCGCGACCAGAATGGACCTGTGAAAGGCGTAGTCTTCCTGCGCCCCGTATCCGCCCTCCTCCAGCGCCTTGTCGAGCGCATCGAGCCGATCCTGCATGCGGTCGAGATCCTCAGGCGTGCGCCGCAGCGCGGCAAGACCGGCGGCTTCGTATTCGACCCCCATGCGCAGCTCCAGCACGTGCAGAACCTCGTCGATCGACTGCAGGTCGTTGGGAATGATCGAGAAGGATCTGGGGGTCGGATCGTTCGCGACGAACGCCCCAAGCCCTTGCCGCGTGGTGATCAGGCCCTTGGCGCGCAGGGTGGCGAGCGCCTCGCGGACGATCGTCCGGCTGACGCCGGTCGTCCTCATGATCGCCTGTTCGGTCGGCAGGCGCTGGCCGGGCTTCAGATCGCCGGATTCGATCTGCGCCATCAGCGTGTCGGCAAGGCCGCTGCGCAGGTTCGGCGGCTGCCGAGTGGTGGTAACCGCGTTGTCCCTATCCGTCATCTTGTGTCGATCCTGCCCCCGATGCGGCTGCGCCAGCCTCATTTCCTTTTGCTAACGCATGCCGGCAGGAAAGGCAAAACGACGTAAGTCACGGCAGCTCCGGATAATGCGGATCACCGCTCACCGTGCCAGCCACCCGCCGTCGACGGGCAGCACCGTGCCGTGCACGTAGTCGGAGGCCGACGATGCCAGGAACACCGCGGCACCGCCGAGTTCATCCGGCGTTCCCCAGCGCCCGGCCGGAATACGGGCAAGGATGGCGGTATTGCGGTCGGCATCCTCGCGCAGCGCCGTGGTGTTGTTGGTGACGAAATAACCGGGCGCGATGGCGTTGACGTTGACGCCCTTGCCGGCCCATTCGCAGGCGAGCAGCTTGGTCAGGCCGGCAAGGCCGCTTTTCGAGGCGGTATAGGAGGGGATGCGGATGCCGCCCTGGAAGGAGAGCAGCGAGGCGATGTTGATGATCTTGCCTCTGCCCTTGTCGACCATATGGCGACCGGCCGCCTGCGACAGGAAAAAGGCGGTCTTCAGGTTGACGTCGATCACCGCGTCCCAGTCTTCCTCGGTGAAGTCGAGCGCATCGGCGCGGCGGATGATGCCGGCATTGTTGACGAGGATGTCGAGGCCGCCAAAGGTCTGGATGGTCTCAGCGACGATCCCCTTGACTGGTTCGATCGTGCCGAGATCGGCCTTGACGACATGGAAGCGGCTTCCCGCCTGCTTCACCAGCGTCTCGGTCTCGTCCATCGAGGAGCGCCCGACGGCAACGATCGAAGCGCCGGCCCCGGCCAGCGCCGCCGCGATGGCTTGGCCGATGCCGGTATTGGCGCCGGTGACGACGGCAGTCCTGCCGGAAAGGTCGAAGGGGTTTGCCACCACGATCACCTCAGATCCGCAATGGCGATATGATCCATGTCGGTGAAGCTCTTGTTGTCGCCGGCCATTGCCCAGATGAAGCTGTAATTCTTGGTGCCGGCGCCCGAATGGATCGACCACGGCGGCGAGATGACCGCCTGTTCGTTGGCGACAAGCATATGCCGGGTCTGCTGCGGCTCGCCCATGAAGTGGAAGACGCGCTGCTCGGCTTCGAGATCGAAATAAAGATAGGCTTCCATGCGCCGGTCATGCGTATGGGCCGGCATGGTGTTCCAGACGCTGCCCGGCTCGATCATGGTGAAGCCGAGGGTCAGTTGGCAGGACTGGCAAACCTCAGGATGGATGAACTGGTAGATCGATCGCTTGTTGGCCGTCGCCGCGTCGCCGGGCGTCAGGTGGCGGGCTTTCTCGCGGGTGAGCAGCACCGTCGGGTGCGCTTGATGTGCCGGCGTCGAGACCAGATAGAACTTTGCCGGATTGGCGGCATCCGCGCTCTCGAACCGGACGTCCTTGGCGCCCTTACCGGCATAGAGGCAATCATACTTGGCAAGATCGTAGCGGGTGCCGTCGACGACGATGCGGCCGGCGCCGCCAATGTTGAGCGCGCCGAGTTCGCGCTCGGCTAGGAAGGTTTCCTGGCCGATCGCCGTCGGCGCCGTCAGCGCCAGTCCATCGGCCAGCGGCGTCGCGCCGCCGATGACCATGCGGTCGTAGTGGGAATAAGTTAGCCGGATCTCGCCGCCCGCAAAGACGGTTTCCACCAGAAAGTGACGCCGCAGCGTCTCCGTGTCGTATTCGCGCACGGCCTCGGGATGGGAGGCGTGCCTCACGTCGATCTGCATGTCAAATTCCTTCAGTTTCGTTGTCGTCAACCGTCGTTGCTCCCGCGAGAGCCGGATCCGCTCGGCGGCCGTTTCGCTCGGCAATGAACCGAATGGTTACATAGTTGTACGACAAATTCGAAGTCAATATGTTTCTGCAGCACCGGCTCGCAGTGGGCGGTGGCCGCAGGAATCGGAAGTAAAATCAGCGATAAGCAGGAAAAAGTCACCAATGCCGGGCGACGGATCGCGAGCGGCGGTTTTGGCGCGATCGGCCAAAAACGAAAAAGCCTGCCGCGGGAGGAGGTGCGGCAGGCTTTCGAAAAAAACCGAACGACAGCTGGGAGGAGGAGTGCTGCCGTTCCCGCAGACGACCCTGGGAGGAGGATGGGGCGCCCGCATGTCGAAGGGATGCGGGAGGAGGTGCATCGCTTCGATAGAAATAATCATACTTATTTCGTGCTTAGTTGGTAGGCGTTTCTTTGCAAGGCAGCTATGCGCTATGCGAAAAGCGGGCGGCTCCGTCGCCGTGGTTCCATCAACCGGGAGCCCAAATGCAAAGCGCCCGCTTCTAGAGAAAGCAGGCGCTGGCCAAGTGTCGATAATGCTTAGTCTGCGGGCCGTTAGCGGGCGATGGCAGCGCGAGCGATGTTGCTGATGTCGCTGCGGCCGATGCCGAGGTCGTTCAGTTCGCGCGTGGACATACGGCCCAGTTCAGCGACCGTCTGACGGTACTTGCGCCAGTTATTGAAAGAGCGTGCTACGTTCATGATGATCCCCTTTCGATGGGCTTTCGAAGCCTAGCTGCCAGTCCTTGGCGCTTCGTTCGCTTCGATGACTTGCATATAATACGAGCCGATCGATTGTTGCAGCGCCAATGCATCACTGCACCTATGCGACGCTTGCATGGGTCGTCAGATTTGGGAGTTGTTTCTGCTCAAGATTTGAAACGATCGAAGGCCGTCAGCCGGACGATCGGCGGCTCCGCCTCTTTCCATCGGTAAATTTCCGAGCGCAGATAGGACAGTTCGTCGCCGAGATCGTCTTCGCCGACTTCGATCCACCAGGACTTCAGGCGGCCGTCGCTTCCATCAGACCAGCGATAACCCCTCGCCTTCAGATGGTCCTTCATCTCGAACGGGCTGTGTTCGGCAAAGAGACGGATGCGGCAGCACTGGCTGGCGCTGTAAAGCTCCGCGAACGGGCTTTCGCCGTCGCCTTGTTCCCGATCGAGGATTTCCAGCAGCGCGTAGCAGTCGTCCACGGCACGATGGCCGTCATGGAAATAACCGGCCTGGCCGACGAGATAGCCGAGCTTGGTGCCTTCGAAGCCGCGGGCGCTCCAGTCGATTTCCGAAACCGAGCAGGCCCAGGCCTTGCCGGCGAAAACCTTCGAGAAGGCTTCGCAGAACGGCCGGTCGAACCCGGCATTGTGGGCGATGATCAGATCCGCCGGCTCGATCAGATCGCTTAGCGATCTTATATCGATGACCTGGCCTTCGACCATCGCATCGGTGATGCCGGTCAACCGGGTAATTTCCGGCGGTATCGGCCGCGATGGCTGTTGCAGGCCGCCATAGATGCCGACGATGTCGCCGATCGCACCGCCGTCGTCGAATGTGAAAGCGACGGCGCCGATTTCGATGATCTCGTCGCTGCGGTGATTGAGACCTGTGGTCTCCGTATCGAGAATGACGCCGAGCCGCGAAAACTCCGGCCGTCTGGCGGCTGCGACCGGCCGGGCAG
Organism: Rhizobium sp. NZLR1b; assembly: GCF_019685155.1. Lineage (NCBI taxonomy): Bacteria > Pseudomonadati > Pseudomonadota > Alphaproteobacteria > Hyphomicrobiales > Rhizobiaceae > Rhizobium > Rhizobium sp. NZLR1b. The sequence goes on from NZ_JABDWC010000033.1 coordinate 50,234, forward strand.
TCAGTTTCCTGAGGATGCGGTAGTTGCCGCTCTCTTCAAGCGCCCGCGCCATCTCTTCGTCGGAATAGGCGGCCGGCTGCGATAGCCGCCGGCGCGACGGGTCGCGTAGCTGGACCACCGCGGGCGATGCCTTGGCAAACATGTCGAGTTGCGAATCTCTGTTCACGCTCATCGGATCTATATGTCATGGAGACGCAGTTTAATCCATCGCGCGCGGCGCTATACACCCTTGCGTTTCGGGGACACGGAGGCTTAGCTGAGCGGTGAGCGGCGGGAGGAGAATGCATGCCTGGTGACAACGGCAGGGGCGCCGAGAAGGATGTCGTCATCATCGGCGCTGGCGCCGCCGGCATTGCCGCTGCTCGTCGCCTGCAGGCAATCCGCCCGGATCTTTCCATCCTGCTGCTTGAAGCGGGCGATCGTCTCGGCGGCCGCGCCTGGAGCGTCGGGCTGCCTGAAACCGGCGATATCGCACTCGATCTCGGTTGCGGCTGGCTGCATGGGGCGCGGACCAACGCCTGGACCGCGATCGCCGGTGAGGTCGGACTGGCGGTCGACCATACACCGGCGCCCTGGAACGGCGGCCGGCGGCTGCAGCGGGACGATGCGGAGACCCACGCCGCGCGAGCGGCGATCGGTGACTATTTCGAACGCCTTGAAAGCCATGAAGGCGATGACACCGATCTGGCCGAGATGCTCGAACCCGGCAATTCCTGGAACGGGCAGATCCGGGCGATCGGCACCTATATCACCGGCGCCGAGCTGGAACGCTCGTCGGTCCTCGACTACAACCGATACGACCCCGGTCCTGGCCCCGATTGGCGGGTGCGCCAGGGCTATGGGACGTTGATCTGCCGTTACGGCAGGCCGGTTGCGACGAGGCTCGGCGTCGAAGTGACGCGCGTAAATCACCGCCATGCCGGCCGCATCGACATTCAGACGAACCAGGGTGGGCTCAGTGCCCGTGCGGTGCTGGTGACGGTTTCGACGAATGTGCTTGCCGCTGGCAAGATTGTTTTCGACCCGCCTTTGCCCGAGAAGATCGAGGCAGCGGCGCGGTTGCCGCTCGGGCTCGCCGACAAGCTCTTCCTCAGGCTCGCAAATCAGCAGGCGCTGCCGGCTGATACCCATATGCTCGGCTCCATCAGCCGCGGCGCGACCGGCACCTATCAGCTCCGGCCACTCGGCGCTGCCGTCGTCGAAGCCTATTTTGCCGGCGACCTCGCGCATGATCTGGAGCGGGAGGGAAAAGAGGCCGCCTTTGCCTTCGCTGGGGATGAACTGGCGGCAGCATTCGGCGCCGATATCCGCAAGGAATTGTCGGTGGCGGCAATGTCGGCCTGGGCCGCTGCACCCCATATCGGCGGCTCCTATTCCTATGCCGAGCCGGGCGCCTCCGATCTGCGCAGCCGTCTCGCTGCACCGCATGACCAGCGGATCTTCTTTGCGGGCGAGGCCTGTTCTCGCTCGCGTTACTCGACGGCGCACGGCGCCTATGAGACCGGGGTCGCTGCAGCCGATCTGATCGACGGGTCGTTCTCGAGAAAAGCGTAACCGTCGCCGGTGGCGCCCGCGGGAATATTTTTTCCCACTTGTGGCACCGGTCGGATTGGTTATGCTGCCCTCGCCCCTGCGCCAGATTGAGCCCAGGGCGCCAGACGTCATCCGGCGGCAAGTGGCCGCCTCAAGCACGATATTGACATTGATTGCGGGAGCCCCGGCTTCTACCCCGACGGTTTTGCACGTCGGCTGTGGGTCTCCGCATGAGGAGGAAAAATGGATTATCGCAAGCTCGGTTCCAGCGGGACCGTCGTCACTGCCTATTGCCTCGGCACCATGACCTTCGGCGCGGAGGCCGACGAGGCGGCCTCGCACAAGCTGCTCGACGATTATTTCGCCTGGGGCGGCAATTTCATCGATACTGCCGATGTCTATAGCGCCGGCAAGTCGGAAGAGATCATCGGACGCTGGCTGAAGGCCCGCCCGACCGAAGCCCGCCAGGCGATCGTCGCCACCAAGGGACGTTTTCCGATGGGCAACGGACCGAATGACATCGGCCTGTCGCGCCGGCATCTCGGTCAGGCGCTCGACGATTCTCTCCGCCGCCTCGGCCTCGAGCAGATCGATCTCTACCAGATGCATGCTTGGGACGCGCTGACGCCGATCGAAGAGACGCTGCGCTTCCTCGACGATGCGGTATCATCAGGCAAGATCGGCTATTACGGCTTCTCCAACTATGTCGGCTGGCATATCGCCAAGGCATCCGAAATCGCCAAGGCGCGGGGTTATACCCGCCCGGTGACGCTGCAGCCGCAATATAACCTGTTGGTGCGCGACATCGAACTCGAAATCGTCGCCGCCTGCCAGGATGCCGGCATGGGCCTGTTGCCCTGGTCGCCGCTCGGCGGCGGCTGGCTGACCGGCAAGTACAAGCGCGACGAGATGCCGACTGGCGCCACCCGCCTCGGCGAAAATCCCAATCGCGGCGGTGAGTCCTATGCGCCGCGCAATGCGATGGAGCGAACCTGGGCGATTATCGGCGTTGTCGAGGAGATCGCCAGGGCGCATGGCGTCAGCATGGCGCAGGTGGCGCTCGGCTGGACGGCGGCGCAGCCGGCGATCACCTCGGTCATCCTCGGCGCCCGCACGCCGGAGCAACTGGCCGACAATCTTGGCGCCATGAAGCTCAAGCTCTCCGACGATGACCTGGCGAGATTGGATGAGGTAAGCGCGCCTCAGCCTTTCGATTACCCCTACGGCAAGGGCGGTATCAATCAGCGCCACCGCAAGATCGAAGGCGGCCGCTAAGCTTCGCCCACAAATGCAAAAAGCCGCCATGTTTTTTCATGGCGGCTTTTTTGCTTGGGAGGCACTTTAAGCCGGAAGCTGAAAGATCACGTTGGCGATCAGGACGATCGCCAGACCGGCGGCGAGCGCGAGATAGGGCAGCATGCCGGCCTTCTTGACGCCAAGATCCTGGCCGACGAGGCCGAGATCTTCCATCGCACCTGCCGGGAATTTTCCGCCGTCGCGCACATAGTGGCGATAGGCAAAGACCGGCAGGATCAGGGCGGCGAAGATGAAGCCGACCCAGAGCGCATTGGAATAACCCCAGACCTTGGCGCCGGCGCCGAGGAACAGAGCATTGACGAAGGCAAGCGCTGTGTTGAGACCGATCAGCCAGGTCGGCGCCTTCCAGGGGCGTTCGATATGGCCGGAGTCCATCCGGTGTATCCAACCGGAATTGAGGTTCAGGAAGTTGAAGATGATGTATCCGACATTCGACACGGCGAGCACGAAGAAGTAGCCGCCGGTATCCGAGGCGATGGCCAAAAGGAAGAGGTTGAAGGCGAAATCGGTCCACATCGCCCGTGTCGGGGCGCCGTTTTCGTTGACGTGGTCGAGATATTTCGGCAGCCAGCCGTCCTTCGAGCCCTGGTAGAGCGTGCGCGAGGAACCGGCCATCGCCGTCATGATGGCGAGGAAGAGCGCCATGATCATCAACACGACGAGCAACTGGGTGACGACCCGGCCGGCGCCGATCAGGCCGCCGAGCGCTTCGGCAACGCCGGTGCCGTCCACAATACCGGGGGCGAGCATGCCTGCATGGCCGAGAACGCCCTGGAAGGCGAAGGGCACCAGGAAGAAGAACAGGCAGCAGGCAAGGCCGGAATAGAAGATCGCCTTGAAGGTGTCGGTCTTCGGATTCTTGAGCTCGCGGGTGTAGCAGACAGCCGTCTCGAAGCCATAGGTCGACCAGGCGGCGATATAGAGTCCGCCGAGGAAGAGCGTCCAGCCGCCATTGCTCCAGGTGCCGTCGGCGCCGGAATAGGCGGCCGTCGGCGGCACCAGGCCGGTGACGTTGGCGGCAAGGATATGGCCGCTGACAATGGGGTAGAGGCCGATGATAAGCAGCGGCACGAGCACGATGATGGCCAGCCACTTCTGCACGCTGGCGGTTTCCGAAATGCCGCGATGCTGGATCGCGAAGATGATCAGCATCAGGATGCCGCCGATGAAGAAGGTAGCATTGACGTTGGCGGTGGCAAGAAAGGGAATGCCGAAGCTGACGAGCGACCAGCTGCGGATCCACGGCGTCAGCGCGGCGACGCCGTCGGTGCCGAGCAACGCCTTGACGGCGTCACCCGGCGTCGTGCCGGCATGAGCCGCGATATATTCGGCGACGCGGGGGCTATCGGCCGTGATGGAAGCGGCATGCGCGGAGATCCAGTCGAGGACCATCTGCGAATCCGCCGCCGGGATGGGGAAGAATGAATTGAGGATATAACCGGCGGCGATGGCGCAGCCGAGCGACAGCACGGGCGACCAGGCAAACCAGTTGCACCAGACGGATAGTGGCGCGATGAATTTCGAATACCGCAGCCAGGCGGTGGCGCCATAGACCGAGGCACCGCCGGATTTGTTGGCGAACATGCCGGCGATTTCGGCATAGGTGAAGGATTGCAGGAAACCCATCACCATCGAAATGATCCAGACGAGGAAGGCGAGCTTGCCCGTCGTGCCCGCAATGCCGCCGATGGAGAAAAGAACGAGCGGCGGCACGCCCGCAGCCACCCAGAATGCGCCCTTCCAGTCGAGCGCGCGTACAAGCTTACCTTCGGTGCCGGATGAAATCCCGGCCTCCACAACGTCTGTCATCAGTAAAATTCCCCATTCGATTGTTCCGGACGTATCTTTGTACGTCTCCCTGAACGTGTCTCCCTGACAGTCTCAAGCCCGCCCGGATGATTTTGGCGATCCGTGTTCCCGACGGATTCCCGAGTCTCAGCCCTTGATGCATAGTGAAGATATTTTCTTTTTAGTCAACATGACTTTACTTTCGCGAGACATTTTGTAACCTGTATGGGTGGTGCCCGAGGGCATGCCGATCCTCCCAATGAGGGCAGAATGCGAGAACTTCATCCTGCTATGACGGGCCTGCGGCCGGCGGCTGCGAGCCTCGTGCGTTATCCCGGCATTCCCACCTTGCCGGAGGGAACGGAGCGCTACAGGGCAAAAGGCGGCGGATCGGTCGTGGTGCGTGTCGAGCCGGGCGACTGCGTCACTGTCATCGACAGCGAGGGCGGTCAGGTTTGCGAGGTCTCTTTCCTCAACGAAAAGGGACGCTTCCTGGCGGCGGGTCTCGGAACGGCATTCAGCAATTCAGCCGAAGGTTTGAAGGCCATTCTCCAAGGGGAGGATGAGAGTGCTGCCCGCACCCGCGCAGCGCTTGAGCGGCGCGGCGCCGATCTTGCCGCGGCCGGAGCGCTCAGCATCTTCGGGGCGGGATCGAGCCCGGGCAGCCGGGCGGATTTCACGACTTCCATGAAGGGCCTGCTGATCGTCGCGGCACCGGCCGGCGCCATGTTGCCGGAGGCCCAGGATACGGCGACGCCGATCGAGGTCAGGATTAAGCGCAGCCTGCTGATCCGCGATTATCCCTCCGCCCTGCCGGAACCGGCCGCCGACCCCATCGAGGATATCCGCATCCGGGCGGCGACCGCCGCGGCCTATTTCGTGCGTGCCGGCGAATTCATCCAGATCATCGATGTTTATGGGCGCCAGTGCACCGATTTCCAAGCTTTCGCCGCCCGCAAGGTCGACAAGGGCCTCGATCTCGCGCTTGATTCGACGGTTACCCGCACACTGCTCAGCCGCAGCTATCCTATGCCGGGCCTGCCCTCTAAGGCCTTCGACCGGGACTTCGAGCCGCTGGTCGAAATCGTCCAGGATACGGTCGGGCGCCACGATGCTTTCGCGACCGCCTGCAATTCGCGCTACTACGACGACATGGGTTATCCTGGCCACGTCAACTGCACGGACAATTTCAACGCGGCGCTGGCGCCTTACGGCATTGCCGGCCGCAAGGGTTGGGAAGCGCTGAACTATTTCTACAACACCAATATCGACCACAACAACCAGCTCTATCTCGACGAGCCCTGGTCGCGCCCCGGCGATTACGTGCTGATGCGGGCGCTCACCGATCTTGTCTGCGTCTCATCGTCCTGCCCCGACGATATCGACGCGGCGAACGGCTGGGATCCGACGGATATCCATGTCCGCACCTTTTCCGGAAAAGAAAAATTCTCACGAGCGGTGGCCTATCGCATGACCCCAGATGCCGACGCCGAACTGACGCGCGAAACCGCCTTCCATCCACGCCTCTCGACCCTGACGCGCGATTACACCGAATATCGCGGCTACTGGCTGCCGAACCGCTTTTCCGCCGAGGGACCGGTCGAGGAATATTGGGCCTGCCGCGAGCGCGCCGCCGTCATCGACCTTTCGCCCCTGCGGAAGTTCGAGGTGACTGGGCCGGATGCCGAGGAGCTCTTACAATATTGCCTGACACGCGACGTGCGCAAACTGTCGACAGGTCAGGTCGTCTATTCCGCCATGTGCTACGAAAACGGCGGCATGATCGATGACGGCACGCTCTTCCGCCTCGGCGACAAGAATTTCCGCTGGATCGGCGGCGATGATTTCAGTGGCATATGGCTGCGTCAGCAGGCCGAAAAGAAAGGCTTCAAGGCCTGGGTTCGCTCTTCGACCGACCAGATGCACAATATCGCCCTGCAAGGGCCGAAGAGCCGCGATATCCTGAAGGAGATCATCTGGACGGCGCCGCGCCAGCCGACGATCGGTGAGCTCGAATGGTTCCGATTCACTGTCGGCCGCATCGGCGGTTTCGAGGGCGCGCCCGTCGTCGTCTCACGCACGGGTTACACCGGCGAGCTTGGCTACGAGATCTTCTGTCATCCGAAGGATGCGCTGGCGGTATTTGACGCGGTCTGGGAGGCAGGGCAGCCGCACGGGTTGAAGCCGATGGGGCTGGAGGCGCTCGACATGGTTCGCATCGAGGCAGGTCTGATCTTTGCCCATCACGAATTCACCGACCAGACGGACCCGTTCGAGGCCGGCATCGGCTTCACCGTGCCGCTGAAATCCAAGCAGGACGATTTCATCGGCCGCGAGGCGCTGATCCGGCGCAAGGAGCATCCGCGCCATCTGCTTGTCGGCCTCGACGTCAAGGCCAACGAGGCGGTCGGCCATGGCGATTGCATCCATATCGGCCGGGCTCAGGTCGGCGTCGTCACCAGTGCCACCCGCTCGCCGATCCTCGGCAAGACGATCGCGCTCGCCCGCATCGACGTCATGCATGCAAGTCCCGGCACCGAGGTCGAAATCGGCAAGCTCGACGGCCACCAGAAACGCCTGCCGGCGACAATCGTGCCGCTTTCGCACTACGACCCGCAGAAGACGCGACCGCGCTCGTAATGCATGCGTTCGACGGTGGTGTCGCAGATTGGTTCCTGGGAAAGCGATGATGTGTCCGCCTAAGGGCTTTATACCGATCGGTAAAGATACCAACAGCCCTTCGATATACCTAATCTTTACCGATCGATAAATCTGCCGACGCGGTCCACATGGTCAGGCTGCTCTCAACGAGGGCCTCCAGCTCGCTTGGGCTTGCGCCGGCCCCTCCCTGCGTGAGAATGCCGTGCATCAAGGATTGGACGAAGCGCACGAGTCCGTCGACATTGACCGTCGGCAACAGGTCGCCCTCGCGTTTGGCCCGCTCAAACCTTGCGGCGAGCAGGTCGCGCCCGATGGCCTGGCGCCTGAGGACCTCGATGCGGATCGCCTGCGCCTCGTCACCTCCCTGCATCGCGTTAAGAACCATCAGGCAGCCGCGCGGTTGTTCCTCGTCCAACTGGTCGCGTAGTGCCCCCCTGAGGAGTGCCTCGAAAACGCCCCGCGCCGTCGGGGTCTGGAGTGCCTCGGTCATGTAGTCTTTCCGAAGAGACTGGTAGAGGTCGAGAGCCTTGAAAAAGAGCGCTTCCTTGTTGCCGAACGCGGCATAGAGACTTGGGCGGGTGATCCCCATCGCCTCGGTGAGATCACTGAGCGACGCGCCGGTAAAACCCCTGGTCCAGAAGAGCTTCATGGCAGCATCGAGTGCCGCATCTGCACTAAACCTTCGCGGGTCGCGGCTTCGCTCCCCCGCCGGCGGCGAACCCCCTGTACGAATGTTTGTAGCGGCTGCGACGTCACTGATTGCCCGCCACGCCGCTACCGCCTGCTCGGCAGCCTCTCGCAGGTCGCCGTGCGGTGCCCCGCCGGCGGCCTTCATGGCGAGACCGCCGAGCACCGCCGTTACGTAGCTCGCCAACCGTGAGGTATCAGCCTCTGCCGGGAGGTCGCCCGCCCGCTTCGCTTCTTCGAACCGGTCTCGTAGTTTCAGCTCTGCTGATTGGCGGCGATGCAGCAGCGCAGGCGGGATGTCTGCATTCTCCGCTCCCATCGCCAAACCCGCATGGACGAGAACGCGGCTCGACGTCTGCTCCGGCGAGGTCGTCAGCAAGCGTTTGACGACTCCTTCGGCCGTCGGAGCGGCGAGCGCCCATGCCCAGTGCTCGTCCTCGTGAGCGCTGCAGCGCCTGAGAACGGCGTCGAAGAGCCCGCGTTTGCTTCCAAAGGCGGCGTAGATGCTGGGTGAGTTCAGGCCCATCGCGGCCGTCAGCTCCACCATGGTTGAGCCGTGATAGCCATGGCGGCTGAACACGTCCGCCGCGCGATCCAGCACTTCACTTTCTTCGAACGTACGAGGACGGGCCATTGCCAACCACTATTCTGTAATGTACGTAACATAACAGGCTCGGTAGCCAACGCCAAGCGCGGCGTGCGGTACCAGCCGTTTTGTAGCAGGCGTTCTGCCTGCCTGGCTATAAGTGTCAGTAAATTAGGAGATAAGACATGAGTTCGTTCCGTTTCGAGCAGCATGGTATGGTGGGCAAGCTGATCTTGCTCGGTGACGCGGCCAGCGAGCCGGGAGCCGATTATCCCTCGTCGCTGAGGGCTGGCGTGCGTCAGGCATACGAAAGCGACATCCGCGTTCTTCATGTGACTTCCGCGTCCGGCAGCTTCGCCATAGCAGATAACCCAGGTGACATTGGAGGCAAGGGATCGAAATTCCTGGAAGCGTTCGCCGCCGATGTTTTGGCTTCGTTGCGCGCGATTGAGGAATTGCCGATACCGACGGTTGCCTCTGTAAGCGGAATGGCGCTGGGCGGTGGTTTTGAACTCCTTCTCGCATGCGATTTTCTCGTGGCGGCAGAGTCGGCACACCTTTTCTTCCCGGAGGGAATGGTCGGTGGAGTTCCCATGACCGGCGGAGTGCAGCGACTTGCCGATCGCGTCGGCAGTGCGCGCGCCACGCGCCTGGTCCTGCTCTCGGAGATGATATCCGGCAAGGCCGCGTTGGATCTGGGTGTCGCAACCCACCTTGCTCCTGACGCCGAACTGGAGAAGGTCACGGAAGATCTCCTGCAGCGCCTCGCGAACGGACCGACCCTTGCCTACGGGAAGATGCGCTCGCTCATCCGGGCCTGGTCGTCGGGCGGTGTGTCGGCCGCAGACGTCATTACCCTCCAAGTCACCGCTGGTATCCTCGACACCAGGGATGGCGCAGAGGGAATGGCCGCTGCAACTGCGGCTATCCGGAAAGGTGAGCCGATCCCACAGATCCGGTTTTCCGGACGGTAGCTGCATCAAACTTTGATCATCATTCCTCCGAGTTAGGCAGCGGCTCGTCTGCTGCTTAATATCGGCCCGATACCACGGGGGAAGAGCCGGCTCTGCGGCGATGTGTAAAGCCGCTGAGATACAACCATTTAGAGAATATCGAGTTTCGAAGAACTGAAAGTTGACAAATTCGAGTTCAATGATTATATCCGGATAGTCGATATTGCTTGTTTGACTTTTGTTATCGCACGCCGACAACGTGCCCTGGACGAACTTCCCTCTTCAAAATCGAGATTATCATCCGTCGTGCATCTCGCACGTGCGGCCTGTCAATTGCTATGAAAGGGTTTGTTATGACCACTGGCACAGTTAAATGGTTCAATTCCACCAAGGGCTTCGGCTTCATTCAGCCTGACGACGGTGGCGCTGACGCCTTCGTTCACATCTCGGCCGTTGAGCGCGCCGGCATGCGTGAGATCGTCGAAGGCCAGAAGATCGGTTACGAGCTTGAGCGCGATAACAAGTCGGGCAAAATGTCCGCTTGCAATCTTCAAGCTGCTTAAATTGATATCTGCTTTCCTTTGACCACGGATGTACTGGCACTGTTGAAAGCGTGATACCGGCGAGGTCAGGCAAGTTGCCTGGCCTTTTTGTTGCGTTCGCTGAGCGAACACTGCATCATTCCTTAAATCGGAATCGGTTTAAGGAATGACGCAGCAATTCCAAGCGTTCCACCGTCCTTTGCTAAAAAGACGCGCGGCGCTTAAATGAAATCCAGGACGAATATGTCAGATACACACAGCAAATCACGCCAACAGGCGGAGATCGCTTTCGGAAACGCACAATCGCAATTCTTGGCGAGAAGCCGCGCGGTGGAAGAGATCGATCAGACCGTTCGCGCCCGCGAGGAAAAGACCTTGAGACTGCGCGAAGCCCGTGAAGCGAAGGAATTGCAGGATCGCGCGATCGCGGCCGCCGGCCCTGCCGTGAAGCGAAAAAAGAAAATTTGATTCAAGATCTAGATGATTACACGCCGGATTGGCATAATACTGTCCAGATCCAAATCGAGAAATAGAGCATAGGGTCATCCGAAGAGCCCCACCGGTTTCGGCGTCATGCTCTAGTGTCGCAGTCAAACAGTCAGGTAACAGATTTGAAACACGCCAAAAACAACGAGCTTTCCGATCGTCGCAGCGCCGCTGCCGAAGCCAAGGCGGCTCTCCTCAATGCGTTTCGTACCGCCAAGGATACGGCCGAACCCACGCGGATCGCAAAGCAGGCGGAGCGTCAAGCCGTCGCCGAAGCCCGGGAAGAACGGCGCGCCGAGCGGGAGCGGGTAAAGCGTGAGGAACTGGAGCGGGCTCAAGCCGCAGAAGCTGAACGTCAGGCGGCCGCCGAGGCCGAAGCACGTGCTGATGCCGACGCGCGCGAAGCGGCCGACAAAGACCGGATCGCTCGCGTGATTGCCGATGAAGCCGCCCGAAAGGCCGCACGCGACCTGCGTTACGCCAATCGAAAAGCCAGAAAGTCGTGATTGTCAGCGCTGCCTGTCGTCTGAACAGGCAGCGCCCTCTTTCAAGCGGCCTGCACGGCTGCATTCAACGGGATTTCGACATCGATCTCGAGCGTCGAGACGTATTCGTTGCGATCGATCGTCACCTGCACCTTGTCGTGGTCGAGCTGTACATGCTTGGCGATTACCGCGAGAATTTCCTCGCGCAGCAGCGTGACCAGGTCCGACCCGGCTGAAGAGCGCTCGTGGGCAAGAAGCACCTGCAGGCGTTCGCGAGCGGCCGGTGCGGTTCTCTGCTTGTTGAAAAGACGGAAAATATTCATGCCGCCCTCCGTCCGAAGATCTTGCCGAAAATATTCCGCTTTTCCTCAGGGATCGCCATCGGCAGGGTCTCGCCGGCGAGCCGGCGGGCCGCATCGAAATAGGCCATCGCAGCCGCGCTGCGGCTGTCTGCCAGCGTGACCGGCGCGCCGATGTTCGATGCACGCAGAACATCCATGCTTTCGGGCACGATGCCGAGCAGCGGGATGGACAGGATCTCCAGGACGTCGTCAACCTTGAGCATGTCGCCGCGCTCGGCGCGGTTGGCGTCGTAGCGGGTGAGAAGCAGGTGCTTTTCCATCCGCTCGCCGCGTTCGGCCTTGGCGGTCTTGGAATCCAGCAGGCCGATGATGCGATCGGAATCGCGTACCGACGAGACTTCCGGGTTGGTGACAACAACGGCAGCATCGGCATGGCGCATGGCAAGCGTTGCGCCGCGTTCGATCCCGGCGGGGCTGTCGCAAATGATCCAGTCGAAATAACGCCTCAGGTCAGTGATGACGCGCTCCACGCCCTCGGCCGTCAAATTATCCTTGTCGCGCGTTTGCGAGGCCGGCAGCAGGAACAACGTCTCAAGCCGTTTGTCGCGGATGAGCGCCTGGGTGAGCTTGGCGTCGCCCTGGATGACATTGATCAGGTCGTAGACGACCCTGCGCTCGGCGCCCATGATCAGGTCGAGATTGCGCAAGCCGACGTCGAAATCGACGACGACGACTTTTTCATTGCGTTGCGCCAGCGCCGCTCCCAATGCGGCGGTCGAGGTCGTCTTTCCGACCCCGCCCTTGCCTGACGTGACGACGATCACTTTCCCCATGTCTCTCTCCTTTGCCGTGGCGCAATTCAAAGTGTTTCAACGTCCTTTGCGCATCTTATGAAAGCGCGCGGCGCTGTCGTCAGATCAGTTTCTCTGCCATGATCGCGTCGTCTTCCAGCCAAAGCTGAACAGCTTGTCCGCGAAGATTGGAGGCCATGTCCTCGGCCATTTTGTAGATGCCGTCGATTGCAACCAGCTCGGCCTCGAGCTTGCGGCAGAAAATCCGCGCCGATGCGTTGCCGATGGATCCTGCCATGGCGCGACCGCGCAGCGCCCCGTAGATATGGACCGATCCTCCCGCAATGACCTCCGCGCCGGAGGCGACCGATCCGATGACCGTGACGTCGCCTTCCGGGAAGATCACCGATTGTCCCGAGCGCACGGGCTCCCTGATGACGATCGATTGCATCGCCGGACGGGGTTCGGCGGCTGCCTGTTTCCCGACCGGATCGACAGGCTCATTCGCCTGAACCTCGATGTCGGAAGCCGAGCGGCCGCCTTTGAGCGCCGGGGGCATGCCCGTGCCGAGCATGGAAGGCCGTGCGCCTTCGATACCCATGATGCTGACATTGCGCTTGGCAAGTTCGGCAATCAGGTCCTTCAGCTGCGGCCGGTCGATTTGCAGGTCCGTCAGGTCGAGCACGACAGGCCGTCCGAGGAAGAAGCCGGCCGAGCGCGCGGCCAGATCGTCCAGCCTGATCAACCAATCATCGATGGGAAGATCCGGGGACAGCATGACCGCGAGGAAAGAGCGGCCCTTGATGCGGATAGAGCGAGCGTCTGTTAGCACTTTGGTCATCTATGTGAAGAAATCGTTGACCATGTCTAGCGCGGCTATGGTTAACAAAAAGTTAACGCGGCCTTAACATTCCCCACAATGAGATAAGATACTTCAACCGCAAAACTGCGGCAAGTCCTTGAAAATGTGTTGTAATATCAGCAGGCGTAGAGCGGTTAACGATCCAGCCTTCGACCCGAGCCATAATTATTTCGCTGGCCGGGGAAACGCTCAGCCTTCCGCCTTGCGTTGTGCCTCGGAAATGGCGCGCGCGGCCTCTTCGGAGGAGTTGGCGAGCGAGCGCATCTCGGCGGCAAGCACGGCAAAGCCCGATCCGGCGGTGCCGGCGCGGGCCGCCTCGATGCCGGCATTGACGGCGAGCAGCTTCAGGTAGCGCAGCGATTGCAGGATCTCGTTGGTCTTCGAAGCGGTGACGCGCATGTCGGCGGTCCGTTCATCGATTCGCTGATAGAGCGATTCGATGTTGATGATGCTGCCTTCGAGGTAGAGAAGCTCGCCCTTTTGATCCCAGATGCCGCCGCCGGTCTCTGTCACCCAGATGAGATGACCCATTGCATGGCGGATGCGGTATTCCATCGTCCAGTCCACGCGCTTCTCCAGCGCCCGGCCGACGATTTCGTCCATCAAAGGCACGTCTTCCTCGTACATGATCGAGGTGAAGGTTCGCGTGCGGTTGCCGACGATTTGGTCGGGGGGATAACCGAAGATGCGCTCGATGCCGTCGGTCATCTCAAGCATCGTGTAGTTTTCATCGGCACGGCAGCGATAGAGAAAGCCGCTCATGCGTCCGAGAATGCTCGTTTGAAAATCCATGAAGACCACGTCCGAAGAGAAGAGTTGCAGATGGATTTATGTCGTCACGTTCCAAAGGCGTGGGCCGCAATATGCGGGACGAAGGTGTGCGAACACCTTGTCCCGCGGCAGTCTTCGCCCGATCAGTTGCGCAGATATTCCTCCTTGGAATCGTCGAGCGCGTCGACCCAGGGCGTGTGGTGCTTCGGCGACATGTTGCCGGTCATCAGCGATCGATAGGCATGGTCGCGAAAGCCCATGATATTGTGGGCCTTGTGATGTTCCCACTCCATGAAGGTCCGGTTGGTGCCTTCGATGTCGAAGGAGGGATAATCGGTCTCGGCAAGCAGTTCTTTCACATAATCGCCCTGATACCAGATCATCTGTTCGGCATCCTCGAGCGTCTCCTCGCGGGCGCGCCACATGTCGAAATTGGCTTTCAGCTCCTCTTGCGGCGGCAGCGCGATGCGGCCCATCATCACGTCGCGCGCCCACCAGGCCTGTACGTCGAACATGTTGAAAGTATAGAACTGGTCCTGCATACCGATATAGAAGAGCTGCGGGTTCTTATCGAAGATCACCCCCTTGTAGAGACTGTCCGCCCAAAGGCGGTTGGCGGTCTTCAGCCGGAGGTCGTCAGGCAGGAAGGGGAAGTGATGCTGGTATCCGGTGCAGAGGATTACCGCATCGACCTCCTTGGTCGAGCCGTCGAGGAAATGCGCCGTGCGGTTTTCGAGCCTGGTCAGCAGCGGCCGCTCCTCGAAATTCTCCGGCCATTTGAAGCCCATCGGCTTCGAGCGGTAACTCGTCGTCACCGATTTCGCGCCGTATTTCCAGCATTGCGAGCCGATGTCCTCGGCCGAATAGCTGCGGCCGACGAGTAGGATGTCCTTGCCCTTGAACTCCAGCGCGTCGCGGAAGTCGTGGGCATGCAGTACGCGGCCGTTGAAGGCCTTCACGCCCTCGAAATAGGGCACGTTCGGCGTCGAGAAATGACCTGATGCCACGACGACATAGTCGAATTCCTCGTCATACATCCGGTCCTCGACGCGGTTATGCGCCGTCACCGTGAATTTCTTCGTCGCTTCGTCGAAGCGGACCATACGCACCGGCGTGCTGAAGCGTACCCAATGGCGGACATTCGCCTTCTCGACGCGGCCCTTGATATAATCCCAGAGCACGGCGCGCGGCGGATAGGAGGCGATCGGCTTGCCGAAATGCTCCTCGAAGGAATAGTCGGCGAATTCGAGGCATTCCTTCGGACCGTTCGACCAGAGGTAACGATACATGCTGCCATGGACCGGCTCACCATATTCGTCGAGGCCGGTGCGCCAGGTATAGTTCCAGAGCCCGCCCCAGTCCGACTGCTTTTCGAAGCAGACGATCTCCGGGATCTCGGCGCCCTTCTGGGCAGCCGATTGAAAGGCGCGCAGCTGCGCCAGCCCGGAAGGACCGGCACCGATGACGGCTACTCTTGTCATGAAGCATTCCCCTCTTGATTATGCGATATCGATTTACGAAAGAAATTCAAATCGTTACGGTGTTTTCCGCGCCTGAGAGATGCGCGGTGCTGGTGTGCATCGCGGCGCCTCAGTCGGGAAAGATGCCGGGGCTGGTCGGAGCGCCATCGTCATATTTGGATAGCCAGTCGATCGTCGTCTCGCGGAAACGGGTGAGGCCCTTATAATCGATGAGCTCTGGCGGCAGTGTCTTCAGCACGCGCGGGAAGCGCCGCGCCCACTTCGGCACGGTGACGAGTTCTTCCATGTTCATCAGGTAGCAACGGATGACGAAAAGGATGGCGTTGGAACGCGGCAGGCGCCAGAGGCTCTGCAGCTCGACGCGCAGATACACCTTCTCGCCGACATTGCCCGATGTCACGGTGGTGCGATCTGGACCCCATTTGTGATAATTCTCGGGGCTGGTGTCGAGCCGCGGATTGATCGTCATCGTCCAGTTGAACCGCCGTGTCGGCTTGCCTTGCTGCAGGTTCAACAGGAATTTCAGCGCCCGGTCGAAGACGCCGATCTGGTGGGCGAGCGGCACCGGCCCATGCCATTCCATGAAATTCATGCCGATATCGAAATCGAGCGACCAGTCGGCCTGCGTCGTTACCATGCCGGCATCCATCCACAGATTGCCGTCGCGTTGGTCGACGATGCAGAAATCGCCCTGGGCCTGGCGGGTGATGTATTCGAACGGCTCATAGGGCAGCGTCGAGGCATCGCCGAAGGTGAAGCTGTCGTCGATGCCGAGCGGGCGGTTGATCCAGCGCCACTGGTCGCCGTTGCGGATCAGCGTGAAATGGTCGGGATTACCCGCCGCCTGCTCTTCCATCAGCAGTTCCAGCGTATCCCATTGCGCGCTCATCATGTGCGGCAGGGCCTGATAGCGAAGCGGATCCTCCTTCAAAACAAGTGCCCGGTCGTGCATCTCGGCGACATAATGTTCGTCGACGTCGATCAGGTTTTCGAAGACGGTGCCCGCCCGGCCACGCACATGCGGCTCCATGTTGACGGAATACATGTATTCGTCGCGCTCGAAGGGAAACGGGAAGCGCCGGATGTTTTCGGGGCTGTTGCCGTAGCTGAAATCATTCCGGAAGGTTTCCTGCTTGAAGGCTATTGCCATATCGGTCTCCTTGTTCCGCTTCATCCGATGCCGTCAAAGATCGAGATGCAGCCTGTTTCCCTCGAAGCGGGAAACGCAGATCATCACCTTGCGGCCGGAGGCCTTTTCTTCGCTCGTCAGATAGACGTCATTGTGCAGCAGCTTGCCCTCGCAGGTGACGACCCCAGTCTCGCATTGACCGCAGGCGCCGCCGCGACAGAGGAAGGGTGCGTCGACGCCCGCCGCTTCGATCGCCTCCAGCATGCTTTCGTGATGGCCGACCTTCACGCTCTTGCCGGAGCGGATCAGCTCCATCGTGAAAGGCTTGCCGGGCAGCGACGACAGGAACCGTTCCGAATGCAGATTCTGTTCCGGCCAGCCGGCATTGACGCCGGTTTTCAGCACGCCATCGATCATCCCGGACGGGCCGCAGACATAGAGATGCGTACCGAGCGGCTGGCTGTCGAGCAGGCGCGTCAGGGGGATGGCGGCGCCTTCGGCGTCGCAATGGATCTTGATGCGATGGGAACCGTAGCGCTCCAGCAGTTGCCGCCAATAGGCGCCGCGATCGCGCGTGCGGATGGCATAATGCAGCTCGAAATTGGCGCCCTCGCGGGAGAACTGCTCCATCATCGCGATGAAGGGGGTAATGCCGATGCCGCCGGCGATCAGAAGATGCTTGCGTCCGCGCCAGTCCGGCTGGAAGAGATTGACGGGGTAGCTGACCCTCAGTTCGTCGCCTTCGCTCACCTTCTCATGCATGAACGTGGAGCCGCCGCGTGAATCCTCGACATGCAGCACGCTGATCTCATAGGCTGCGCAATCATGCGGCGGCGACATCAGCGAATAGGCGTTGCGGCGCATATGGCCGCCATCGTTCATCGAGACGATGATATGCGCGCCGCCGGAAAAATAAGGCATCGGCTTGCCGTCGAGGCGCTCGAAGCGGAAACGTTTGACGCGTTCGGCGATCGGGGTGATCCGCGCCACGCGGACGGGAATTTCTGTGCCGCCGCTCAAAGGAACAACTCCTCGGGGTCGGGCGCGCTGCCCGGTTCTTCCGCATCGATATTGACGCCCTGGAAGGCGGCGAGCCGGCGCGAATAATGATCGCGCACCAGAAGCGTCAACCCGCAATGGCTGCAGGTAAAGGGACTGGCGGTGACGTCGTCGGTAATGCCCTTGCAATGAACGCATTGCACGCGTCTGGCGAGCGACCCGCGGTGCTCGGTGATGACGGAGGCGTGGTCCATGCCGTAGTCGAGCGCCACCAGCATTGACTGGCCGATGAAGCCTTCGGTGCCCGCAATATAAAGCCGCGTGCCCATATGGGCGGTGGCAAGCGAGCCCTTCAATCGGAAGAGCAGTGTTGCGATCGTCGGGGCCGTGAAAAACATGTCGGCGCCGAGCTGGCGCAGTGCCTCGTTCAGGCCGGAACCTTGCGAGCCGCGGGCGACATAGAGGATTTCGCTGCGGGAAAGGGCGGTTTCGTCAAGCGCCGGCCGCTGGTCGAGGAGAGCCTTGGCACCCTCCCCTTCGAGTGCGAAAATGTGCCGCCGGGCGTGCGGCTGGATGGTCAGGCCCGTGTAGACTGGTCGGCTCTTGATGCCTGCAACGAGCATTTGCGTGCTCCTTAACCTACGGCAGTCCTCTTCTTCTTCTCCGGATCGTCGAAGGGGAGCGTGTGGGCGGTGGCGTTTGCCTTCACGGTCTTGCCGCGGACTTCGAGTTTCGTCCCATGCACCGCCTTGTCAACGTCAAGACGGGCAATCGCCATGGATTTCTTCGTCAGCGACGAATAGCTCGGGCAGGTAATGACGCCAACTTTCTTGCCATCGGCAAAAACGTCGTCGCCGAGATCGGCCGGTCCATCGGCATCGATCAGCATGCCGAAGATCTTGAAGCGTTCCTTGCCCTTGAGGCGGGCATGTTCCTCGGCGCCGCGGAAGCCCGTCTTGCCGGGGCTGACGGTGAAGTCGAGGCCGAGTTCCCAGAGGCTGTCGCCGGGCGGCTGGTCGGCGAAGGGATACATCTGCGAATTGTCGTAGGGGTAGAACAGCAGGTAGCTTTCGACGCGCAGCATGTCGAGCACGGAGAAGCAGCAGGGGATGATGCCCATCTCCTTGCCTTCCTCGACGATCCGGTCCCAGACCATGACGGCGTCCTGGCCGCGCACGAAGATCTCGTAGCCGCGTTCGCCGGTATAGCCGGTGCGCGAGATCATCACCGGTGCGCCGAACAGTGTCGTCTGCATGTGGTGGAAATATTTGAGATCGCGGATGCCCGGGACGTATTTGGCGAGATAGTCGACCGCGAGCGGACCCTGCAGCGACAGGTCATGCAGGTCGTCGTCGAAGAGCACGGCGCAATTTCGGCCTGCCGCCTGCCTGACGATCTCCTCGTGGCCGGAGCCGGAGCCGTGCACCAGCATCCAGGAGTTCGGGCCGGTACGATAGACGATGCAATCGTCGGTGAAGTGGCCGCGCTCGTTCAGCATGGTCGCATAGACCGAGCGGCCGGGATAGATCTTGGTCAGGTCGCGGGTGGCCATGGCGTCGAGGACGGCGATGGCGTGCGGGCCGACCAGGTGCACCTTCTTCAGGCCCGAGACATCCATGATGCCGGCCTTGGTGCGGACGGCGACATGCTCTTCCGACATGTCCTTGTCGTAGGTCCAGGCGGTTCCCATGCCGCTCCAGTCCTCAAGCTTCGATCCCAGAGCGCGATGCCGATCCGCTAGCACTGAGAAACGCCATGATAGAGCCATTCCCGTTCCCTCTTATTTCTTCTACGGAATATTTATTTCCTGAGTATATAAGTCTTTCGCGCCATGGCAACCCCGCCCGCCATGCATTTCCCCAAAACTTCTGTAGCCTCTGCGCGCCGCCGATTGATCCCCGCGATCAACCCATGCGTTCGGAGGCGTAGCTGCCGGGGCTTGCCGGGAAGACCACGGTGCGGTTGCCGTTGATGAAGGTGCGGTGATGGATATGGGCGTGGATGGCGCGGGCCAGCACCTGGCT
>NZ_JABDWC010000034.1:0-68865 GCF_019685155.1 Rhizobium sp. NZLR1b
AGGGCAAACCGAAAATGGTCATCCGCATCGCGCTCGCCCGAAAACTCCTGGTCATTCTCAATGCAAAAGCACGAGATGCGCGAAGAGAATTCGAACATGCAACTTGACAGCCCAGATAGTCGCTCATCCGACCCTGCGGGCCACCTTCTCCCCGCCGGGGAGAAGAGGGGAGCGAGGCGCGCCGACACTGCCCAAATGAAGCCGCCCGTTCAAAGGCACTCCATCCATTGGGATCGATGGCGAAGCGTCATTCTCCCTCTTCTCCCCTCGGGGAGAAGGTGGCCCGAAGGGTCGGATGAGGGGGCTGCACGGCACGACCTTTGTCGATTTTCGCTTACGCTCAGCTGCTCTCCGTCGCCATCTGCGGCAGGGATTGCAGCAGGGTCTGGCGGGCGGAGCGCAGGTGGATGCGGCAGGCGGTTTCGATCGCCGCCTGGTCGCCGGATTCAAGCGCTGCGATATAATCCAGATGTTCGTGGATGGCGCGCTCGTTGCGCTCGCGGGCAGCGGTCTTGTTCCATTGGTAGTGATAATGGAAGACGATGGCGATGGCGTCGTAGAAATCGGCGATGAAGCGGTTCTTCGAGGCGCGGTGGATCAACAGGTGGAAGCGCTCGTCGAGAACGGAGAAATCCCTGTAGCGCTGGTTGATGTCGGCAAGCATGGCGTGATGGTCGTCGCGGATGGCGGCGAGATCGGCCCAGGCCTGGCTATCCCTGGCAAGCCGGCCGAATTCGGCGGCGGAATGCAGCTCGAACATCTCGCGCACATCGGCAAGTTCGAGGGCGAATTCGCGGGTAAAACCCTTGAGCGTCCAGTGGCTGTTCGGCCGTTTCTCGATCAGGCCGAAGCGGGAGAAGCGGATCAGGAATTCGCGCACGCTTGTTGTGCCGGTGCCGATCTCGCGGGCAAGCTCTAGCTCGTTGATCTGCATGCCGGGGGCTGCATCATCGGCGAGGATGCGCTGCATGAAGCTGCGCTCGATGATATCATGCAGGGAGTCGGTTTCCTCCGAGGGAAAAAGGTCGCGGTCGGTGGGTTGGCGCAGCACGGTCTTCTGGCGCTTGTTCCAGCGGATGATGCCTTCCTCGCTGAGACGGGTGAGGATGGCGCGCGCCGTCGAGCGGCTGACGCCGAGCTGGGCGGCGATCTCGGGTTCCGAGGGCAGCGCGGTATCCGTGCGCAGGGCCACGGCATACCTGTTGTAGGCTTCCTTGAAGACCGTATTCTGCCTTGCCACCAGACCCCGCTTTCCGCCCTCGTGTCAGCTTTGCCGCCCTCGCTTGAAAGCAGGACGGCGCCCGACCGGGGCTTGTTCAAACGACCTTTTAGCTTATTTCCGGTCGCCTGCGGCTCATTGCCTCCCTCGTCCACAGGATCAATATTCCCGTTGACTTGAAAATGTTTATTGTAGATAAAAAACAAAATCAATGCGCATTCGCCGATGCAGCGAGCGTTTCCTAAATTCGATAGTTGGAGCATGATGTCGTCCGAAAACCACTCACGCTTTTCGGCATCACGCTCTGGGGAGAAGAGACTTGGACAAACTGCCTTGGATCATCCTGTCGGCCGGTGACAATGTCGCGGTCGCAACGGCGGCCATCGCGCCGGGTTCGACGGTTGCCGGCATTGAAACCCGTGAAAAAATCGATCCCGGCCACAAGGTGGCGATCGCCGATATTCCGCTCGGCGCCGCCGTGGTGAAATATGGACAGGCGATCGGCCGCACGACGGCCGACGTCAAGGCCGGCGACCATGTGCACAGCCACAACCTGCATTTTGAAAACGACCGGCTGGCGGCGACTGCCAATTCGGCACCGGAAATGGCGACGAGCGAGGACAGGGCGCGCACCTTCATGGGCTATCGCCGTGCCGATGGGCGGGCTGCCACCCGCAACTATATCGGCATCATCGCCAGCGTGAACTGTTCCACCACGGTCTGCCGGGCGATCGCCGACGAGGCCAATCGGACGATTCTGCCGCATTACGAAGGCATCGACGGTTTCGTGCCGATCGTGCACGACCAGGGCTGCGGCATGAGCTCGACCGGCGACGGCATGAACGTGCTGCACCGCACGCTTGCCGGCTATACCAGGCATGTCAATTTCGGCGGCGTGCTGATGATCGGCCTCGGCTGCGAAGTCAACCAGCTGACGCTCTACGGCCAGAGCGGCGCCGGCGCCTCGAAGCGGCATTTCAACATTCAGGATGCCGGCGGCTCACGCCGCGCGGTCGAGCGCGCCATGGGCATGCTGCGCGAAATCGCCGCCGATGTCGGCAAGGAAACGCGTGTGCCGATGTCGATCGGCGAGATCATCATCGGCCTGCAGTGCGGCGGCTCGGACGGCTTTTCCGGGATCACCGCCAATCCGGCGCTTGGTGTCGCGGCCGATCTCCTGGCGGCGGCCGGCGGCACGGCGATCCTGTCCGAGACCTCGGAAATCTATGGCGCCGAACACCTGCTGCGCAGCCGCGCCGTCAGCGACGATGTGGCCAACAAGCTCGACGAGAAAATCGCCTGGTGGGAGGATTACGTCGCTCTGCACGGCGCCTCGCTCGACAACAACCCCTCGCCCGGCAACAAGCGCGGCGGCCTCACCACCATCCTGGAAAAATCGCTCGGCGCGGTTGCCAAGGGTGGGCGCTCGCCGCTGACGGCAGTCTACGGTTATGCCGAGCGAGTCACCGCCCCCGGCCTCGTCTTCATGGACACACCCGGCTACGACCCGGTTTCGGCGACCGGCCAGGTGGCGGGCGGGGCGAATATGATCGCCTTTACCACGGGCCGCGGCAGCTGCTTCGGCTGCCGGCCGGCGCCATCGCTGAAGCTTTCCAGCAATTCGGCGCTCTACGCCTCGATGGAAGAGGACATGGACATCGATTGCGGCACGATCGCCACCGGCGACGCGACGATCAGCGGCAAGGGCCGCGAGATCTTCGAGCTCATCGTCGACACGGCCTCCGGCAAGAAGACCAAGAGCGAACTCTTCGGCTACGGCGACAATGAATTCGTGCCGTGGCATCTGGGCGCGACGCTCTAATCCTTTGTTTTATGCAAATTCCGGACGGAAAACCGCTTCGCACTTTTCCTGGAATTGCTCTGGAATCCCAAGACTTGGCGAGGA
The DNA here is from genome assembly GCF_019685155.1 of Rhizobium sp. NZLR1b. Taxonomy (NCBI): domain Bacteria; kingdom Pseudomonadati; phylum Pseudomonadota; class Alphaproteobacteria; order Hyphomicrobiales; family Rhizobiaceae; genus Rhizobium; species Rhizobium sp. NZLR1b. The sequence goes on from NZ_JABDWC010000034.1 coordinate 3,126, forward strand.
GGCATGATGAAGACGAGACGGATCGGCAAGACCAAGCTCGAGGTGACCGAAATCAGTTTCGGCGCGGCAGCGCTCGGCGGTCTTTACCGCGTCTGCCCGCGCGAGGTAGCCATGGAAACGCTGCAGGCGGCCTGGGACAGCGGCATCCGCTATTTCGACGTGGCGCCCTGGTATGGGCTCGGCCTTGCCGAACGCCGGGTCGGCGATTTCCTGCGCGACCAGCCGGACGGCAGTTACGTGCTGTCCACCAAGGTCGGCCGGCTGCTTCGGCCGGTGCCGACCGGAACCGTGCCCGATTACAGCTATGTCGATCCGCTCTCTTTCGATGCCGATTACGACTATTCCTATGACGGCATCATGCGCTCGGTCGAGTTCAGCTATGCCCGCCTCGGCCTCAACCGCATCGATATTCTCTATGTGCACGATATCGGCGTCTATACACATGGCGCGGCGAAGAACGCCGTCTACCAGAAGCAGCTTCTCGATTCCGGCATCAAGGCGCTGGAAGAACTGCGCTCCTCAGGCGCGATCTCGGCCTTCGGCCTCGGTGTCAACGAAGTGCCCGTCTGCCTCGACGTCATGCGCAACGCCGATCTCGACTGCATCCTGATGGCCGGCCGCTACACGCTGCTCGACCGTTCGGCGGTCGCCGAACTCTTGCCGCTCTGCCGGCAGAAGGGCACGTCGCTGGTCGTCGGCGGCGTCTTCAATTCCGGCATTCTCGCCACCGGTCCGGTGCCGGGCGCGCATTTCGACTATATGCCGGCAGATGACGACGTGCTTGCCAAGGTCGGCGCCATGGAAGCGATCGCCAAGCGCCACGGCGTGCCGCTGGCAGCGCCCGCCCTGCAGTTTCCGCTGCTCGAACCGATCGTCGCATCGGTGCTGATGGGTACCGCCAAGCCGTCGAGCCTGATCCGCAACATGGAAATCGTCGAACCGCGGCTTGCCGATGAGATCTATGCCGAATTCGAACCCTATACGCTGGTCGCGCCGCCGCTCGGCGCCGAAGCTGTCCGCGTCTGAGGAGACACTATGCTCAAGGGTATTCATCCGCTGCTCGGCCCCGACCTGCTTCACGCGCTGAAGACCATGGGACATGGCGACGACATCGTCATATCGGACGCCAATTTCCCCTCGGGCTCGATGGGCCCGCCTGTCATTCGCGCCGACGGCGTCAGCGCCACTGATATGGCCGAAGCGATCCTCGCCCACATGCCGCTCGACACCTTCGTGCCGGAAGCGGCGTGGCGGATGGAGGTGGTCGGCGACCCGCACGCCGTGCCGGAGGTCTGCGCCGAGTTCCAGCAGATCGTTGCCAGGCGCGCCGGCGATTTTCCGATCGTACCGGTGGAGCGTTTCGCCTTCTACGCGATGGCCCGCAAGGCCACCTATATCGTCGCGACGACGGAATTCCGGCTGTACGGAAACCTGATTTTGAAAAAGGGCGTCGTGCATCCGCATGAGGTCGATCTGGACTGATACCTATTTTAGGTTATCGTGGTATTGGAATAAAATCAGTTGCTTGGGGGGAATTTACCAAAGCAAAAAAGCCAGTTTGACGCTCTTGCAATTTGATTGCGCCTCGGCTAGCTTCTCCCTGCAAATGTTTTTTATCGATAAAAATCGTCCGCCTGCGTTCAGCGGCCGATTTATTCGGAGGAGAACGCATCTTGAGAGGAGAACCCTTATGACTATCGTGAAATCCCTTCTGTCCCGTCGCGCCTTTACGGCGCTTGCCGGCGCTGCCGTTATCGCCACGGCGATGCCGGTTACGTCCTTTGCCGCCGACGTGACGATCCCGATCATCGTCAAGGACACGACGTCCTTCTACTGGCAGATCGTTCTGGCCGGCGCCCGCAAGGCAGGCCAGGATCTCGGCGTCAAGGTGCCGGAACTCGGTGCCCAGGCTGAGTCCGACGTCAACGGCCAGATCAGCATTCTTGAGAACGCCGTTGCCGGCAAGCCGGCCGCCGTCGTCATTTCGCCGACCGAATTCAAGGCGCTTGGCAAGCCGATCGATGAAGCCGCCAAGTCGGTTCCGATCATCGGCATCGACTCGGGTGCCGACTCCAAGGCGTTCAAGTCGTTCCTGACGACCGACAACGTTCAGGGCGGCCGTATCGCCGCCGATGGCCTGGCAGCCGCCATCAAGGGCATGACCGGCAAGGAAGAGGGTGAAATCGTCATTCTTACCAACCTTCCCGGCGTCGGCTCGCTCGAGCAGCGCCGCGAAGGCTTCCTGGATCAGGTGAAGACCAAGCATCCGGGCCTGAAGGTCATTGCCGACAAGTACGGCGACGGCCAGGCAACGACCGGCCTCAACATGATGACCGACCTGATCACGGCTAACCCGAAGCTCGTCGGCGTCTTCGCCTCGAACCTGATCCTGGCGCAGGGCGTCGGTCAGGCGATCGCCGAAAACAAGCTCGGCGACAAGATCAAGGTCATCGGCTTCGACAGCGACGACAAGACCGTCGGCTTCCTCAAGGACGGCGCCATTGCCGGCCTCGTCGTTCAGGACCCCTACCGCATGGGTTATGACGGCGTGAAGACCGCGCTTGCCGTCTCCAAGGGCGAGAAGGTCGAAGCCAATGTCGACACCGGCGCCAACCTCGTCACCAAGGCGAATATGGCCGATCCGAAGATCGACGCGCTGCTGAACCCGAAGATCAAGTAAGCAAGACAGACAGGCCGCGCCGGCTTCAAAAACCGGCGCGGCTTTTTCCATCCATGTTATGGTTACCAGGGGCCATGCTATGGTTACCAGGGGATGGAGAGCAGACGTGACACAAGGAGGAGAGGTCCATGATCGGACTGGAAGAGGTCAGTCATCGCCACGATGACAGCGCCACGCTGAAAGAAGCCAATCGAATTCCCGCCGGATCGCCTATCCTCGAACTCAAGGGCCTGCAGAAGAATTACGGTCATGTGCAGGCGCTGAAGCCGGCGACGCTGACCTTTCTTGCCGGTGAAATCCACGCCATCGTCGGCGAAAACGGCGCCGGCAAATCCACCCTGATCAAATTGCTGACCGGCGTCATTACCCGTACGGCCGGCGAAGTGCTGTGGTGCGGCCAGCCTGTGGGCCTGTCGACGCCAAACGAGGCAATCGCCCGCGGCATCAACGCCGTGCACCAGGAAGTCGTGCTCTGCCGGCACCTGACGGTCGCCGCCAACCTTTTCCTCGGTGACGAAGTCAACCGCTACGGCCTGATGCGCAAGAAGCAGATGCAGAAGTTGGCGCAGGCCGTGCTCGACGATCTCGGCTTCGGCCTGCCGGCCGGCGCGCTGCTCAGCTCGCTGACGATCGGCCAGCAGCAGCTGGTCGCGACGGCGCGCGCCGCCATGCGCGGCACGCAGTTTCTGATCTTCGACGAACCCACAGCCTATCTGACGCGCCAGGAATCGGCGCAGCTGTTCAAGCTGATCCGCCGCCTGCAGGGCGAAGGCGTCACCATCGTCTATATCAGCCATCGCATGGAGGAAGTCTTCGAGCTTGCCGACCGTGTCTCGGTGCTGCGCGACGGCACGCATGTCGGCACGCGGCTGATCGGAGAGACCAACGATGCCGAACTGATCGCGCTGATGATCAACCGCTCGATCGAGCAGATCTACCACAAGGAAGAGATCGCCATCGGCGAGACGATCCTTGCCGTCAACGGCCTTTCCGGCCCGGGCTTCGAAGACGTGTCGCTCAGCGTCAAGGCCGGGCAGATCGTCGGGCTCTACGGCCTGATCGGCGCCGGGCGCAGCGAATTCGCGCTCGGCCTTTATGGCCGCCAGCCGACAACGGCAGGCGATATCCAGTGGATGGGCAAACGGGTCGACATCCGCAACGAACGCACGGCGATGGAACTCGGCATTGCGCTGGCGCCGGAAAGCCGGCGCGACCAGGGGCTTTGCCTCAACCTGCCGATCGGCCTCAATATCAACCTGCCGGTGTTCGGGCGCCTCAGCCACGGGCCTGTCATCAACCACACGCGCGAATCGGCCAATGCCGACAAGCAGATCCGCGATCTCAGCATCAAGACGCCAAGCCGGCGTGTTCCGGCCTCCAGCATGTCGGGTGGCAACCAGCAGAAGATCGTCATCGGCAAGTGGCTGAGCCACGGCGCCCGGCTGTTCATCTTCGACGAGCCGACCGTCGGCGTCGACGTCGGCACCAAGGCGGAAATCTACCGGCTCTTCGCCAAGCTTCTGAAGGAGGGCGCGGGCATCATCCTGATCTCCTCCTACCTGCCCGAGGTCTACGAACTGGCCGACCGGCTGCATGTCTTCCGCGGCGGCAAAATCGTCGCGAGCCATGATTACCACGCGGCGACGCATGAAGAAGTGCTCAGCGAAGCGATCGGCGTCTGAGCACAAGCAGTTCCAGCAAAACTGCGTTGCGGTTTTGCGTCCGGAAATTGCGTCAGAACAAAGAGATAGGGCATTTCCGTGGTTTGAAGAAAACGGAAATGCTCTAAGAGGGAGAAAATTCATGACTGCCACCCCCACCGAAATCGTCGCGCCGCCGCCGCGCCGGAAAATGAACATCCTGTTCGGCCTGACGCTGATCGGGCTCTTGATCTTCCTCTGGATCGTGCTCGGCGTTGTTACCCCGAGCTTCTGGACGCCGCTCAACATTTCGAACCTGCTGCGTCAGGGGGCGATGACGGCGATCCTGGCACTCGGCCAGACCTTCGTCATCATCACCGCCGGCATCGATCTTTCGGTCGGCGCCATCGTCGGTTTCTGTACCGTCATCATTGCCTGGCTGCTGCAGGCGGGCGTGCCGGTCTGGGGTGCGATCGTGCTGACGCTGCTCATCGGCATGGCGATCGGGGCCTTCCATGGCTTCGGCATCGTCCATATGGGCCTGCCGCCGTTCATCATCACGCTGGCAACGCTGACGTCGCTGCGCGGCATCGGCCTGTTGATCACCAACGGCTCGACGATCAACATCACCAATGAGAATTTCAGCAATTTCGCCCGCGCCGACCTGTTCAGCATACCGAGCCTGTTCTGGATGGTCATCCTGGTGGCGGTGCCCTCCTTCATCTTCCTGCATCTGAGCCGCTGGGGCCGCTATCTCTTCGCGGTCGGCTCGAATGCGGAAGCTGCCCGCCTCTCCGGCGTCAACGTCAAGGGCATGATCTACCTCGCCTATATCCTCTCGGCTTCGTTTGCCGCCTTCGTCGGCGTGCTGCTTGCCTCGCGCATCGCGATCGGCAATGCGACGCAGGCCGATGGCTGGGAATTGCAGGCGATCGCCTCCTCCGTCATCGGCGGCACCAGCCTGTTCGGCGCGGTCGGCTCGGTACACGGCCCGCTGATCGGCGCCTTCATCCTCGCCACCATCAACAACGGCGCCAACCTTCTGAACGTCAACTCCTTCTGGCAGCGCATCATCACCGGTCTCCTGATCATCGTGATCGTCTTCTTCGACCAACTGCGCCGCCGCCGGAGCAATTGAGCGGCCAAGAGAAACCGGTCGAACAGGCCGGCTTCGTCAACTCCCAAGAATGCGAGACCCGTCATGAAAGCAGTTGTTTGCCGGGAGCCCGGCGTGCTCGAGATCGTCGAGCGTCCTTTGCCTGCGGCACCGGCGCCTGGCTGGGTGCGCCTGGCGGTCAGCCATGTCGGCATCTGCGGCACCGACTATCATATCTTCGAGGGCAAACATCCTTTCCTCGAATATCCCCGCGTGATGGGGCATGAGGTCTCGGCGACGGTGCTGGAAGCAGGCGAAGGCGTTGACATGGCTGTGGGAACACCCGTCATCGTCAATCCCTATCTGTCCTGCGGCCAATGTGTCGCCTGCCGCCAGGGCAAGCCGAATTGCTGCACCAATATCAAGGTGCTCGGCGTCCATACGGACGGAGCTTTCTGCGAGGAGATCTCGGTTCCGGCGGGCAACCTCTATGCCGCCAAGGGACTGAGCCTCGAGGCGGCCGCAACCGTCGAGTTTCTGGCGATCGGCGCCCATGCGGTGCGCCGCTCGATGACCGGCGCCGGCGCGCGAGCGCTCGTCATCGGCGCCGGGCCGATCGGGCTCGGGGCAGCGATCTTCTCACGCATTGCCGGCCATGAAGTGACGTTGCTCGACACCAGCGCTGAGCGGCTGCAGATGGCCTCGGAGCGCTTCGGCTTCACCTCCGGCATCGTCGCCAACGAGGCGACAATGGATGCCGTGCGCGAAACAACCAATGGCGACGGTTTCGACGTGGTCTTCGACGCCACCGGTTACGGCCCTTCGATGGAAAAAGCCTTCTCCTTCGTCGCCCATGGCGGCGCATTGGTGCTGGTCAGCGTCGTCAAAGACGATATCCGCTTTTCCGACCCGGAATTCCACAAACGCGAAATGATGGTGATCGGCAGCCGCAACGCCACGCGCGCCGATTTCGAACATGTGGCCGCTTCGATCGCCAAAGGCCTCGTGCCCGTCGACAAACTCATCACCCACCGCACAACGCTCGTCGACACGCCCCGCGATCTCGGTCGCTGGGCGCATGAGAAGAACGGGCTGATCAAGGCGGTGATCAGGGTTGGTGGTTAGGGTACGGCGCGTTACATGCGCGCGGAGTGCTTGCGGCGTGGATAGTCGGGTCAAGCCCTGGGTCAAGCCCGAGTATGACGGAGAGTGGGAAAACCTGTGCGGCAAGAGGCGGGACGTCCGGAGGAATTCCAGCAAAATGCGCGAGCGGTTTCGGGTGGGAATCGCGTAAAATAATAGGCACTTTGCTTTCCGTCCGGGATGCGGAACCGCTAACGCTCCATTGCCGCAATCGCCCTGCACATCTCCCTGACCACCGCAGTATCCGTCCGGTTCGCGCTTTTCGCCTCGAAACCAAAGGCGACCGCACGGGGGTCGGCGCTTTCCATAGGTGAGTTGCAGGAACCGTGGACCTCGCGGGCGCCGGTTGCCTGCAATATCTGGCCGACATTGGCGGGGCGGATGCCACTGCCGGGCATGATGGATATGCGGCCGGATGCCGTGGTCGAAAGGCGTTTCAGGGTTTCGATTCCGTCGGCCGCCTTCAGCGCGCAGCCGGAGGTCAGGATGCGTTCGCAGCCGAGCTCGACGGCCTGTTCCAGCGCATAGTCGGCATCCGGCACCAGATCGAAAGCCCGATGCAGCGTCGAACCGAGGCCTGAGGCATGCGCCTTTAGGCGGTGGATCAGCGGCATGTCGAGCGTGCCGTCCGGCCGATTGGCGCCGATGACGACGCCGGCAAGACCTGCGGCGCGCACGGCATCGATATCGAGCATCATCGCTTCCTCATCTCTCCTGTCGAAGATGAACGGACCGGCATGCGGGCGGATCATCGCATAGACAGGAATGGGCGCCCTGGCGGCGATCTGCATCAGGCTCGGCAGCGGCGTCAGGCCGCCGAGCTCCAGCGCCGAACAAAGCTCGATGCGGCCGGCGCCACCCTCGACGGCGGCGGCGAGGCCGTCAGCGCTATCCACACACACTTCCAGCAGGACGGTCACGCTACGCTCTCCCTGGCTTTGTCGCGCACCATGGCCTGCGCGACAGTTTCAGACGTAATTCGCGCCGCCGCCTCGATGATGACGGCGCAGGCATCGGCGGCGGCTTTGCGATGGTTGAAGGCGACGTGATAGGACATCGCCAGATGCTCGTCGAGATCGACGATGCGCACCTTGTCGGCGATCGGCATGGCGCTGATCCGGCCGAGGAAGGAGACGTAGCCGTGATTGGCGACGAGGTCGACGATCACAGGCAGCGAATCCGCGGCGGTGATATCCCGGCTGCGCAAGCGCCGGTTCGGCGCGCGCTCGTCGCTGAAGGCCATGGCCGCGTGGCCGAGACCGGTGCGCGGGCTCGGCATGCAGATCGCGTGGGCGGCGACGAGATCGGCGACGGTGGTTTCGGTGCTTTGCGGCGGCGCGATCACCACCATGTCGGTCTGCAGCAATTCCCGATGGCGGAAGCTTTCAAGGCCGAAGACCGAATCCAGGATCGCCACATCGATGCGGCCGCTCTTCAGCGCCTCGCGCAGATCGTCGGCGGTCATCGAGACCAGCGAGATCGCATTGTTGTTGCGGCGCGCATTCCATTCGGAGACCAGCGAGCCCAGGCAGCGCGCCACCCAGCTTTCCGATCCGGTGGGAATGATCGAGCCGATGCGCAGCGACCGGGCGGCGCGCCGATACCGCTCGTCGGCCGATGATTTCAGATCGTTCCAGGCCTGGCTGATCGTCGTGAAGATCTGATAGGCGCGCCTGCCCTCCTCCGTCAGCACCGAACCCTGCGCCTGCCGCTCGAACAGGCGGTGACCTAAAAATTTCTCAAGATTGGCAAGCTGAAGCGAAAGCTGCGGCTGCCCCAGGCGAAGGCGGCGGGCGGCGCGATTGATGCTGCCCTGGTCGGCCACTTCCAGAAAACGCTCGATGGTGACGACCTTGATGGGAACACGTGATGCCCAGGCATCGGTGACCTCAATGGCGTCGGTGGTCGTAGCGTCATGGCCGGTGAATTGGCCAAGCTCGCCGATCGCAGCGGTGAGCGGCGCCAGGCCTTCCAGCACCCTGCCGCTGGCGATGAGCATTACCAGCTCGCCGGAGGCGCGTTCCGTCAGCTTCATCGCCAGCTCGGTTTCGAGATGATGGATGGCCGCAGACACGGTCGAGGGCGACAGCTGGAAGCGCCGCCCCGTCTCGCGCACCGAACCGGAGGTCAAGACATGGTGAGCGGTGAACAGGGCACCAAGATGCAAACGAGCCACCTCCGGAAAGCGCTGGAAAAACCGGACGATATGATGTGTTCATGAAAAAAGATATCCCTGCTTTCGCAGAGGCGGGCTATCGTTTCCGCATAGAAAAATCCGGGCGGCGGAAATCCGCAACAGAGCACCGGAACATCGCGGAAACACGCAAGGGGACAAAAACAAATCGCGCCGACCCTGGAAAAGGGAATGCGTTTCCGCGCGCGGCGGGACATTCGCCGCCATAATCGTGGCGCGGCCGCAAATACTAAAGGGGGCTTGCATCGATTTTTCAGGCGTGCACGCTATTTCCATCACGCACGCAATTCCGGCATGATGCGATCTCGTCGCGTTGGCCGGCGGACTTCCTGTGCGCAGACCCCCCGCCCGGGGCTTGCGCATCTGCATAATGCAGCAATTCAAAGTGCTAATGGTGTCAACCAAGGGGATATTCCATGCTGAAGAAACTCGCACTCGCCGTCACGCTCTCCGCCTTCGCGGCGGGTGCGGCTCATGCTGCAGATGTCGTCGTCTCGTCGAAGATCGACACCGAAGGCACGCTGCTCGGCAACGTCATTGCGCTCGCGCTCGAAGCCAACGGCATCAAGACACAGGACCGCATCGCGCTTGGCGCCACACCCGTCGTGCGCAAGGCGATCACCGCAGGCGAAATCGACATCTATCCTGAATATACCGGCAATGCCGGCTTCTTCTTCAACAAGGCCGATGACGCCGCCTGGAAAAATATCGACCAGGGTTATGAGCTGGCAAAGAAGCTCGATTACGACGCCAACAAGATCGTCTGGTTGACGCCGTCGCCGGCCAACAACACCTGGGCGCTCGCCGTGCGCAGCGATGTTGCCCAACCGAACAAGCTGAAGAGCCTTACGGACTTCGGCAAATGGGTGGCCGGCGGCGGTGCCGCCAAGCTTGCCGCCTCAGCCGAATTCGTCAATTCGGCCGGCGCGCTTCCCGCCTTCCAGACGACCTACGGCTTCCAGCTGAAGCCTGACCAAATGGTTGTTCTGTCCGGCGGCGACACGGCGGCGACGATCAAGGCGGCCGCCGACCAGACGAACGGCGTCAACACCGCCATGGTCTACGGCACGGATGGCGCGATCGAAGCGGCCGAACTCACCGTTCTCGAAGACGACAAGAACGTGCAGCAGGTCTATGCGCCCACCCCGATCATCCGCGAGGAGGTTCTGAAAGCCAACCCGAAGATCGAGGAAGTGCTCTCGCCGATCTTCAAGAGCCTGACCGCCGACGAGTTGCGCAAGCTCAATGCCAAGATCCAGGTCGACGGCGAGCCGGCAAAGTCCGTCGCTGAAGCCTATCTCAAGGAAAAAGGCTTCCTGAAGTAATCATCACTCGCTCCGCCCGATTGCGGGCGGAGCCTCTCTCTGCTGCTAGGTTTGGCCGGACGGGATTGCTCAGACAGGGTTGATTTGATGGAAGAAACCTCAGCGGTCCGCAGGCTGGACCGGCTCGGCGTGGTTCTGGTGGCCGGTGGCATCGCGGCGACGGCACTGATGCCCTTCATCTACGTCAAGGCGAACCGCATCGCCGCCGGCAAGCCGATGCTGCTGACGCAGCTTCTTCCCCAGCCCTCCGTCGTCATCCTCACCATCCTGCTCGTTCTCACCGCTGTCGCCACGCTGTTGCTGCGCAACGCCCTTGCCCGGCTTGCCATCGCCACACTCTGCCTTGCGGCGCTGATCGTTGCGATCGGCCTCGTCTCGACGGCGGCGACGCCGCCCGGCAGCACGGTGGCGCGGATGACGCCCGGTGGCGGTTTCTGGGCGCTGTTTGCGGTGATCGGGCTCGTCATCTCCGATGCGCTGGCGAAGATCCGGCTGGCGCCGTGGATGCGGGTCGCAGCCCTTGCGGCCTATGCGGCGCTGCTTTTCATCTCGCTTTCCTCCGGCCTGCTCGACAGCCTGTCGATCATGAAGGAATTCTCGACGCGGGCGCCGCAATTCGAGACGGAAGCGATCTCGCATCTGCTACTGGCCTTCGGCTCATTGGCCATCGCCATCATTCTCGGCCTGCCGCTCGGCATCCTGTGCTTCTGGGTGCCGAAGCTGCGGGCCATCGTGCTCCAAGGCCTCAGCTTGATCCAGACGATCCCGAGCCTCGCACTGTTCGGCCTGCTGATGCTGCCGCTCGGCTATCTCGCCACCCATGTACCGCTGGCGGCTGCGATCGGCATTCGCGGCATCGGCACGGCGCCGGCCTTGATCGCGCTGGTGCTCTATTCGCTGCTGCCGATCGTCGCCAACACCGTCGTCGGCCTCGAGGGCGTCGATCCCTCGGTGCGGGATGCTGCCGCCGGCATGGGGCTGACGCAACGGCAGATCCTCACCGGCATCGACATGCCGCTTGCCTTTCCCGTCATCCTCACCGGCATCCGCATCGTGCTGGTGCAGGCAATCGGCATGGTGACGATCGCGGCGCTGATCGGCGGCGGCGGCTTCGGCATCTTCATCTTCCAGGGGCTCGGCCAGACGGCCATGGACCTCGTCCTGCTCGGCGCCGTGCCGACCGTGTTCTTCGCCTTCTCATCGGCCGTCATCCTCGATGCGGTCATCGACAGCATCCGGGGATCCGCCGCATGAGCATGATCGAGATCAGGACCGTCACCAAACGCTATGGCGCGGCCACCGTCGTCGACAATGTCTCGATGCGCGTCGAGAAGGGTGAGATCACCGTCATCGTCGGCACCTCGGGCTCCGGCAAATCGACACTGATGCGGATGATCAACCGGCTGGTGCCGATCACCGCAGGCGAGATTTTCGTCGGCGGGCAGAATGTCATTGACGTCGAGGTGACCGAGCTTCGCCGCAGGATCGGCTATGCCATCCAGGGACACGGCCTGTTTCCACACCGCACCGTGGCGCAGAATATCGCCACGGTGCCGCAGCTTCTCGATTGGGATTCGACCCGGATCGCGGCCCGCGTCGAGGAACTGCTCGGGCTTTTCAACCTCGATCCGGCGAGTTTCGCCGACAAATATCCGCACCAGCTCTCCGGCGGGCAGCAGCAGCGCGTCGGCGTCGCCCGGGCGCTGGCGGCTGAGCCGGAACTGCTGCTGATGGACGAACCGTTCGGGGCGCTCGATCCGGTCATCCGCGGCAAGGCGCAGGACGATCTCCTGGCGATCCAGAAGCAGTTCGGCACCACGGTTATTCTCGTCACCCACGACATGGACGAGGCCTTCCATCTCGGCAATCAGATCGCGGTGATGAGCGAGGGCAGATTGCTGCAATGCTCGACGCCGGAAAAGATCCTCACCGAACCCGCCGATCCCTTCGTTCAGCAATTGACCGGCACCTCCGACCGGGCGCTGAAGCTGATGTCGCTGCTGCCGCTGAAGGAGAGCATGGAACCGGCCAAGAGCGGCCTCGCCTATGCCTTGCCGCAGTCGCTCAGCCTGCGCGACGCGCTGGCCGAAATGATCTGGCAGGGCGTCGACGAGGCGACGGTGCAGGACGGCGAGAAAGCGCCGGTGGGATCGATCTCGATGACGCGGCTTCTCGAACTGGGCCGCAAGGCATGAAACTCATCGTCGCCAATCTCTTCCGCCTGGCGGCGCTGGTATTGCTGCTCATCCTGCTGTTCAGGACGGAATGGCTTTCCTTCCTACTCGTGCCGCTGACCAACAACAATGCGCCCGCCGTCTATACGCAGAACAGCCTCGCCTCGCTGGCCGCCGGCCATCTGCAACTGGTCATCGGATCGATCGCCTGCAGCGCGGTGCTCGCCGTTGTCGGCGGCATCTTCGTCACCCGCGAAAGCGGCGCCGACTTTCTGCCGTTGTCGCGCGCCATCGCCAATGCCGGGCAGACCTTTCCGCCGGTTGCGGTGCTGGCACTCGCGGTTCCCGCCACCGGCTTCGGCGCCATGCCGACGCTGATCGCACTGTTTCTCTACGGCCTGCTGCCGATTTTCGAAAATACCGTCGCCGGCCTGAAGCAGGTGTCGCCGCAGGTTCTCGATGCCGCCGACGGCATGGGCATGAACGGCACCCAGCGGCTGCTCCGCGTCGAGCTGCCCCTCGCCCTGCCGCTGATCCTCGAAGGGCTGAAGGTCGCGACCGTGATCAATATCGGCACGGCGACGATCGGCTCGACGGTTGCGGCAAAGGGCCTCGGCGAGGTGATCATCGCCGGGCTGATTTCCGACAATACCGCCTTCATCCTGCAGGGCGGGCTGATCGTCGGCCTGATGGCGGTGCTGATCTATGACGCCATGGGCATGGTCGAAGGGGCGATCACGCGAAGAATCGGCTTGCGCACGGCGTAAGAGGACGAGTACCAAGACTGCCGTGACTACTGCATAATTCCTTAAATCGATTCCGATTTAAGGAATTATGCAGTAATTCAAAGTGCTACAGCGTCCTTTGCTCGTCTAAAGAGACGCGCGGCGCTGTAGTGCAGTGGGAGGCAGACTTGGCGAAGATGATCCACTCGATGATCCGTATTCTCGACGAGGCGCGCTCGGTCGAGTTCTACGGCAAGGCATTCGGCCTTTCGGTCGCCGACCGCGTCGATTTCGACACCTTCACGTTGATCTATCTGAGCAATGCCGAGACCGGCTTCGAGCTGGAATTGACGGTCAACAAGGGCCGGACCGCGCCCTACGATCTGGGCAATGGCTATGGCCATCTCGCCATCTCCGTCGAAGAGGTGGCGGTCGAGCGCGAACGGCTGTCGAAACTGAGGCTGAAGCCGGGCGAACTGGTAGAGCTCAACCGTGACGGCAAGCTCTTCGGCCTGTTCTTCTTCATCAGCGATCCGGACGGCTATAAGATCGAGGTGCTGCAGCGCCACGGCCGGTTTCTCTGACAGATCTGACGCCGGCCCCGATCGCGGCGGCACCCTTCCCAAAACACCTCATCCGACAGTTTCGAGCGGCATAATCAGGAGCCATCCATGATCGAGAAGACCACGCTGAATTCCGGCTGGACGCTCTCCTGCAACGATACAGCAAGACCCGGCCTGCCTGATGCCATCGCCGCAACGGTGCCGGGCTGTGTGCATCTCGACCTTCTCGCCAGCCGGCTGATCGCCGATCCCTATATCGACGTCAACGAGATCACCAATGACTGGGTCGGCAAAGCCGACTGGAGCTATCGCTGCCGCTTCGAGGCAACGCCCGACGATGGCAGGGTGCAGGAGCTGGTCTTCGACGGGCTCGATACGATCGCGACGATCGCGCTCAACGGCGAAGAGATCGGCCGCACATTCAATATGAACCGCACCTTTCGTTTCGATGTTTCGAGATTGCTGAAGGTTGGCCAGAACGACCTCAGCGTTACCTTTCGTTCCGCCTATGCCTATGGCGCGGAGATGGAGAAACATTACGGCTACCGTCCCAACAATTATCCGGGACCGGGCAATCTGATGCGCAAGATGGCCTGCAATTTCGGCTGGGACTGGGGGCCGACGCTGGTGACGGCGGGCCTCTGGAAACCCGTGCGGCTGGAAAGCTGGGATCGGGCGCGGCTTGCCGAGGCACGGGTGTCGGCCACGCTTGCCGGCGGCGACGGACTGGTCAAGATCCATGCCAGGATCGCGCGGCATGGCGATAAGGCGGGCTGCAAGCTTGTCGCCGCAATCGGCGGCATGACTAAGACGGTTACGATCGACCCTGGGGAAGACGAGGTCGTCTTCGAGCTTGTCCTTCCCTCGCCAAAACTCTGGTGGCCGCATCATCTCGGCGCGCAGCCGCTCTATCCCCTGACGCTCGAGCTCGTCGACGATGCCAGCAGCGACCTGCTCGACAGCCATCAACGTGAACTTGGTTTCCGCTCTTTGCGGCTCGACACCTCGGCCGACGCGCACGGCTCGGCCTTCACCTTCGTCATCAACGACGTGCCGCTGTTCATCGCGGGCGCGAACTGGATTCCCGACGATTGTTTTCCCTCCCGGGTGACGGCCGAGCGGTATGCTGCTGGAATCGACGAGGCGAAGGCCGCCAATATCCATATGCTGCGCGTCTGGGGCGGGGGCATTTTCGAGCGCGATGAATTCTACGAAGCCTGTGATCGCATGGGCATGCTGGTCTGGCAGGATTTCCTCTTTGCCTGCGCCGCCTATCCGGAGGAGGAGCCGCTGAGAAGCGAGGTCGAGGCTGAAGTGCGCGACAATGTCGTGCGGTTGATGCCGCATGCCTCACTGATTCTCTGGAACGGCAATAACGAGAACATCTGGGGCTTCGACGAATGGGGCTGGCGGCCGATCATCAAGGCGGGCGAAAGCTGGGGGCTCGGCTACTATCTCGACCTGCTGCCTAGGCTTTGCGCTGAACTCGATCCCGACCGACCCTATTATCCCGGCAGCCCCTATTCCGGCTCGATGGAGATCGAACCCAATGCCGACGGCCATGGCTGCAAACATATCTGGGACGTCTGGAACGATGTCGGCTACGAAGTCTACCGCAATTACATCCCGCGCTTCTGCTCCGAATTCGGCTGGCAGGCGCCGGCTGCCTGGGCGACGATCGAAGAGAGCGTGCATGACGCACCGCTGACGCCGCAATCGAACGGCGTTTTTCACCATCAGAAGGCCACCCAAGGCAATGACAAGCTGATCCGCGGCCTCGCCGGCCATCTGCCGGAGCCGAAGACCATGGACGACTGGCACTTCGCCACCCAGCTCAACCAGGCCCGTGCCATCCGCTTCGGCGTCGAGCACATGCGTTCTCACCGGGATATCTGCAAGGGCGCGGTGGTCTGGCAGTTCAACGACTGCTGGCCGGTGACCTCATGGGCCGCACTGGATTCGGCCGGCCGCCGCAAGCCGCTCTGGTATGCGCTGAAGGCCGCCTATGATCCACGCCTGCTGACCATCCAGCCGCGCGGCGACGGACTGGCGGCGGTGGCGGTCAATGAGCGCACATTGTTCTGGCGGGCGAAGATCAGTGGCAAACGCCTGAGGCTCGACGGCACGGTGCTTGCCGAATTCGAATTCTGGCGGCTGCTCTGCGACCGCTTCGAGGCTAAGGAATTTACGCTGCCCGAAGATATCGTCAGGCCCAACGTACCGAAGGACGAGGTCATCGTCGTCGAGATGCTCGACAGGCGGGCTTTTCACTATTTCGTCGAGGATATCGCGCTTGCCCTGCCGGCGCCGCGGCTGAGCGTCGGTGTCAGCGCGATCGATGGCGGCTTTGCGGTTGCGGTAACGGCTGAGAGTTTCCTGAAGGATCTCTGCCTGATGGCGGATCGGCTGGACCCGGATGCCGTCGTCGATTCGATGCTGGTGACGCTGCTGCCGGGCGAGAGCCATGTGTTTGCGGTGAAGACGGCGAAGGTGATCGTCGCTGAAGACATTACGATCGGGATAGTGTTGCGGTCGGCCAATGATCTTGTTGCGGGGGAGTAAAACGCAGCCCCTCATCCGCCTGCCGGCACCGACCGGGGTCGAGCCACGGGTCTCGACCCGTCCTTCGGACCCACGCTTGCGGGGCGAAGGGGATATGCCGCAGCCTCTCCGTCCCTCGTCAACGTCCACCGACAACAGCACGCCAAAAAGGCCCCGCATCCGCGGAGCCCTTCCAATTCGGCCTATCGAACGAGATTACATCCAGTAGGGCGGCACGCCGTAGTAGTCATAGACCCGGCGGCCATTGTCGTTGTACCAGCTGTCGTCATCGTCCGAATAGCTCGGTGCGCCTTCGATCTGTTCCTTGGTCAGGTCGATGCGATAGCCATCCAGCTTGGTGTCGTAGTTGAGCTTTTCCCAGGGTAGCGGATAGTGATCGTGACCGATGCCGAGGAAGCCGCCGAAGCTCAGCACGGCATAGGCGACGCGGCCGTCGAGCTTGCCGATGATCAGACGTTCGATCGAGCCGATATGCCTGCCATCGGCGCCGTAGACACGGGTGCCCTCGACGCGGTCGCTGGCGATTAGCGAATGCGTGCTCTTCGCGTTCGGATCACCGCGGTTGGCGTCAGTTTCCTGATTGAGCATTGTGCATCTCCTTTGGTTCCTCACGGGGGTACCTAGACAACGTGGCGCTAGACTCAAAGTTCCGCTGCTCGAACGGGCCATTATTGACGTTTACGTCAAGGTTAGTATAGCTTCAATTCGGCTTGAACCATTCGAGCAATGGCATAAGCTGCCGGACTGGAAGATGGAGGATCTTTCCGGTCGATCTGCCGACCGATCGTCGGCGCGGCGGCAGCAGGGGAGAGAGACACGATGAACAGCATTTCCGTCCATCCGAACGGCGCCAGGCCTGAGAAACCCTGGCTTGCCGCCTATCCCGATATGGTTCCGGCCGAACTCCCGCCGCTGGAATATGCCTCGCTGGCGGAACTGCTGGAAAAATCCTGTGCCCGCTACGCCGACCGGACCGCTTTTGCCAGCATGGGCAAGGCAATGAGTTATCGCGCGTTGGAGAGCCAGACGCGCAAGGTCGCCGCCTGGCTGCAGAGCACCGGCCTTGAGAAGGGCGACCGCGTCGCCGTGATGATGCCGAACGTCTTACAGAACCCGGTCGCGACCTATGCCATCCTGCGGGCCGGCCTCGTCGTCGTCAACGTCAACCCGCTCTATACGCCGCGCGAGCTCGAACACCAGTTGCGCGATTCCGGCGCCAAGGCGATCTTCGTGCTGGAGAATTTTGCCCGCACGGTCGAGCAGGTCTTGAACAAGACCGACCTCCGCCATGTCGTTGTCACCTCGCTCGGTGACATGCTGGGGATCAAGGGGCTGATCGTCAATTTCACCGTGCGCAAGGTGAAGAAGCTCGTGCCCTCCTGGTCGATCCCTGAGCACAAGAGCTTCGGCCAGGTGCTGCGGGAAGGCGCGAGGAAAAGCCTTGAGCCGGTCACGCTTGCGGGCAGCGATATCGCCTTTTTGCAATATACCGGCGGCACGACCGGCGTTGCCAAGGGCGCGGTGCTGACGCATGCAAACCTGCTTGCCAACAAGCTGCAGCTGTCGCTTTGGCTCCGCTCGGCCTTCGAGCGCAAGAAGCAGCCCGAGGTGCTGAATTTCCTCTGCGCTTTGCCGCTCTACCACATCTTCGCGCTGACGGTGAATTCGCTGATGGGCATGTCGCTCGGCGCCCGCAACATCCTGATCGCCAATCCGCGCGACATTCCCGGCCTCGTCAAGGAATTCGGCAAGTCCGACGTGCATATCTTCCCCGGCCTCAACACGCTGTTCAACGCGCTGATGAACAATGCCGATTTCGCCAAGCTCGACTTCTCGCCGCTGATCATGTCGCTTGGCGGCGGCATGGCCGTGCAGCGCCCGGTCGCCGAACGCTGGCTTAAGATAACCGGCACGGCGGTAACGGAGGGCTACGGCCTTTCCGAGACCTCGCCGGTTGCCACCGCCAACCGTTTCGATTCGGCCGAGTTCACCGGCACGATCGGCCTGCCGATGCCCTCCACCGACCTCGATATCCGCGATGAGGACGGCCATTCGCTGCCGCTCGGTGACGTCGGCGAGATCTGCATCCGCGGGCCGCAGGTGATGGCCGGCTACTGGCAGAAGCCCGAGGAAACGGCGCGGGTGATGACGGAGGACGGCTATTTCCGCTCGGGCGACATGGGTTTCATGAACGACCGCGGTTTTACCAAGATCGTCGACCGCAAGAAGGATATGATCCTGGTCTCCGGCTTCAACGTCTATCCGAACGAGATCGAGGAAGTCGCCGCCATGCACGCCGGCATCCTCGAGGCGGCGGCGATCGGCGTGCCGGACGGGCATTCGGGCGAGGCGGTCAAACTCTTCGT
Organism: Rhizobium sp. NZLR1b; assembly: GCF_019685155.1. NCBI lineage: Bacteria > Pseudomonadati > Pseudomonadota > Alphaproteobacteria > Hyphomicrobiales > Rhizobiaceae > Rhizobium > Rhizobium sp. NZLR1b. The sequence continues at coordinate 21,594 of NZ_JABDWC010000034.1, forward strand.
CGTTCGCAAGGACCCGAAGCTGACGGAAGCCGAGGTGAAAGCCCATTGCATCGCCAATCTCACCAACTACAAACGCCCGCGCTTCATCGAATTCCGCACCGAGCTGCCGAAGTCGCCTGTTGGTAAGATCCTGCGCAAGGACCTGCGCGGCTAATTTAACAACCTCATGAAATTGACGGCCATCCGTTCGCCGCGGATGGCTTTTTTGTATCTGGAGCGGTGGCTGAACTTGATTTGCGCCCGATAAAGCGAATAGTTTCCGCAACCTTTCCGCCTCCAGAGGAGCCTCCCATGAACGCCATCGTCGAACAGCTGAAAAGCACCGCTGATGCCACCAAGGCAACCGATATCCGTGCCGCCTTCGCCTCCGATTCCGAGCGCTTTTCGCGCTTTTCGGTTTCGCTTGACGACCTGTTGATGGATTTTTCCAAGACGGCGGTGAACGACGACATCCTCAAGCTGCTGGTCAAGCTTGCCGAAGAGGGTGGCGTCGAAAAGAAGTGCGAGGAGATGTTCTCCGGCAAGGCGATCAATTTCACCGAGGATCGCGCCGTTCTGCACACCGCGCTGCGCAACCGTTCCAACACGCCGGTTCTGGTCGACGGCAAGGATGTCATGCCCGACGTCAATGCGGTGCTGGCCGCCATGGGCAAGTTTGCCGACGACATCCGCTCCGGCACGCTGAAGGGTGCGACCGGCAAGGCGATCACCGATGTCATCAATATCGGCATCGGCGGCTCTGATCTCGGCCCGGTGATGGCGACACTGGCGCTTGCCCCGTTCCATGACGGCCCGCGGGCGCATTTCGTCTCCAACATCGACGGCGCCCATATCGCCGATATCCTCAAGCTGGTGCAGCCTGAGACAACGCTGTTCATCGTCGCCTCGAAGACCTTCACCACCGTGGAAACGATGACCAATGCGCAGACGGCGCGCAATTTCATCGCCAAGGCGCTCGGCGAAGTGGCTGTGCAGCACCACTTCGCCGCCGTCTCGACGGCGCTCGACAAGGTTTCCGCCTTCGGCATCGACAGCGCCCGCGTCTTCGGCTTCTGGGACTGGGTCGGCGGCCGCTACTCGATCTGGTCGGCGATCGGCCTGCCGCTGATGATCGCCGTCGGCCCGGTTAATTTCGGCAAGTTCCTCGATGGCGCCCATGCCATCGACAATCACTTCCGTAAGGCACCAATTACCGAGAACCTGCCGATGCTGCTCGGCCTGATCGGCTTCTACCATCGCAACGTGCTCGGCTATTCCACCCGCGCCATCCTGCCCTACGATCAGCGGCTGTCGCGTTTTCCCGCCTATCTGCAGCAGCTCGACATGGAATCGAACGGCAAGGGCGTCACCATCGACGGCACGCCGGTCGAGGGCAATTCCGGCCCGGTCGTCTGGGGCGAACCCGGCACCAACGGCCAGCACGCCTTCTACCAGCTGATCCACCAGGGCACGAGCATCATCCCAGCCGAGTTCATGATCGCCGCCAATGCTTTCGAGCCGGAACTGCGCCATCAGCACCAGTTGCTGATCTCGAACGTTCTCGCCCAATCGGAAGCGCTGATGAAGGGCCGCACCTTCGACGAAGCAAAGAAGCAGCTGACCGACAAGGGCATGGACGGCAAAAAGGCCGATTTCATCGCCCCGCACCGCGTCTTCACCGGCAACCGTCCGTCGATCACCTTCGTCTACGACAAGCTCACCCCTTACGCGCTCGGCCGCCTGATCGCGCTTTACGAACACCGCGTCTTCGTCGAAGGCGTGCTCTTCCGCATCAACTCCTTCGACCAGTGGGGCGTCGAACTCGGCAAGGAACTGGCAACGGGCCTGCTGCCGGTTGTCGAGGGCAAGGAGAGTGCCGCATCGCACGACTCATCGACGCAGGGCCTGGTTGCGGCGCTGGCAAAGCTTGCGAAGTAAGTGTTCTGGACTGCCCCTCACCCTAACCCTCTCCCCGCTTGCGGGGCGAGGGGACGTGCCATACGTGATGTAGGCGGGGGACGAGAGGGCGCGGCTTGTTCCCCTTCGCCCCGTTTACGGGGGTCCGAAGGACGGGTCGAGACCAGCGGCTCGACCCCGGTTGGTGGCGGCAGCCGGATGAGGGGCGGACGCCGCCGCCCCCGCTCAGGAGCGGAAGCGCAGGTTCCGCCGGCTCAGTTGGCTGACCGTGGTGCAGCCCATCAGCTTCATGTCGCGCTCGATCTCGGTGCGCATCGTCTGCAGCGCCCGTTCGACGCCGGGCTGTCCGGCGGCGGCAAGCGGGAAGAGATAGTAGCGGCCGAGGCCGACGGCCTTTGCCCCGAGCGACAAAGCCTTGAGAACATGCGTTCCCCGCTGCACGCCCCCGTCCATCATGACGTCGATGCGATCCCCGACGGCGTCGACGATCTCGGCCAATTGGTCGAAAGCGCTGCGCGAGCCGTCGAGCTGGCGCCCGCCATGGTTTGACAGCACGATGCCGGTGCAGCCGATCTCGACAGCGCGCTTGGCGTCTTCGACCGACATGATGCCCTTCAGGCAGAACTGTCCGTCCCAGGCGCGCACCATCTCCGCCACGTCATCCCAGGACATCGACGGGTCGAGCATTTCGGTGAAGTATCGGCTGATCGACAGCGAGCCGCCATCCATCTTGACGTGGTTTTCGAGCTGCGGCAGCCGGAAGCGCTCATGCGTCAGCCAGTCGATCGCCCAGGAAGGCTTAATGGCGAACTGGGTCATGCCGGCGAGATTGAGCTTGAAGGGAATGGCAAAACCGGTGCGCTTGTCGCGCTCGCGGTTGCCGCCGGTGATGCTGTCGACCGTCAGCATCATTGCCTGCACGCCGGCATTTTTCGCCCGCGCCATCATCTCGTGGTTGAGGCCGCGGTCCTTGTGGAAATAGAACTGATAGATCTGCGGCCCGTCGCTGATCTGCCGGGCTTCCTCCAGGCTGATCGTGCCGAGCGAAGAGACGCCGAACATCGTACCATGTTTTGCCGCCGCTGCCGCCACCGCCCGCTCCCCCTGGTGGTGGAAAAGCCGCTGCAGCGCCGTCGGCGAGCAATAGACCGGCATGGCCAGCTTCTGCCCCATGACCGTCACCGACATGTCGACCTCGGCCACTCCCCTGAGAACGTCGGGCACCAGGTCGCAATTCTCGAAGGCCGCCGTATTGCGCCGATAGGTCACCTCATCATCGGCGGCGCCATCGATATAGTCGAAGATCGGTCCGGGAAGACGCCGTTTGGCCATGCGCCGGAAATCGTGAAAATTATAGCAGTCTGTAAGGCGCATCTTTTGTTCGACCCGTTTGCTTTTCGGGCCGCAACCTAAAGCACGATTCGAAAGCTTGCCAAGGCTTCATCGTGCGATTTACGGCTTGTTGGAGAGGATAACGCACTCATGGGCGAGATTCCGCCTGACCCGCCGCGTGATATGGCGAATGATTGCCACCGGCAGTCTCGGATACGTCGACGCGCCTCAAGCCTCGCCGTGGCACGATTGTGTGCGGGAGCTTGATCGCCGAAGCCAGACCGAGCCTTGCCAGCAGCCGGATGAAATACCATCCGAGGTCCGCCGCTAAGGAGACGAAGGGAATCGAGAGGTCGCGGCCATATCCCTTCGCCCCGCTTGCGAGGGTCCGAAGGGCGTTGGCGGCAGCAGATGGGGGCGGAAGCTCCCTTAAAGCCCAATCTCATGCGCCCAGGGCGGGTTGGCGCCGGCGCGGGAGACGGTGACGGCGGCGGCTTTGGCGCCGAGGGTGAGGGCGTTGCGGAGCGCCTGCTCGTCGAGCGAGGCGACCTGGGCCTTGGTCAGCAGATTGTCCATCTTCAACGAGGCCAGCACGCCGGCATCGAAGGTATCGCCGGCGCCGACCGTATCAACGACCGTGACGCGCTGGCTCGGCACCGTCACCTTGCGCTCTTTGGTATAACCGGAGGCGCCTTCGGCGCCCTTGGTGATGACGACCAGTTTGGCGCCGTGGTTCAGCCAGTGGGCGGCGAGCGTATCGTGGTCGCCGGTCAGACCGAACCAGTCGAGATCCTCGTCGGAGAATTTGACGATGTCGGATTTGGCGGCCATGCGCTTGATGCGGGCCATATGCGCCGGCTTGTCCTTGATGAAACCGGGACGGATGTTCGGGTCGAGCGAGATGACGCGGCTTGCGGCTTCGCGGTCGAGCAGCGCTTCATAGGTTTCGCCGCAGGGGCTGGGGATCAGGCTGATTGCGCCGAAATGCAGCGCTTCGCAATCATCGCCAAGGATCGGCAGGTCGGCCTCGGTGATCATCCGGCCGGCCGTGCCCTCGTCGTAGAAGGCGTAGGTCGCCTGGCCGTTCACCAGCTTGACGAAGGCGATGGTCGAGGGGCGCGGAGTGATGGCGCAGGGGCTGTAATCGACATTGGCTGCCTTCAGCGTCGCAAGCAGGATCTCGCCCATCATGTCGTCGGCAATGCCGGTGAAAAAGGCGGTGGGGATGCCGAGGCGGCCGAGCGCGATGGCGGTATTGAAGATGGCGCCGCCGGCATAGGGGGCAAAGCCCTTTTCACCAAGGGTCGTGTCCCTCGGCAGCATGTCGATCAAGGCTTCGCCGCAGCACAAAATCATCGAATTCCTCCCAACAGACTTATACGTTCATCAACCGATTAAGTGAGCTTTTGTCAACTGGCTAGAGCGAAAGCTCACTTACGCCACCATTCCGTCCCGACCAGGCCAGCGGCGCATCGAGGAAGGCTTCGACCTCTTCAAGCGTCTTGTCGTCGAACAGCTTCTGCGCCTTGGCGACGGCCAGGACATTATGCCAGGTGGCGATGTGATGCAGCCGGACCTTGCCATCGGCAAAGCGCTGGTCGCCGAAAATGCCGTAAAAGAACAGCGCAATGCCGTGATCGACGACGCCGCCGGCGGCACGGACGGCCTCGATGAACTTGAACATGCTGCCGCCGGCCGTCGTCAGGTCCTCGATGACCAGCACGCGCGAGCCTTCCGGCATATTGCCCTCGATCTGGGCATTGCGGCCATGGCCCTTCGGCTGCTTGCGGACATAGATCATCGGCAGGCCGAGGCGATCGGCCAGCAGAGCGGCGAAGGGGATGCCGGCGGTCTCGCCGCCGGCGATGCAATCGAACTGCTCGAAGCCGGCATCGCGCAACAGGGTGCTGGCGGCGAAATCCATCACCGTCGAGCGGATGCGCGGGAAGGAAAGCAGCTTGCGGCAATCGATATAGACCGGGCTCGCCATGCCGGAGGCGAGCTTGTAGGGCGCTCCCGCATTGAAATGCACCGCCTTGATCTCCCACAGCATCTTGGCCACCAGTTCGGCCATCACGGCGCGGTCGGGAAACGTGGTCTGGATCATGCGGCTCTCCTTCGGCTCGGTTCCCTGCGGGAATAGCAGCAAGAGGCCTGAGTTTCCAGACGCTGGACGATCGTATTAGCGCAACAGACGGCCGATATCGGGTCCCTGCATCTTCTTGAACAGGACAATTGCCTCGTCACCCTCTTCCGCATCCAGCGAAACGGCATAACGCACGGCGGCGGCAAGGAGCTGCATCGTCAGCCGGGCGATCGCCAGAAGCTCCTTTCGGTCGCGATCCGGCCACAGGCGGAGGAGCACGGCGAGAAAGGCCTGGGCGTGAAATTCCATGTCCTCGGCATCGATCTGCTGCAGCAGCTTATCGGTATGGGTTGCGTGCCAGATGTCGCGCATCACCGGCTCGCGGCGGAAGAAGGCATAATATTCGTCGACGATCGTGGCGAGCGCGGCTGTCAGCGCCACGGCGTCGGTCACTTTCGCCAGCTCCGCCTCGACGCAGCGCCTGCCCTCTTCGTTGAAGCGTTCGGCCAATGTCCGGATGATCGAACTCTTGTCGGGGAAATATTGATAGAGGGCGCCGAAGGAGAGGCCGGCCTTTTCGACGATCTCGCTCATCTTCAAGCCGTCGCTGCCATGGCTTTCGATCAGCTCGGCGGCAACGGCAAGGATCTTTTCGAAGCGTTCGCGGCCGCGCTGCTGGCTGGGGATCCGGCGCGGCTGGCCCGAATGCTGCTGCTGGCGCCTGCGCGTTGCGACCGGCTGTTGCGACATCGTCTGCTCCTCATGGTTGACAAACAAAATAAGAGAGTTTATCTCATTTTGCAAATGAGAGAGTTTCTCTTGTTTCTTAACTTTGGAAGGAGCTTCGACATGCAGAATTCCGAAATCGTCGTCGTCGGTGGGCCGGGAAAGACCGGTGGCCGCATCATCAAGCGCCTGGAAGCGCGCGGCCTCACCGTTCGCGCGGCATCGCGCTCCAGCGCACGTCCCTTCGACTGGGAGGACAGGTCAAGCTGGCGCGGCGCGCTTCAGAGCGCATCGAGCGCCTATGTTGCCTTCCAGCCGGATCTTGCCGTCGCCTGGGCGGCAGAAGCGATCGCAACCCTCGCCGAGGTGGCCAGGGAATGCGGTCTTGAGCATATCGTGCTGCTCTCCGGCCGCGGCGAAGAGGGCGCGCAACGGAGCGAAACCGCGCTCACCGCTTCCGGCATCGGCACCACCATCCTGCGCGCCTCCTGGTTCTGCCAGAATTTCAGCGAGGGTGCCTTTGTCGAGCAGATCCTCGGCGGCCGGCTGCAATTGCCGGCGGGCGAGATCCGCGAACCCTTCATCGATGCGGACGACATCGCCGATGCCGCCGTAGCCGCCTTGACCGATCCGCGCCATCGAAACAAGATTTACGAACTGACCGGTCCCCGGGCGCTGACATTCGGTCAGGCGGTCGCCGAAATCGCCGCGGCAGCCGGACGGTCGATCGAATACCAGCAGGTGTCGATGGCAGACTTCACCGGCGGGCTTGCGGCAGCCGGCCTGCCACAGGGCCTGATCGACCTTCTGGAGGAGCTCTTCGGCCAGGTGCTCGATGGGCGCAATTCCAGCACCATGGGCGGCGTCCCTGATATTCTCGGGCGCCCCGCCACCGATTTCAGCCACTATGCCCGCCGGGCCGCGGCATCCGGAATATGGAGTGCCTGACTATGCAGATCGTCCTCATCCTTTCCCTCGTGGCGGCGGCAATCGGCAGCGGCCTCGTCGCCGGCATCTTCTTCGCCTTTTCGACCTTCATCATGACCGCCTTCTCCAGGATTCCTGCGGAACAGGGCATTGCGGCGATGAACTCGATCAATGTCACGATCGTCCGCTCGCCGTTCATGGGTCTCTTCGTGCCGACGGCGATCCTCTGCATCGTCATAACAGTGCTCGCCCTGATCGACTGGCGCGGCGGCGCATCGACGCTGATGCTGGCAGGCGCCGCCCTCTATCTCCTCGCCTCCTTCCTCTCGACCATCATCTTCAATGTGCCGATGAACGATGCGCTGGAGAAGGTGAGCGGCAGTGGGCCGCAGGCAGTCGAGCTCTGGGCCGCCTATCTCAGGGACTGGACGTGGTGGAACCATGTGCGGACCGTGGCCTCGCTGCTTGCTTCGGTCGCCTTCATCAGGGCGCTGATGATCGTCTGAATGATTGCTTCCTGGCTAACCGACATGCCCCTTCAGGAATCGGGTGGTTGGTTTCGAGGCGGCGTGCGAACGTGAGCCAATCGTCGCGAAAGGACCGCCATGTTTACGCTTCACGATTATCTGCCGTCGCAAAATGGCTGGAAGGTCCGGGTTTTGCTCGGCCTGCTCGACATGCCTTATATCAGTCGCGAAGTATCGATCTTCGAGGGCGAGTGCCGCACCGAGGCTTTCCTGAAACTCAACCCGGTGGGCGCCGTCCCTGTTCTCGAACTCGACAATGGGCGTGCGATCGCCGAATCGAACGCAATCCTCACTTTTCTCGCCGAGGGGACGCGCTTCCTGCCGTCAGACAGGTACCGGCGCGCCAAGGTCATGCAGTGGCTGTTCTTCGAGCAATATCATGTCGAGCCGGTCATCGGTTCGCTGCGCTTCTGGACGTTGACGGGGCGGCTGGAGCGTAACCAGAGCATGATTGCGGGCAAGCGCGACGCGGCAAACCGGGCGCTCGCTGCACTCGAACGGGACCTCACCGACAGCCCGTTTGTTGTCGGCGAGGAGTTGTCGATCGCCGACATTGCGGTTTATGCCTATAGCCACCGGGCCGAGGATTGCGGCTTTTCGCTCGCAGTTTATCCCGCCTTCGCCGCCTGGTGTGGCCGCGTCCGCGATGCCATCGGTCCCGATTATCCAGTCCATCTCTATAGTATGGATCCGCATTCCGCTGGCTAACGACCGTATGCCACCGGAAGACGTCATCAGAGGATCCGCCCGGAATCAAGACGCGGTGCGCGATACCTCGACGGGAACCGCCTGCAGGTGGCCGGCTAGTTCCACCCGGTTGCGGCCGCCCCGTTTGGCGGCGTAGAGCGCCTTGTCGGCGGCGTTCAGCATGGCGTCGAAATCCAGCGGCTTCGAGCGGCCGGGCGCAACGCCGACGCTGACCGTGCATTTCAGCACCTCGTCGTCGATGTAAATCTCGCGCACCTCGAAGGCCCTGCGGATGCGCTCGGCCGCCAGTTCCGCCCGGCCGGGCATGATCTCCTTCAACACCAGCGCGAACTCCTCACCACCCAACCGTGCGGCGATGTCGCCGGGGCGGCAATGGGCGGCGAGTTCGCCGGCGAAGACCTTGAGCACGCGATCGCCGCTCGCATGGCCGAAGCGGTCGTTGACGGATTTGAAGTGGTCGATATCGAAGACGATGACGGCCGTGGTCGAGCCCATCGGACGCGTACCGTATTGATCGAACAGGGCGCGGCGGTTGAGCAGCCCGGTCAGCGGATCGGTGATCGCCTCGAGACGGTGGCGCGCGGCAAGCCGCCACTGATGCAGCGCCAGCGACAGCGCACCGATCCCGGTCATGCCGGCGATGCAGACGGCAAGGCTCAGATCCTCGGCCCAGTTGCTGGGCGCGCTTCCGAGCACCAGCTTGCCATCGGCGATCAGCACGGCGGCGCAGAGCACGAAGGAGATCCCCGTCAGCGTATAGAGCGCGGTGATGCCGAGGATCGGCGCGGGCGCTTCGGCGCGGGCGAGCCAATATTGCCGGGCGGTGGCAAAGAGCAGCAAAGCAATGGCAAGATTGTCTGATATGAAGGCCAGGCCGTCATAACCTGCCAGCATCGGCACGACGGAGAAAGCCATCGCCGTCAGCGCACGGGCAGAGATGCCGAGCAAAGCGAGCCGGCCGGTGAGAAACTGTCTGCCGGCACCCCATATGGTGGCGAAACCGGCATGAAACAGCACGAAATTGGCCACACCCAGCCATGTCTCCGGCCTGTTCACATAGGCGCCGTAGATGAAAATGCCGGCAATGACGAGGACCAGGCCGATGCTGGCGGTGAGCAGCACGGTTTCGGCCCGACGCACCAGCCAGCTGCCCATCAAGGTCACGGCAAGGCATGCGGTGGAGACGCCGAGCGCCAGCAAAAGGGAGTTATAGTCAAGCATCATGCTTTTTCAGTCTCCGCGACTGCAGCCACGCCGATAATCTTGGCAAGCTATGCGATCGGCGGTGAGGAATGTCTTATGCATTCCGTTAAAAAATGATGCACCGCACATAGAAATGTTAGAGCGGTAACTTCGAGGCGAAGCTCGCGCTTGAGGCGCCCCTCATCCGGCTGCCGCCACCTTCTCCCCGTAAACGGGGCGAAGGGGAAATGCCGCGACCTCTCCGTCCCTCGCCGACGTCTCGCAGGGCACGTCCCCTCGCCCCGTTTTTACTGGGAGAGGGTGAGGGTGAGGGTGAGGGACAAACGTGGCGCTTATGCCACCACCTGCCAATGCAGCGGGAACATCGGATCAAACACCGTCACCGGGCCGGCGCCGGTTTCGATCCTGGCGGGGAAGACGACCGGCTCGGCCTGCTTTGCCAGGGTGATGCGATCCTCGTTCGGCTGAAGCCCGTACCAGGCCGGGCCGTTCAGCGAGACGAAGGCTTCGAGATTTTCCAGCGCGGCCTCCTGTTCGAAAACATGGGCAAGGCAGCTCATCGTATTGACCGAGGTGTAGATGCCGGCGCAGCCGCAGGCGCATTCCTTCAGCGGGTCGACATGCGGGGCGGAATCGGTGCCGAGGAAGAAGCGCGGATCGCCGCCGGTGGCGGCGGCGCGCAAGGCCAGCCGGTGGTTCTCGCGCTTGGCGACCGGCAGGCAATAATAATGCGGGCGGATGCCGCCGACCAGGATGGCGTTGCGGTTGATGATCAAATGGTGAGTGGTGATCGAGCCGGCGAGATTGGCCTTGGCCGCCTTGATGTAATCGATACCATCAGATGTCGTCACATGCTCCATCGTCACCTTCAGCTCAGGCAGGCGTCGGCGCAGCGGATCGAGCACGGTGTCGATGAAGACAGCCTCGCGGTCGAAGATATCGACCTCAGGTGTCGTCACCTCGCCATGGACGCAGAGCGGCAGGCCGATCTTTGCCATGCGCTCCAGCACCGGCATCGCCTTTTCCATGTCGCGCACGCCGCCATGCGAATTGGTGGTGGCGCCGGCCGGATAGAGCTTGACGGCGGTGATCAGGCCGCTTTTTGCGCCCGCCTCGACATCGTCGGGGCTGGTATGCTCGGTGAGATAAAGCGTCATCAGCGGCTGGAAACGATGGCCGGCCGGCAGCGCTTTAAGGATACGTTGGCGGTAGGCGATGGCGTCTGATGTGGTGACCACCGGCGGCACCAGGTTGGGCATGATGATGGCGCGGGCGAAGGTGCGGCTCGTATCGGCAATCACGCCTTCCAGCATGGCGCCGTCGCGCAGATGCAGGTGCCAGTCGTCAGGGCGGCGGATGGTGATCGATTGCATGGCAGGCCTCCGAAGCGATGCGTCTGCGGCTTCGAATAACACTAAAGCGCGGCGCATTGAAATCGATTCATGCGCCGCGCTTCAGCTCGTTGTTCATGCATGTCGTCGTCGCGGCATCACGCCAGCGCGATCTCCAGCGTCACATCGGCCGGACGGCGGTTTTCGAGGATCAGCCGGCCGTTCGGCAGGTCGTTGCCATAGACCTTGGCGCTGGCGGCGTCCTCGGTGAGATTATAACCGCGCCAGCGCGCCCAGAGCCGCTCCTCGAGCACCTCGATCGGCGGGGCCAGCATAATCGTGTAATCGAAGATGCCGTCGAGTTCTGCCCATTTACCTTGCGTGAAGAGCAGATAGTTGCCCTCGACGATGATGAAACGGTCCTTGGGATCGATCGGCCGGGCGGAAGCAATCGCGAGTTCGCGCGAGCGGTCGAAGACCGGCACCAGAACCTCCTGGTCGGCTGGCCTGACGGCACGGACGATGTCGAGGAAACCGCGGACATCGAAGGTCTCGGGGATGCCCTTGCGGGCCAAAAGGCCGCGTTCGATCAGGATGGCATTGTCCATGTGGAAGCCGTCCATCGGCAGGACTGCGGCGCTTTCGCCTTTGGCGTTCAGCGCCGCCGCCAGATTGTCGGCCATAGTCGACTTGCCCGACCCTGGCGGGCCGGCAATGCCGATGAGGAAGCGCGTGCTATCGCCGGCGCGGCTGAGGACCTCGCCGGCGATTTCCTCGGTGCTGACCGTCATGCCGCGACCGGCTCCGTCGGCACCGCCTTGGCGCCGGTCATGAAGGCGACGGCGTCGGACATGGTGTATTCCTTGGGATCGATCACCGTCAGGCGCCGGCCGAGGCGGTGGATATGGATCCGGTCGGCGACCTCGAAGACATGCGGCATGTTGTGGGAGATCAGCACGATCGGAATGCCGCGGGCGCGAACGTCGAGGATCAATTCCAGCACGCGGCGGCTTTCCTTGACCCCGAGGGCGGCCGTCGGTTCGTCCATGATGATGACCTTGGAGCCGAAGGCGGCGGCGCGGGCGACGGCGACACCCTGGCGCTGGCCGCCGGAGAGCGTTTCCACCGCCTGGTTGATGTTCTGGATGGTCATCAGGCCGAGTTCGGAGAGCTTGTTGCGCGCCAGCTTTTCCATCGCCGGCCGGTCGAGCATGCGAAGCATCGAGCCGAGCACGCCGGGCTTGCGGATCTCGCGGCCGAGGAACATGTTGTCGGCGATCGACAGCGCCGGCGACAAAGCCAGGTTCTGATAGACGGTCTCGATGCCAGCATCGCGCGCTTCCATCGGCGAGCGGAACTGCACCTGCCGGCCTTCGAGGGTGATCACCCCCTCGTCCGGGGTGGCGGCGCCCGATATCGCCTTGATCAGCGAGGATTTGCCGGCGCCGTTATCGCCGATGACGGCGAGGATTTCGCCGGGGTAAAGGTCGAAATCGGCATTGTCGAGCGCGGTCACGCGGCCGTAGCGCTTGACGAGACCGCGCGCGGTGAGAAGGGGTTCGCGAGCCATGATTACACCGAAACCTTTCTGATCCACTGGTCGATGGCGACGGCGGCAATGATCAGCACGCCGGTCAAAAGGACTTTCCATTGCGGGTCGGCGCCGAGCATGTTGAGGCCCATCGAGACGACGCCGACGATCATCGCACCGAACAGCGTGCCGAGAATGGAGCCGCGGCCGCCGAACAGCGAGATGCCGCCGATCACCGTCGCGGTGATCGCCTGCAGGTTAAAATCGGTCACCGCCGAGGATGGCGAGATCGAGCCGTTGCGGCCGATCGAGACCCAGGCGGCGAAGGCGGCGATGACGCCCGATATGGTATAGACGGTGAGCAGCACCTTCTTGGTCTGGATGCCGGAGAGCTTGGCCGCCTCCGGATCGTCGCCGACTGCATAGACATGCCGGCCCCAAGCGGTGTGATTGAGCACATACCAGAGCAAGAGGACGAGCAGCACCATGGCGATGACGCCGAGTGTGAGCACGGCGGTGCCGGCTTTGAAGCTCATGGCGAAAAGATGCAGCAGCGGCGCCTGTTCATCGACGTCGGTGTCGCGGATCGTCTCGTTGGCGGAATAGATGAAATTCGTCGCCATGACGATATTCCAGGTGCCGAGCGTTACGATGAACGGCGGCAGTTTCATGTAGGCGACGAGAAAGCCGTTCAGCAATCCGCAAAGGCCGCCGACGAGGAGGCCGGCTGCGACCGCGATCGGCGTCGGTATGCCGTAGGCGATGGCGACATTGCCCATGACAACCGCCGAGATCACCATGATGACGCCGATCGAAAGATCGATGCCGGCAGTCAGGATGACCAGCGTCTGGGCGGCGCCGAGAATACCGACGATGGCGATCTGCTGCAGGATCAGCGTCAGCGTGTAGGACGAGAAGAACCGTCCGCCGATGGCGATCCCGAAGATGATGATCGCCAGCACCAGCACGATCAGCGGCACGGCGGCCGGCGTCGAGTGCAGAAAATGCTGGGCACGCTTGATCAGCGAGACATCCTGATGCTCGAAGGAGGCGACGCTCTTGTCGCTGCCGTCGAGGACACGTTCGAATTCCTGTGTTCCGGTCATGGTTCCTCCTCCGCATCCGCGCGCCGAATTCGCACGGGGGCCGTCACCGATATCCTTCCGGTCTTTGCTTAGCCGGTTCGTGAGGCGACGGTACATCGTCCGTCGAAAACGGCCGGGGATCAAGCCCCGGCCGTTCTGCTTTCAAGAGATTTGGCTCAGCCCCAGCACTTGTCCGTGCCTACTTTGGTGTCGATCGACTTGACGCCGGAGACCGGCTTGTCGGTGACGAGCGAAACGCCGGTGTCGAAGAAGGATTTGCCTTCGGTCGGCTTCGGCTTTTCACCGCTGTCGGCGAACTTCTTGATCGCCTCGACGCCAAGGGCTGCCATCATCAGCGGATATTGCTGCGAGGTGGCGCCGATGACGCCTTCCTTGACCGACTTGACGCCTGGGCAACCGCCGTCAACTGAGACGATCAGCACGTTCTTTTCCATGCCGACGGCCTTCAGCGCCTGGTAGGCGCCGACAGCAGCCGGCTCGTTGATCGTGTGGATGACGTTGATGCTCGGATCCTTCTGCAGAAGGTTTTCCATGGCCTTGCGGCCGCCTTCTTCATTGCCGTTGGTCACGTCATGACCGACGATGCGCTTGTCGTCTTCGTCGCCGATCTTGTTCGGGTCCTTCGGATCGATGCCGAAGCCCATCATGAAGCCCTGGTCGCGCAGAACGTCGACCGTCGGCTGCGACGGGGTCAGGTCGAGGAAGCCGACCTTGGCGTCCTTGGCCTTGTCGCCCATGGTTTCCTTGGCCCACTGGCCGATCAGCTTGCCGGCGAGCAGGTTGTCGGTGGCGAAGGTGGCGTCGGCGGCATCGGCCGGCTCGAGCGGCGTGTCGAGAGCGATGACCAGCAGGCCGGCTTCACGCGCCTTCTTGACCGAAGAGACGATGCCCTTGGTGTCGGAAGCGGCAATCAGGATGCCCTTGGCGCCGTCGGCGATGCAGCTTTCGATCGCTGCCACCTGGCTTTCGCTGTCACCATCGATCTTGCCGGCATAGGACTTCAGCGAAACGCCGAGTTCCTTGGCCTTGGCCGTAGCACCTTCCTTCATCTTGACGAAGAAGGGGTTGGTGTCGGTCTTGGTGATCAGGCAGGCGGCAACGTCCGCCGCCATGACAGGAGCGGAAAAGGTGACACCAAGCGCGAGCGCGCCGAAAGCGAGAACAGATTTCTTCATGGAACTCCTCCCAGAGTTTGCCGGCGCCGCCCCTGCGGGCCGGAATTTTACGATATGACACTTTGCCGTGGATTGTTAAGCTTCCAAAGCCGTCCCGTGCCCTTGACGACGGCAATTAAAAGCGAAAAGAAATTGGCTTGTCAATAAATAAATCCAATTGAATTATTAATTCGATATGGCATGCTCCGTGGAAATCAGGCATACAGCGCCGCGCGTCTTCGACGCGCAAAGGACGCTGTAGCACTTTGAAGTGCTGCATAATTTTGTCCTTAAATCGATCCCGACTTAAGGAATTATGCAGTAGGGCCAACGATCGGGAGGAGCGGTCATGTCGTCCTTGGATGGACCGGAACACACACCGGTCCCGCCACCTATTCTGAATCCGGCCGGCGGTGCGAACCAGGTCAGGGTACGGGCCTATAATGAACGGCTCGTGCTGTCGCTGGTGCGTCTTTACGGCGCGCTGTCGAAGGCCGATATCGCGCGCCGCAGCGGGCTGTCGGCGCAGACCGTCTCCGTCATCATGCGGGTCCTGGAAAAGGAAGGGCTGCTGTCGCGCGGGGCGCCGGTGCGCGGCCGGGTCGGCCAGCCGTCGATCCCGATGCATCTCAATGCGGACGCCGTCTATTCCTTCGGCCTGAAGATGGGCCGGCGCAGCGCCGATCTGGTGCTGATGGATTTCGTCGGCCGCATCCGCATGCAGCTGCACCGGACCTATGCCTACCCGCTGCCGGATGAAATCCTCGCCTTCGTCACCTCGGGCATCCAGGAGCTCGAAGACCGGCTCGACGAAAAACAGCGCGGCCGCATTGCCGGCCTCGGCATCGCCGCACCCTTCGAGCTCTGGAATTGGGCCGAAGAGGTCGGCGCGCCGGCCGGCGCCATGGAGGTCTGGCGCGAGGTCGACCTGCAGGCCGACATCGCCGCGCGCGTCTCTCATCCGGTCTTCATGCAGAACGATGCGACCAGCGCCTGCGGCGCCGAACTGGTCTTCGGCGTCGGGCCGTCCTATCCGGATTTCGTCTATTTCTTCATCGGCTCCTTCATCGGCGGCGGCATCGTCTTGAATTCGGCGATCTTTTCCGGCCGCACCGGGACGGCAGGCGCAATCGGGCCACTGCCGGTGCGCGGCAAGAACGGCGAGACGATGCAGCTGCTCGAAATCGCCTCGATCTTCGTGCTCGAAAACATGCTGCGCGAGCGCGGCATCGATCCCGAGCCGCTGTGGTATTCGGCCGACGACTGGGTGGATTTCGGCGAGCCGATGGAAGCCTGGATCCAGGATAGCGCCAAGGCGCTGGCGCAGGCGATCGTCGCGGCCGCCTCGATCGTCGATTTCAGCGCGGCTGTGATCGACGGCGGTTTTCCCCATTGGGTGCGCAGCCGCGTGGTGCAGGCGACGATCGACGAAGCCGCCAAGCTCGACCTGCAGGGCGTCGTCATGCCCGAAATCCTCGAGGGCGCGGTCGGCGCCCAGGCGCGCGCCATCGGCGGCGCCAGCCTGCCGATCTTTGCGCGTTACCTCACCGACCAGAACGTACTTTTCAAGGAGGTAGACCATGCTGAAAGGACTTGATCCGCTGTTGAGCCCGGAGCTGCTTTTTACGCTTCGGGCCATGGGTCACGGCGACGAGATCGCCATCGTCGACGGTAATTACCCAGGCGTCGAACATGCGCGCCGGCTGATCCGGCTCGACGGCCACCATCTCGTGCCCGTTCTCAACGCCGTGCTCAGCGTGCTGCCGATCGATGATTTTGTGCCCGAGGCAATCTTCCGCTCGACCGTCAAGACCGAGCGCGACAAGCTCGATCCGGTGCATGAGGAGATGATCGACTGCTGCGCCCACCACGAGCCGCACCGCCAGGTGATGCCGCTGATCGGCCCGGATTTCTACGTCCGGGTGAAGGCCGCCCATGCGGTGATCCAGACAAGCGAGCCCAGGCTCTATGCCAACATCATCCTGCGCAAGGGGGTGATCTATCCGAAGGAGCCGGGCGCGCAGGCGGCGGTAGATCCGTTCGTTTATTAGCTATGGTCTAGCCGTCATCTCGTCTGCATACCGATCAGGTCCACCATTTTTCGGGCCGAGCCCAATGCTAAGGTCCAGCCGAGCATCCCGTGGCCGGTGTTGATGTAAACACCTTTCAGACGCTCGGAGGGCCCGATGATCGGGCGGGATGACGGGGTCATCGGCCGCTCGCCTGACCAGCGCATCAGAACGACGCCGCTATTGAAGAGATCCGGCAGGACACCGGCCGCTGCGCTACGCAGCGCTTCGAAACGCGCTGGGTCGAAGCCCGCGGCTGGGCGGTCGATATCGGCAAGACCGGCGACGCGGAAACGATCCCCGATCGATGCGAAAGCCAGCTTGCGTTTGACGTCGGTGAGGCTGATGGCGGGTGCGGCGCCGGTCCGCGGCACGGTCAGCGAATAGCCTCTCACCGGACGCACCGGGCGGACCTCCGGCAGCTCTGTGGCAAGCAAACGGACCTGAGCCCCCGCAGCGACGACGGCGGCATCGACCGTGAGTTCCTCCCGGTCGTCGAACCTCACGGCTGCAAGTCTGTCCGCCTCGCGCGAGAAACCCGCCACTTTCCGGCCGAAGAGGAGCGAAACCCGGTAATGCTGTGCAATATGGTGTGTCAGCTGACGGCAAAAGCCGGCTGCATCGCCGAGCGCATCACCCGGCGTGTAGACCGCACCGGCGATTTCGCCTTGGTAGCCGGCAAGGGCAGGCTCGATTTCCCGGGCTTCTGCGCGCGACAGCATGTGCTGCTCGAATCCGAGTGCATTCTTGCGCGAGACGGCCGATCGGGCCGCGGCAAAGCTGCGCTGATCCGGATAGAGATGCAGCTTTCCCGCAAGCCGGTAGTCGAAGGAAAGACCGGTTTCCGCCAGCAGGAATGCGAGCTCGCGGCGGGACTCTCCGGCGAGTTCCAGAATGGCCTGCGTATTGCTCCACCATCGCGGAAATGGTGCGTTGGCGAGGAAGCGCAGCCCCCAGAGAAGAAAATCCGGGTCCAGCTGCCAGCGAATCCGGAACGCGGGATCGCGGCCGAGGGCGATGGCCGGCAGATGCCTGAGCAGTCCGGGAGATGCCATCGCATCGCCATAGGCCCAGGAGAGCTGCGCGGCGTTGCCGGCGCTGGCGCCGCTGCCGGGTTCGGCTGCTGCATCGATAAGCGTCACATCGTGCCCTGCCTTGGCCAAAAGGTAGGCGGAGGAAACGCCGATGACGCCTGCGCCGATGACCGCGATGCGCGCCATGTCACACCTCGTTTCCCACAAGCGCGGTCAGCTCGATTTCGACCGGAACGCCCCGCGGAAGAGATGACACGCCGATCGCAATGCGGGCATGCTCCCACCGATCCGGAAAGAGATCGCGCAGCAGCTCGGACGCGCCGTCGACGACCGCGCCGTGGCGGGTAAAATCGTCAGTCGCGGCAACATAGCCCGCAAGCCGCACGAAGCCGCGCACCTTGTCGAACCCACCGCTGGCGCGCTCAAGCTGAGCAAGCACGTTGAGAAGGCAGATCCGTGCGCATTCGCGGCCCTCCTCGATCGAGACATCCGTCCCGAGCCGACCGGTCCGCCGAACGGCTCCATCGGTCACCGGCACCTGACCGGACACGGTGACGATATTGCCGGTTCGAACAGCGCCGGCGAAAGCCCCGGGCGGCATTGCGGCTTCCGGCAAGGCCAGGCCGAAGGCGGCAAGGCGCCTGCGCACAGCATCGCTTCCGCTCATGCCGGGCTCCGCCCTTCTCCTTTCCCCGGCTTCGGCACTGCGCGCGACGAAAGCCTTGAGGATTTCCAGATCGAGGACCGTCAGGCGGTATTCCGGATGCCACTGGACACCCAGGCAAAATGCCTCCGTCTCGCCCTCGAATGCCTCGATGATCCCATCGGGTGCCCGCGCGATGACGCGAAAGCGCCCGTGACCGGACAGCGCATGGCGATGCAGGCTGTTGACCCGGGTCGGTCCTGTCCCGACCCAGCCGGCAAGCAGGCTGTCCGGCTCGACGATGATCTCGTGCGCCAGTTCATCGGGCAGGTCCTGCGGGATGTGCGAAATGCCGGCGGCCGGAAGCTCGCTCAGGAACTCTCCGCCAAGGCACTCGCCGATCAACTGCATGCCATGGCAGATACCGAGGAGCGGTTTGCCTGTCGTCAGGGCCTTGGCCACCAGCTGACGCTCGAAGTCGCGGCGCCGATCAGCCACTTCAGCACCCGGCCGGGAGCCGGTCAGAACGACACCATCGGCGAGCGCCAGCGCCGCATCGATGTTTTCGGCGTCATAGGGCAGGATCATCGGGACCCCGCCGGCGCTGGTGATTGCCTCGGCATAGTTCGACCGCACCACATATTCGCACTCGGTCGGCTTTTGCGGCGTCTCGCCGAGATCGGGCGTTATAAGAATGAGGGGGCGGGCCTTGCGTGCCGGCGCGGCGGAACGAAACGCGGTGACCGCGGCAACGGTCATATCGGTGGTCATGATCTGAGCCTTGTGATGAATTAGCGGGTGGGCACGGCAAGCCGGCGGGAGAAGACCGAAAACGGCCAGGCGATCGCGAAGTAGCAGAGGCCAACCGCCACATAGATCTGCAGCGGCAGAAAATACTCGGTCGCCATCGCCCGGCCGGTCAGAACCAGCTCGTTGACGGTGATCAGCGATGCGAGCGAGGAATCCTTGAGAAGCGCGACGAAGGTGACGATCATCGGGGCCAGGATGACGCGGACGACCTGGGGGAGGATGATCAGCCGGAAGCTCTGAACCGGCGTGAGACCGACGGCCAGGGCCGCCTCGCTCTGCCCCGCCGGGATCGCCTTCAGTCCGGCCCGGAAGAGTTCGGCGATCTGAGCCGCAAAACACAACGCCAAACCTGCGATCGCCGCGCCGAAGGCATCGAAGACGATCCCAATGCCCGGCAGGCCGAAGTAAAGCAGAAACAGCACCGCGAGCAGCGGCACGCCGCGCGCGACCGTCACATAAAGTGCCGCGAAATGCCGTAGCGCCGCGAAACTTGATCTCTGGCACAGCGAAAGCAGCAAACCGAGCACGAGCGCCAGAGCAAAGGCGCACACGGAAAGCACTGCCGTATTCATCATTGCCCGCAACAACAAGGGCAGCCATTCGCCACCATAGTCGCGGTAGGGTGCGAAGAACCCGCTCATCCTTTCAGTCTCCCGTAACGTCTTTCAAGGAATCGCGTCGCCTGCATCAATGGCAGGCTCAGCAACAGATAGAGTGCCGCCGCCGTCGCGTAGATCATCGTTGTCTGGAAGGACGACGTGACCATGGAGCGGGCGAAGAACATGATTTCAGGCGCCGCGATGGCCGAGACGACGGAGGTGTCCTTGAGGAGCTGCACCGCGTAATTCCCGAGCGCCGGCAGGGCGATCCGCATGGCCTGCGGCGTCAGAATTTCGAAAATCGTCTGGAGCGGTGTCAACCCTGCAGCAAGCGACGCCTCCGCCTGCCCTTTTGGCAAAGCGGCGAAACCGGCGCGGAAGATCGCTGAGGTAGTGGCTGCGCCGATAAGCCCGAGGCCCAGAATGGCGGCGGCAATCGACGTCAGCCTCACGCCAATGCTGGCAAGCCCGAAGTAGAGGATGAACAGATGCGTCAGGGCCGGTACGTTGCAGAGGATTTCGCAATAGGCGTCGATCGCCATATTGACGAACCTGATCGCTGTGAATTGCCTGACGAGGGCGAGAAGGAAGCCGATGCCGGTTGCAAAAGCCAGCGAGGCCACCGTAACCAAGACCGTTACCTCAAGCCCGGCGGCGAGCCCCCGGACGACGGAGAAGAATAGCGAGAATCCGCTCATGGCGCCTAGTGCCGGATCTTGTTGAGAAACGCTTGCGTGCGTGCCTCGCGCGGAGCGGTAACGACCTGGCGCGCCGGTCCGGCTTCGACGATCTTTCCGCCGTCGAGGAACAGCACCCGGTCGGCGATGTCGCGGGCAAAGGCAATCTCGTGCGTGACGATCAGCATCGTGCGTCCTTCGGCCGCGAGCTCTTCCATCACTTTCAGAACTTCATGGACCAGTTCGGGATCAAGGGCTGAGGTCGGTTCGTCGAAAAGCATGAGCTTCGGCTTCTGGGCGAGCGCCCGCGCGATGGCCACACGCTGCTGCTGCCCGCCGGACAGCTCCAGCGGTGAAGCATCGGCGCGGTGCGTCATGTGCACTTTCGCCAACATCTCCAAGGCCAATTCGCGCGCCTCGACGGCAGTCAGACCGCGGACCTTGCGCGCCGCGATCGCAACGTTTTCCGTCACCGAGAGATGCGGCCAGAGATTGAAGAGCTGGAAGACCATGCCCATCTCGGCGCGCTGTGGCGCAAGCTGCCGGTCTCTCATCACCTGGCCGTTGCGAACGCCGATCCGCTCGCCATCGAGGCTGATCTCACCAGCACTCGGTTTCTCCAGAAAATTCACGCAGCGCAGACAGGTAGATTTCCCGGAGCCCGAGGGGCCGATCAGGGCAATCTTCTCACCGGCTGCGACGGTAAAATCGATTCCCCTCAGGACTTCGACAGGGCCATAACTCTTGCGCAGGCCCGCAACGCTCAAAAGCGCATTCATCGCCGTTTCCTTATGCTGTTGTGTCTTGGCGAAGAGGACGGATGAAAGCCGCTTGCCGCAGCCTTCATCCGTCAGCCCGGTCAGCCGCCGGCTGCGCAGGACGGAAGCTTGTAATCGCCGGGGCGGTCGACGCCGGCACGGAAGTTTGCACCCACCGGCTTAAACCAGACATCGGCGGACAATCCGTAGCGTGCGCCGATGTCCTTCATCTCACAGCTCTTCCACATATCGGCGATGATCGCGTCCATCTTCTGGCGCAGATCGTCGTTCTTCTGGTTGAGACCGTAGACGACCTGACCGAGCCCGGTAAGCAGCGGGAAATCCGCGCTGTTGTCTGTGAAGGCGAGGAAGTGCATGTTCCAATCCGGGTTCTGCTTGATGGCGTAGGAAACCACCGGCGGGTCGCCGATGACGGCATCGATACGCCCGGCAATAAGATCGCGCACGACGGCGTCGGAGGTGTCGTAGAGTGAGAGCTCAAGGCCCTTGATCGTCTTCAGTTCCGGGACAAAGGAGAAGCCGGTGATCGTGCCGACCTTCTTGCCTTCCAGGTCGGAAAGCTTGTCCCAGTTCGTCTTGTTCGATTGCATGATGCCGTTCTTGAAATAATGGATCGGCTCAGACAACGTCATGATCTTCGTACGCTTCTCGGTCCAGCCCATCGTGCCGAGCATCACGTCGACGCGACCGGACTGAACGGAGGCGATCGTACCCGACCATTCCATGAGGGCCGGTTGTATCTTGAGGCCGAGCTTGTCGGCGATGCGCTGCATAATCTCGCCGTCATAACCGATCAGCTTGCCGTCCTGCCAGCCGGAGCCCGGCATGTCGCCGGTAAATGCGACCGTCAGCTTGCCCTGCTCGGCAAGTTCGAATGCGTTTGCGAGCGGTGCCGATGCCATGAAGCTGCCTGCCAGCAGCGCGCACATCACCACCCTTCTCGAAAGAGAAAGTGCCATTGTTCTGATCCTTGATTTGTTTTTAGTTCCCCGGTCCGTGGGTCTTGTCCCCGGATGTCGAGTTCGACGAGAGAGAGCTTGCCACCGAAAGGCGGCGTTGAATTTTAGAAATCGGACATTTTCTTTGAAATAGCGACACGGCTGATCTAAGGTCGGCCGGGCATGGACGCAGACGCCACCCTTTCAGATGCACGTGCCAGCGAGCCGGACTATGTCCGCTGGCTCGATGGTTTGTGGGCCGAACGGCTTTTGGCCGCCCGAGACCGCAAGGCCGATCTCTCCATCGGCATTCTGCTCTGGCCGAGCTTCCCGATGATGTCGCTGACCGGGATCGTCGAGCCCTTGCGGCATGCCGCCGATTTCGCCGACAACTCCCGGCCCCTGCATTGCCGCTGGTCGATCATGGGAGCGCCGGGCCACGCCGCGGTGGCGAGTTGCGGCATCCGCGTGCAGCCCGATGCGCCCTATATCAACCCGACGGACTTCGACTATATCGCCGTCATCGGCGGACTCCTGCCGCATCTACGCGCAGCACCCAGCAAGCACCGCGACTACCTGCGGGTCGCCGCATCCGCCGGCGTCCCGGTGATCGGCGTCTGCACCGGCGTCTTCGTACTCGCCCAAGAAGGTCTGC
This sequence comes from Rhizobium sp. NZLR1b, assembly GCF_019685155.1. Lineage (NCBI taxonomy): Bacteria > Pseudomonadati > Pseudomonadota > Alphaproteobacteria > Hyphomicrobiales > Rhizobiaceae > Rhizobium > Rhizobium sp. NZLR1b. The sequence continues at coordinate 44,325 of NZ_JABDWC010000034.1, forward strand.
TGACCGGGCGTAAAGCCTCCGTTCATCCCTTCCATGCCGAGGATTTCAAGATCGCATTTCCGCGCCAGGCATTCTCGACGCGCGACGACTTCCTGATCGAGAACGGCCGCATCACCGTTCCCGGCGGCGTCTCGATCCTGTCACTGATGACAGAACTCATTGGCACCCATTGCGGGCCTGACCGGGCGGCCAAGGCAGTTCACCAGCTGTCGCTGACCGAGCACAAGGGCTTGAGCGCTTTCGACCACGGTCGGGTTTCCAGCTTTCGTCATGTCGAGGATTCCCGAATTCAGCGCGCGGTCGTTTTGATCGAGAGTCGCAAGGGCCGTGACGTATCACCCGAGCAGGCAGCCAGCATGATCGGCCTGTCGCCGCGTCAGTTCGGGCGCCTGTTCCAGCAAGGCATCGGCATGACGCCGAAGCGGTTCATCATCGAGACCCGCCTGCGTTACGCCCGCTTTCTGGTGGAAAACAGCACGCTCTCGATGACGCAGATCGCCTTCGAGACCGGCTTTTCCGATGCGGCACATTTCGCAACCGCTTTCCGCCAGAAATTCAACCAGTCGCCGCGGCAATTGAGGACGACGCGCGTCTCGGTCGGGGTCAGATCGTAGAGCGTGATCGGCACGTCTTCTGGCGGCGGCGAAACGGGCCGGTGCGATGAGATGCGTGTCTGCCATGAGGTACGAGCCTGTGCCGGCCGCAATTATCAATGATATACATCATCAATAAGTCAAGTTATAATGATATATGACATCATAATTCGGGCATGGCGGTCGAAAGGACTGTAAAGTGCGGATCACCAAGGAAAAGAAGCAGCAAAATTACGAACGGATTATCGCCACCGCGTCGGAGCTGTTTCGCGAGCGCGGGTTCGATGGCGTGGGGGTGGCGGAGTTGATGGAGCGTGCGGGGCTCACCCATGGCGGCTTCTACAATCACTTCCGCTCCAAGGAGGACTTGATCGCGGAGTCGACCGAGAATGGTTTGAGCGAGACCTTGAAGCGCTATGCCGGTCATGACGTGCTCGCCGTCATGGAACTTTATCTCGCGCGTGAACACCGGGATGGGCGCGGCCAGGGGTGCACGGCCGCGGCGCTGAGCTGCGATGCGGCTCGGCAACCTGAAGAAACGAAGGCCGTCTTTGCTGCAGGAATAGATAACCTCGTGCGCGCGATCGAGGACGGCATTGCACGACATCACGCTTCCGGCGCCGGGGACCGGGCGCAAGCCATCACCATCCTCGCTCAGGCCGTCGGAGCAATCGTGCTGTCGAGGGCCTGCCCGGACGATTCCCCGCTGGCGGACGAACTACTCGACGCCTGCCGAGCGGATTGCCGCGACGCCATCGAAAATCGGATGCGGGAACGTTAGAACAGGATGATTTTAGGCCGGATCGGCCTAAAATCTGAATCCTGTTCTAAAACCGCTCACACTTTTCGGCATCATGCTGTAGGGCCGCATACAAGCGGCCCCATGCCGTCAGGCGCCGACCGGTGCGGCCATTTCAGGATAGTCGGTATAGCCCGCCGCGCCTCCGCCGTAGAGCGTCGCCATATCGAGATTGGCCAGCGATGCACCAACCTTCAGGCGTTCGACAAAATCCGGATTGGCGATGAACGGCCTGCCGAAGGCAAACAGGTCCGCCAGCCCTTGCTCCAGCCTGGCCGTCGCGAGGTTCAGATCGTAGCCGTTATTGGCGATGTAGGTATTCCTGAACTTGCGGCGAAGCGCCTCGTAATCGAAGGGTGCAACATCGCGCGGCCCGCCCGTCGCGCCTTCGACGACATGGAGGTAGGCGATGCCCATCTCGTCGAGCTTCTCGACGATGTAACCGAACTGCGCCTGCGGATCGGTTGCGGATAATCCATTGGCCGGCGACACCGGTGAAATCCGAACTCCGGTTCGCGCCGCTCCAACTTCCTCGATGACCGCGGCCGTCACCTCGAGCGTCAGCCGGGCCCGGTTTTCGATCGACCCGCCATAGGCGTCGGTGCGGGTGTTGGCGCCGTCCCTGGCGAACTGGTCGAGCAGGTAGCCGTTGGCGCTGTGAACTTCGACGCCATCGAAGCCGGCGGCAATGGCATTGGCGGCGGCGCGACGGAAATCCTCGATAATGCCGGAGATCTCATGCAATTCGAGCGCCCGAGGTGCCGACACGTCGACGAAGGTGTTGTTCACAAACGTCTTGGTTTCGGCCCTGATGGCGGAAGGCGCCACTGGGGGCTGCCCATCCGGCTGCAGGTCGACATGCGATACCCGACCGACATGCCAGAGCTGCAGAACGATGTGGCCGCCCCTGGCATGCACCGCGTCGGTCACCTTGCGCCAGCCGTCGACCTGCGCCTGCGTGTAGATGCCGGGCGTGTCCTGATAGCCCTGCCCTTGTTGCGAAATCTGGGTCGCCTCCGAGATGATCAGGCCTGCCGAGGCCCGTTGCGCATAATACTCAGCAATAAGATCGCCCGGCACAAACCCGGCGCCCGCTCTGTTGCGCGTCAATGGCGCCATGACGATGCGGTTGGATAGTGTGAGAGAGCCGAGTACGGCGGGCTCAAAGAGTGCGCTGCTGGTCATTTGTCACTTTCAGAGTTGGAAACTATTTCTGGCGTTCGTCTCGCAACGCACGCCACGCCGTCAGGTCGACCTCAGTCTGCGACCGTGATGACCACCTTGCCCTTTGCGCGCCCGGTCTCGACATAGGCCAGTGCATCGCCGGTCTTTTCAAACGGGAACACCTTGTCAACGACCGGTCGGATCACGCCTTGTTCGATCAGGCGCGCAATCTCACCCAACTGCTGCCCCTCAGCGCGCATGAACAGGAATGAATACCCTATGCCGAGGCGCTTGGCCTTTTTCCGAACGCCTCGGCTCAGCAGGCGCAGCACCAGTTTCAGGAACAGGTTCAGGCCGAGTTCCCTGGCGAATGCGGGATCGGGCGGGCCGGAAATGGAGATGAGCCGGCCACCCGGCTTCAGTACAGCCAGAGATTTTTCGAGCGTCTTCGGATCCTGACTGTTCAGCACGAGATCGTAGCCCGACAAGACCTTCTCGAAATCCTGCGTCTTGTAGTCGATGACCACATCCGCCCCGAGACTTTTGGCGAGCTCGGCATTCCCAGCGCTGGTCGTCGTCGCCACCGTCGCGCCAAGATGCTTGGCGAGTTGGATGGCGAAAGTCCCGACACCGCCGGAACCGGCCTGAATGAAGACTTTCTGGCCGGGCTTCACCTTGCCAACCTCGACCAGCGCCTGCCACGCGGTCAGCCCCACCAGGGGAATGGACGCTGCTTCGGTCATGCTGAGATTGTTTGGTTTCAGCGCCACATCGGCTTCATCGATGGCAATGAATTCGGCGAATGTACCGACCCGATGATCGCGCGGCCGTGCATAGACCTCGTCACCGACCTTGAACCGCCTGACCCTCGGTCCCGTCCTGACAACCGTGCCGGCAACGTCGTGCCCCAGGACGAATGGCGGACGATAGGGAAGAATAGGCTTGAACTCTCCGTCCCGCAGCTTGGAGTCCAGCAGGTTCACGGCCGTGGCCTGAATCCGGACAAGGACATCATTGTCCTGCAATTCAGGTTCCGGCAGGTTGGCCAGGCGCAAAGCGCCCTTCTTTTTGTACTTATCAACGACGAATGCCTTCATGAGGCTTTCTCCAATTCGAAGTCTGTTGAGGCGTCAGGCGCCAAGGAAGGACAAAGCCTTCGGCACGAAATCGGCGTGGTTGGATGCGGCAGCGGGTCAGCCCAGGTGCGGGGGCCTTGCGCCGCATCGCTCGCTTTCGCCGCCATCATCGCCATTGTCCTTGCCCTTCCGTATCGACCACCAACTTTCGCGCAGAAGGCAGCCAGCTGCAGTCACTCAAATTTTTAATGACAATCGTCATCATAGATCATCAATGATATTCATCATCAAAGTTGTCAAGCGGAATTTTCTCGCGGATTGTCACGGGAGGCTCTTGCGCCTTCATTCTTGATCAGTCATTCTAGAACGGTTGATAAAGAATCGAGGTGATTGTGGGCAGAGCACGGGAATTCGACGAGGAGGCAGTGCTGAAGGGGGCGATGCAAATCTTTCGCAAGCACGGCTATCAAGGTGCGTCGATCCGCGACCTCGAGGAGGCGACGGGCCTCAAAGGCGGAAGCATCTATCACGCCTTCGGCGACAAGGCCGGCCTCTTCGACGCGGCCTTCGGCCATTACAACCGCACGGTCCTGGAGGGACGGATCGCGCGGTTTGCGCCGCCGGGGAGCGGGGTTAAAGGCTTGCGTGAACTGTTCCTCTCGCTCCTGCATGAGCCCGACGGCGGCTCCCTTGGCTGCCTGATCACGAACATGGCGGTGGAATTCGGAGGCGGCGTCAAATCGCATCCGCGTGTCGAGACAGCGCTCGGTCTCCTTCGAACCACATTCCGCTCGAGGCTGACCGAGCAGTCGACCTTGGCTCGAGACGCGGACGGAGCCAGGGCAGCCACGACGGCCATCCGTCTTCTTGCCTTCTATCAAGGTCTGCTCGTGCTCATTCGCGGCGGCGAAGACAAGGCCGGCCTGCGGCAGGCGATAGAAGACGAATTCAATCAACTGGAGACACTGTTATGACACCTGAGGCACTATGGAACCGATATGCGGCCATCTGGTCGCTGGATGCTGACGCTCGCGAGCCGGAAATGCTGGCTTGCCTCGCTGACGATGTGACCTATTGCGACCCCAATGGAGAGATCGCCGGGCGAGCCGGTCTCACGGCTTACATGGCCGGCTTTCAGGAGAGCGTACCGGGTGGCCGGTTCAAAATATTGAGCGTCCTCCATCACAATGAACGTTCGCTGGCACGCTGGGCACTGAGCCACGAAGACGAGCGTGTTCTGCAGACGGGCACGAGCTTCGGGGTGATTTCTGATGGCCGGCTCGGCGCGATCACCGGCTTCTTCGATCCTCTCGCAGGACAGCACCATGGGTAGCGAGGCGACACGCAGGCTGGCGCTGGATTTTGCGAGCCAGATCGGTCCAGCCGGCTCCATCGATGTCCGGCGGTTCTTCGGCGGATCCGCCCTCGTCCGAAACGGCGCGCAGTTCGGATTCGTCATGAAGGGCACGTTGTATCTCCGCGTCGACGCCGCGATGCGCGCGGAGTTCGAGGCAGATGGCTCAGAACCGTTCCGCTACAGCGCTGCTGGCAGGGAGGTGACGGTTCGCCGCTACTACGCAGTCCCGGCACATGTGATCGACGATCCGGCGCTGCTGCGCACGTGTTCGGAGCGAGCATTGCACGCGACCCCGACGCCCGGCCGCAGACGTTCCGACACGATCCTGGCCGTTAGCCCGTTTGGCTGATGTCGATGCCCGCGGCATCGTGCTTCGGAGGTTCAAACCTCCCCGGCAGATGTGCCACGCCGAAGCCAAGCGGCTTGCGCCGCGCGACTGGTCACGCGTACCTCTTCACGATCCGTGCTCTTGAGCGCTTGACCTGACTGCCTGATCCTAACTCAGCGAAATTGGATTGCGATAAATCGGCAAATTTGCGCCTGGAGGTCCTTGGGAGGTCTGCATTTTTTGCATATTTTATACAATTCTCCAGCTGAAGCCTTGGCGTCGGCGGAGCGATCCACCGGCAACGGCAACACGACGGCAGTCGACCAAAAGAGCAGACGAGACAGTCAAATGACCATCGCATCAGCACCGCGGACCGTTTTGAAGGGCTCCGCAACAGGCCGCGTTGTCGCAACGGAGGAGGCATTGAGCTTCTGGGGCGGCGTAGACCCGGCAACCGGAAATGTCATCGACGTGCACCACCCGCTGCACGGCGTTTCCCTGACCGGCGCCATTTTGATGATGCCGACGAGCCGTGGCTCCTGCACGGGATCCGGCGTATTGCTCGACCTCATTCTGACCGGCCGCGGTCCCGCCGCTCTGGTCTTCAGCGAAGCAGAGGACGTCTTGACGCTCGGTGCACTGATAGCAGCCGAGATGTTCGATAGGCCGATGCCGGTCATCAGGCTCAGCCCGGAGAATTTCCGACTTCTTTCCCAGGCTCAGTCGGCGTCGATAGAGCGTGGTGTCATCACCTCTCAGAGCCTCAACACGGAACTGCCTGCTCCTGCCCTCGCCGACCTCGAACTGACCGAGGAAGACTGCAAGATGCTCAATGGCGGCGATGGTCCGGGCGCGATGCAGGCCATGCGGATCATTTGTGCGATGGCCGCCCAGCAGGGCGCCACGCGGCTCATCGATGTGAGCCAGGGCCATATCGACGGATGCATCTACGCAAGTCCGGCAAACCTTACTTTTGCCGAGACGATCGCCGATCTCGGTGCGAGGGTGCGTATTCCGACCACGATGAACGCGATCTCGGTCGATCGGGCGAACTGGGAAATGCAAGGGATACCGCCGTCCTTCGGCGCACCGGCCGCACGCCTTGCGGACGCTTACGTGCGAATGGGCTGTCGGCCAACCTTCACCTGTTCTCCCTATCTTCTGGACAGCGCTCCGCAAACCGGTGAAACGATTGCCTGGTCGGAGTCCAATGCCGTCATCTTCGCAAACACCGTGCTCGGTGCGCGCACGGCCAAACACCCTGACTTCCTGGATCTCTGTATTGCATTGACCGGGCGAGCCCCGGAATCCGGGGTTTATCTCGACATCAATCGGCACGCTCGGCTGGTTATCGACGTTGAAACCCCGGCATCCGTGAACGACGCGTTTTGGCCACTCATCGGATATCTGATCGGGAAGAAGGCGCCCGATTGCATTCCGCTTGTCAAAGGGCTTGGCCAGGCCCGTCCGTCTCGAGACGATTTGAAAGCTCTCTGCGCTGCATTCGGAACAACATCCGCATCGCCAATGCTGCACATCGCAGGGATAACGCCCGAGGCAGCCGGGCCAGTCCATCCGGACGCCGGTCAAGTCAGCATCACGGTCGAGGACATGCACGATGCGTGGCGCTTGCTGAATGACGGCCCGGCAGATGTCGAACTCGTCGCGATCGGGAGCCCGCATGCATCCATCGAAGAATGCCGCGCGTTGGCCGCCGCACTGACGACTGCGTTGATGGGAAGGCGCCGCCATCCGGGCGTCGCCGTGATTGTGACAGCCGGCCAGCAGGTGATCGACCAGGCTCAAGGCGACGGCACCCTTGCCGAGTTGCGTCAGGCGGGGGTTCAGGTTTTCCCGGACCTTTGCTGGTGCTCGATCTCCGAACCAGTGTTTCCCACCAAGACCAAAGCCGTGATCACGAACTCCGGAAAATATGCGCATTACGGCCCCGGCCTCTCGGGTCGCTTCGTACGGCTCGCCAGTCTGAGCGACTGCGTGGAAGCCGCGATTTCAGGACGCGTGACACCCCGAGCAGCCGGATGGACAGCCGAAGCCTCGCTGCCGGCATGATCGACCAATCTAAAAAGGGGATCGAGTGCGGGCCGGCGTCCGCAGCGAGAGTTGTTTTGCGGTTGTTGCAAAGGTCGGGAGCAGAACACGAACAGTTGCCCGCGTGAATGTTTCAAAGTACCCGTTGTCGACAACAAGGATTTTGAAATGGCCATGCAGACGCAAGCTCCCTCCGAACGCAAGCGTGGTTCCGGTGCGAAAACCGTATACGAACTTCTGCGCAATGACATTCTGGACCTGGTCTTGCCACCCGGCAGCCCGATCGACGAGGTGCAGCTCGCCGAACATTTCAAAATGTCGCGCACGCCAATCCGCGAGGCGCTGGTCCGCCTTGCGGGTGAAGGTCTGATCGATACGCTGCCCAATCGGTCGACGATGGTATCCAACATCGACTTTCTCAACCTGCATACTTTCTTCGACGCTTTGGTGCTGATGTACCGCGTCACCACGAAGCTCGCGGCGCAATATCATCGTCCTGCAGATTTGCTGGAGATCAAGGCTCGTCAATTAGAATTCGCAACCGCCGTCGCGAACCAAGACGCCCTGGCGATGATTGCGAGCAACGCCGCCCTTCATTCTTCGATTGCAGAAGCCGGGCGCAATCCATACTTCGTCGCCGTATTCAATCGTATCCTCGATGATGGACGACGCATTCTCCGGCTGTACTACCAGTCCTATGGCGATCGGCTGCCGCAGCAATTCGTCGACGAACACGAAGAGATCATTGCTGCAATCGCAGCGCGGGACGCGGACCTCGCCGACCGGCTGGCGCGCATGCACGCGGAACAAATTGTTGAACAGATTCAGAAGCTGTTTGCCAGGAAAGACCGGTTCGACATCAGTCTTTAAAAAACATCGACGCTCGCAATTTCTTGTCGACAAAAAAAATACAAAGATGTATATTCATCTGCATCGAGGCGCGACGCTCTGCATCCGCCACCAGTCTCCGTTTCGTCTCACCGAGGAGTTTTCACGATGAAAGCTAAGATTTTTTCGGGCGTCGTTCCCGCTCTCATGACACCCTGCAAGGATGACCGCAGCCCTGACTATGATGGGCTGGTCCGCAAGGGCAAAGAACTCATCGCAGAAGGAATGTCGGCGGTCGTCTATTGCGGCTCGATGGGCGATTGGCCCCTCCTGACCGATCAGCAGCGCATGGAAGGCGTCGAGCGCCTGGTCAATGCCGGTATTCCGGTTATCGTCGGCACAGGAGCGGTCAATACCGCTTCAGCCGTTGCCCATGCGGCGCACGCTCAGAAGGTAGGCGCACAGGGACTGATGGTTATCCCCCGCGTGCTCTCCCGCGGCACCGTCGTCACGGCCCAGAAAAACCATTTCAAGGCCATCCTTGCGGCTGCGCCGGATCTTCCTGCCGTCATCTACAACAGCCCTTACTATGGCTTCGCGACCCGCGCCGACCTGTTTTTTGCCCTGCGTGCAGACCATGCGAACCTCGTCGGCTTCAAGGAATTCGGCGGTGCAGCCGACATGCGCTATGCTGCGGAAAACATCACCAGCCGCGACGATGACGTGTCGCTGATGATCGGCGTCGATACCTGTGTCTTCCACGGGTTTGTGAACTGCGGTGCTGTCGGCGCGATCACCGGCATTGGTTGCGTCCTGCCCAAGGAAGTCATCCATATGTGCAATCTTTCGCAGGCTGCCGCCAAGGGCGACCCGGATGCCCGTCAGCGTGCGCTCGAGCTGGAATCGGCGCTCGGCGTGCTTTCGTCCTTCGATGAAGGTCCGGACCTTGTGCTTTATTTCAAGCATATGATGGTGCTGAAGGGTGACGCGGAATATGCCTTGCATTTCAACGAAACCGACGAACTTTCCGAAAGCCAGCGCGGCTATGTCGAGCAGCAGCTGAAGCTGTTCGATACCTGGTATGCCGGATGGAGCAAACTGCCGGGCGCGGTCGAAAAATACAAGCCCTGATCCCTTAGCCCTTCAACGAACAGGTCCTCCTTCCGGGAGACCTGCTCGTCCCATGCCACGTTGAAACCTCGTCAGGAAACGGCATCCAGGCCCTTGTCATGAAGGCGGCTGAGTTGTTCCAATTCAGCCGAGGTCAGGGTGATCCCTTCCCTTTCAGACTTTGCGCGCGCAACGAAACGGCGTTCGGAGGGAAGCCGTGCACCACCCCCGATTATTGCCTCGAACAGCGCTTCTGCTCGCGCAAACGGGTCACCCGGACGACCCGCCGAAAACGCTTTCGGCGACATGGCGATGATCAGCTCGCCATGCATTGGTGACAGTGTCGTCGTCCCGAGATAATCGAGCACTTCCGGACTTGTCAGATCACCGATCATGACCCCGGCAAGCAGTTCGATCATCGTTCCTATAGCCGAGCCCTTATGGCCGCCAAAAGGCAACATCGCGCCGGCGAGAGCTTCATCGGGATCGGTGGTCGGGGCGCCGTGCGCATCGATTGCCCAGCCTTCGGGAAGCTGCTTGCCGGCGCGGCGATGAAGTTCAATTTCACCTCGAGCCACCAAGGATGTCGCGAAGTCGAAAACGTAGGGCGGCTTGTCCACTCGCGGCCAGCCGAAGGCGAATGGGTTGGTCCCCAGCAGTGGCTTGCTGCCGCCCGCCGGAGCAACCGCGGCATAGCTGGGGCACATGACGATCGCCGCGAGGCCTTGTCCGGTCAGGGCTTCCACTTCCGACCAGAGCGCAGAAAAGTGGACGACATCGTTGACAACCAACGCCGCAATTCCCGACGCGTGCGCCGCCTGAGCAACCAGCGGCAAGCCAAGCTCGAACGCGGGATTAGCAAACCCGCCATTCCCCTGAACCGTCACGATACCGGAACTTGCCTGCGGGGCGATCGTGGGGATGGCATCGGGCTTGGCTTTTCCCGCCTTCACCGTGCGCAAGGCGCCCTCGATGCGGTAGATGCCGTGAGATTTGCAGCCGTCGCGCTCGCCAGCCACAATGACATTCGTCAATGCAACTGCCTGCACCGCATTCAACCCGGCCCGCCGAAAAATTGCTTCAACCAACTCGTGCAGTTGGCTGATCGACATGGTGGCTGTCTCAGTCATTTTTCCTCCATCTAGCCTGGCCAAACAGGCAGGCATCGCCATGTTGCATACATATTGTATCCAATCCATCAGCAAGTTCAGTTTGTGACGGTCGAAAGCACTGAGCTTCACTCGGCAGGAAACATTTCGTCGCTGGGAGATACATACTCCGTCGACGCGGAGGATCCGTGGCAGAACGGCTACATGGTCTCGGACACGTGGGGTGTTACCCCCACCCTTCAGTAGCCTGCGCCACGCTATAGATCGGTGCCACCCCATCCAGTTTGCGGGAAAGCTGTCCGTTCTGCGCAGCGAAATGCCAGCGCCGCCGTCCAGGCAACCCACCATTAACGTTCGAAGTTCAGATAGTCTTTCGGGCTGGTCGGTGCTGTGCGCTTGATCAACGACGGCAAAAGCCGGCCCGCTTAATTCCGCCCGAATGAATTGTGGCGGTGTTGGAAATATCTAGGGGACGATGCGGTCCTGCGAACTGGCCATGATGGTTCTTCACCCAACAGGAGCCCGTTCCCATGCCTCGCATCCAGCCAACCAGACCCCAGATGGAGATATTGGTCTGGATCTCGATCTTCCTGCTGCTTTTCTGCCTATCCTGGCAGTTCCATTGGCATGAGGGGCTGGATGGGTTCATCGAGCAGCATCACGGCTACCCGCTCGACCACGCGCTCCTCGCCCTCAACATCTCCGGGTTTCTGGGGCTAATCTATTCCGCGCTGCGGATCCGGGATCTTTCGCGAGAGGTTAATCGCAGGCTGCAGGCCGAAAAGAACGTGGACTGGATTGCCTGTCACGACACGCTGACCGAGCTGCCCAACCGCAGATTTCTGGATTCCTTGTGCGCGCGGGCGATGATCGATCAAAGGGCACAGGAAACCTATGCCGTGTTCAGCATCGATCTCGACGGCTTCAAGAAGGTCAATGACCTGCTGGGGCACGATCACGGTGATGCGGTGCTGAAAATTGTTGCTCAGCGGCTCTCCGCCCTCTTTCCCCGTGAGCGCGTTTTCCGCATTGGTGCAGACGAGTTCGTCGTTCTGGCGCGGCGCATGGGAAATCCCGATCTTGCCGCTTTGGGCAGCCGCATCGTCCGCGTGATCGGCAAGCCTTTCACATTCAATGGTGTCGCCGTCGATCTCGGCGCCAGCGTCGGCTTCGCACTTTATCCGGAGAACGGCGATGACCTCGGTCAAGTCATTCGACATTCCGACTGTGCGATGTCTGTGGCGAAAAAGCAGGGCCGCGATCTGGTGAAGCCCTTCGTGCCTTCGATGCAGGACGAGTTGGCGAAACGGATTCGAATGGAAGGGGATCTGCGAGCGGCGATCCGGAAGGCTGAGATCGTTCCCTATTATCAACCGCTCGTGGACCTGAAGGCGAACAAGATTATCGGCTTCGAGGCGCTGGCCCGCTGGAAAACGGCTTCCGGCGAATTCATCCCCCCCAGCGTATTCATTCCAGTGGCAGAGCAAGCCGGCCTGATCGTCGAATTGACGGATCAGCTGCTTCGGCGCGCCTGCACCGATGCGCTTTCCTGGCCAAGCGAACTCGTCCTGTCGTTCAACCTTTCACCGATCCAACTGAGCGACAGGTTGCTGGGCCTGCGAATTCTCAAGATATTGGGCGATGTCGGTCTTCCCCCGCACAGGGTCGAGCTTGAGGTAACGGAGAGCGCCATCATCCAGGACGCCGTCACGGCACGGATCGTCCTCGACGATCTGGTGAATGCGGGGGTCAGGATTGCTCTCGACGACTTTGGAACAGGCTATTCCAGCCTCTCCCAACTGTCGAACTACCGGTTCGACAAGATCAAGATCGACAGGAGTTTCGTCGCCTCGTTCGAGACCAATGACAAGCAGGACAAGGTGATCAAGGCCATTATCGCTCTCGGTGCCGGACTTGGCGTGACGATCACGGCCGAAGGCATCGAAGAGGAGAGCCAGCGTCGACGGCTTCAGGAACTGGGTTGCGACATCGGCCAGGGATATCTGCTTGGTCGACCAGTGCCGATCGAGGAGATCACCGCAGGTCACGTCAACACCAGGATTTTGCAACGCGGTTGATGGGGGCTGCGGTCCTGATGCGAGCGTTTCGGGGAAGCATGTTGCACCCACACTCGCGGCTTACGTAGAGCAGGTTGTGACGCCTTCGAATTGAATGACGTCGCTACGGCTGGTCATACCCGATCCCGACATTGATCCACTTGAAAAAAGCCGGCGCGAACGCCTATTGGTCCGACAGCCCATGTTCCGGCCAGCGCCGCACAAGCCGATCTTGAACCGGTGGCCGAGCCTTGGCGGCGGGTTTTATCGCAGACTATTCCCAGGAGTTGGAGTGGCCCTGAATGCGTTCATTGTTCTGTCCATCTCAACCTGGTCGTCACGGCCTGAATCCAGGACTGTATTGCGTACCGACCCCTCTTGCACCAGTATTGCCGTTACTTCGAGCGCCTTTAGATTGTCAGTCGACAGCAATGCGCCCACTTGTGTTGAAAAGCAGGCACTGTCTGGTGCGTCAGTGATTTGCGATATTTCGGTGGTGGCCACAATGTGATTATTGGCTATGTAATTGCCGCACCCGGAAACCAGCTTGATAATCACAGGCTTTACGGCGACAGGCTTGATATATTGAATATCTATTGTTTCCGAGATGTGGTTCGCGATTACCGAGTTGTTGCTGCCGTCAATATGCAAAAGTCCAAACAGATCATCCAAACCGTTGTCGTACTTCTGCATGGGCGCCCATGGCTCGCGATCTCGCAAAAAGTGATTTGAGGAAACCAAATTCTCGCAGCAGTTGTGAGCAAAAACCAACATTCCGGGATAGAAGGAATGGAATCTGTTTCCTGTGACCGAGGAACGGACGACGCCGGAAAAATAGACACTGCTCGCTCCTCGAGGGAATACGTTGTTTGAGGATACTAGAATGCCACCATAATTTTCAGCGTAAATGGAATGTCCCCTGTAGCCGGCTCCTACAAAATTATTTGCTATTCTTGTGGCCTGACCCATGCCTTTCAATTCGATACAGTTGCCGCACTCTGCAATGAAATTGTTATCTACCGCGAGCGCATCTGCATCATGAACAGTCACTCCATGCTCCAGATAGATAAGACCCATCCCCGTTATTCGGAATGAGTCATTGGCGCTGCCGACATAAATTCCTGTTTTGCCATTCTTGTATGTATTTTCTGCATGTTTTTGCCCCGAACCATCATCAATGAAGTGCAGGCCATCGATGCAAAAGTCAGCAAACTCCACAGAGCTTATGCGCGGATTTCCGGTGCGCTTAACATAAAACGCGGCTCCGGCAGCCTCACCGTGGGCGGCATCCGGAGATGTGTCCACGAGTATGCGACTTCCGCCTGGCCACACTTCATGCCAGTGCGTCAGCTCGTTTGCGGGTACATTGAAACGGATGCTCGACGACGTGAAACCATGTCCAGAGCCCACAATCTTCAGATAGCTCAGGTCGATAACGACTTGCGTAACAAGACGATAATCGCCTGGTGGTATATAGATAACTGCTCCAGGTTTTCCGCCATCATTGAGATCGGAAACCGGTTGCCTGCTCTTGATATCCGCAATGATGCCATTGATGACCGCCCCAATATCCTCATAGGGATTGCCTGCGGGATGCTTCGTTACATCGAAGCAGTTTTCGCTAACCATTGTTAACGTCTTCTCGGACATTTCTTGCTCCACAGCGAGAGTAGACTGATGCTCTTGATTGGCTTGTTGCTCGCCAGGCGTCTGGGCAAACGCGTCCAACCAGTTCTCGTTTTGCGTTTGCAGTAAGATCCTGGCTGGAGATCCGAAAGAGTTGCAGACAATCGGTGCCGATAGATGGACTAGTCACTCTTGTGTTTCTCCAGGCAATATCATCACCAGATGCTGGTGCGGGTATCCGGTTTAAAGAAGTGAAGTTCTTCGGCATCGACAGCGATGCGCGCGATGTTACCTGCGCGTACTGTGCTCTTCGGAGAAAAACGGGCTACAGCAGCTTTTTCGTTGCCGATGTCGGCGACGGCGTCCGGGTCGCCGGCATCCACCCAAGGTGCGTCGATATGCAGATGCACCATGGATTCAGAACCCAGCGCCTCGACTAAAGTGACCGGGGCCGAGATCTCGGCCGAAGAAGGCCGGATCGCGGCGTCGTTCATGTGCTCGGGCCGGATACCGACAATGACCTGACGGTTGGACGCACCGTCGAGAGAGGGGCGGCATTCGAAAACCCGGTCAGGGATCTCGAAACTGTTGTTGCCCAGGGTCAGCGTCCTTCCATTCAGAACGGCCTCGTACAAGTTCATTGACGGCGACCCGATAAAGGCGGCGACAAAGACGTTTGCAGGGCGATTGTACAGGTTTTGCGGTGTGTCGACTTGCTGCAGCACGCCGCCTTTCATCACCGCCACCCGGTCACCCATCGTCATTGCCTCGACCTGGTCATGGGTCACATAGACCGTGGTGACATTCAGTTTTCTTTGCAGGCTGGCGATCTCGGCCCGCATCTGCACACGCAGTTTGGCATCAAGGTTGGAGAGCGGTTCATCCAGCAGGAAGGCCGCCGGTTTGCGAACGATCGCCCGTCCCATGGCGACGCGCTGGCGCTGACCTCCGGAGAGCAGCCCCGGTTTGCGGTCGAGCAATGCCGTCAATTCGAGAATGCGCGCCGCTTCGGTCACGCGACTATCGATCTCGGCCCTCGGCAGGCCAGCCATCAGCAAGGGAAAGGCGATGTTCTCGCGCACCGTCTTATGGGGGTAGAGCGCGTAGGACTGAAAGACCATGGCAATGTCGCGGTCCTTGGGATCGACATCATTGACGACCCGGTCATCGATCCTGAGTTCGCCGCTGGAGATGCTCTCCAGGCCGGCGATCATCCTCAGCGCTGTCGACTTCCCGCAACCCGAGGGACCGACGAACACCATGAACTCGCCATCCCTGACGTCGAAGTTCAGATCGTGAAGGGCGTGAAAACTGTTTGCGTAGATCTTGTTGATGTTGCGCAGTTCGATACCGGCCATACCTGCCTCCTCATCCCTTTACAGCGCCGAATGTCAGGCCGCCGACGATCTGTTTTTGAAGTGCGAGCGTCACGATGATGACGGGAAGCGAATAGAGCACCGCCGCCGCGGTCATCGCGCCCCAGGCAAGCCCGTAGACGGAATTGTATTCGGCAATGACGATCGGCGCCGTCTTGCTCGTCTCCGACGTCAGCAGCAGTGCGTAGAGGAACTCGTTCCAACTGGTGATGAACGTGAAGAGTGCGGTGACTGCGATGCCGCCCGTCATGACGGGAAGGATGATTTTCCGAAAGGCTTGAAATCGCGTGCAGCCATCCATGCGGGCAGCCTCTTCGAGTTCCTTAGGCACACCTTCGAAGAAAGCGGCCATGAGCAGCAGCGCCAGCGGCACAGCGGCCGAAGTGTGGGCGAGAACAAGCCCTGGAATAGTGTCAAGCAGACCCATGGACTTCAAAAGCTGGAACAGCGGCACACCCAGCGACACCGACGGCACCATGCGCGTGATCAGGGCAAAAAGCAGAAAAAGCGTGGTGATCCGGCGTCGGTACTGCGTGGCAACGTAAGCGGCAGGCACGGCAACCAAAAGGGAGAGCGCGGTGGTGAGCACCGCAACCGAAAGGGAATTGACGAAAGCTCTCGGCAGGGTCGACGACTGCAGCACCGCCCGAAAGTTCTCGAACGACATGACCGCAGGAAAGAAGCTCGGCGGGATCTGCTGAACATCGGCCGCCGGTTTGATGGAGGTCATCAACAGATAGATGTAGGGCAGAGCGTAGGACAGCACGAGCACGAGAGCTGCGGCGTTAATCAGGACTCCGCTGGCATTGAGGCGAGGCGCTCTATGCATGGGCCGGCCTCCATATCTTCCAATAGGCTGCGGCGGCCAGAAGCATCATGACCATCAGGAAAAGAGCGCCCGACGCCGACGCTTCGCCGAGGTCACCGAACCGAACCATGCGCTGGTAGATGTTCATCGAAAACACCTCCGAGGCATGGTTGGGACCGCCCTGCGTTTGTATCCAGATGAGGTCGAAGGTCTTGGCTGCATCCACCCCGCGCACGATGACGACGACGGCAATCACCGGGCGCATCAGCGGCAGCGTGACATGCCAGAACCGTTTGAACGCATTGGCACCGTCGATCCGCGCGGCCTCGAGCAGGTCTTTGGGAATGTTCGTCAATCCGGCGTAGGATACGAGCGCGACAAAGGAGGTCGTCAACCAGATATCGGCGAAGGAAACGGAATAGATGACGATATCTTCGTCGGAAAGCCACGCGATCGCATCGGGATCGCTGATGATGCCCAGATGGACGAGTCCGTAGTTCAGAATGCCGATGTTCCCGACCAGCAGAAAGCGCCACAGCAGGCCGGCGACGATCGGAGGCACCATCAGCGGCAGAGTAAAGATCGTGCGGTGCCAACGTGACTGGCCGGGCAGAGCCGAGAACAGCAGAGCGGCGCAGAAGCCGAAGGTAAACTCGAAGAACAGTGCGAAGATTGAATATTGGACGGTTCTAAAGGCGCTTTCGGCGACGCGCTTCGAGGTTAGCGCATCGACATAATTCTTGAGACCCACCCACTCTCGTATGTGGGGTGCGATGGTATCGACCTTGAAAAAGGAATCGAACACCAGGAGCCCTACCGGGTATGCGACCAGCAAGCCGAGGATGGCCAGCGCCGGCGCAAGCATGTAGAGCACAAATCGGTCTTCACCCGACATGGCCGTCTCCGAAAGCTGATGATAGGCGCAGGACCTTCGGTCCCCCGCTGAGGTTAAGGATACGGGTTAGTGGAGGATATCCTCGATCGTTTCCTTGGCGTCCGTCAGGACCTTGCCGACATCCGCTTTGCAGGTCAGGGCCTGCTGCACCGCGGGAAGCACCGCTTCGTCGACGATTTCCTGATATTTTTCGTTCATCGGCCGGCCTTGCGTCGCAGGAGCCCCAAGCGTTTCGAGGAGCGGTGTGAAATGCTCATAGCCGGGCTTGTCGACATAGCTTCGGTAGGCGGAGTTCGTCGCGGCGAGGCCAAGCGGAGCCTCGATGCCGAGGGCATTGTTGGCGATCGCGAAGGCTATGAACTTCTTGGCTGCATCCTTGTGCTGGGAGGTCGACGGAACGACATTGTACCAGGGACCGGGAATGGCCGCGATTCCGGCCTCACCTGCAAGCATCGGCGCCACGCCGACCTTTCCGCTGACCTTGGAATCCTCAGGTGTCATCTTGTAGGCGTGCGCCCAGAATTTCATCATCGCCGTCTTGCCTTGATAGAACAGGTTTTGAGCTTCGCCCCAACCGATTTCGTTGACGTTTTCAGGAACGGAATGATCGGTGCAGTGCGGCGCGATGTAGAATTCGAGCGCCTTCTTGTGCGCTTCATTGTCAATGATGACCTTGCCATCCTTGTCGAGGATCACCCCGGGCGAGCCCGCCTGAAGCACATGCGCCATCCACTCCTCAGAAAAGGTGCCGATGGTATCGGTGCCCCAGAAATCGGTCTTGCCGTCGCCATCCGTGTCCCGGGTGAAGAATTTTGCGATGTCGCGCCATTGCCGCCAGCTCTTCGGCGGCGCCAGGGGATAACCGTATTTTGCCTGAAACGCCTTCTGTTCCTCCGGCTTGTCGAAGAGATCTTTGCGATAGAAAACGATCTCGGCATTCGCCCAGGCCGGCATTCCGATCATCTTGCCGCCAACTTTGGCGTCCGCAAGCAAAGCGGGAGGCAGGTCTTTGCGCACTGCCTCGGTAAAGAGAGGCGAGAGATCCTCGACATGACCAGCGAATTTCGCATTCCATACGACGTCTATCGCAACGACATCGAAGGCCGACGAACCGGAAGCAATCTCGGCCGAAAACTTGTCGAACACACCCTGATAGGGGACGACGGAGAACTTCACCTCAATGCCGGTCTCGGCAGTGAACTTCTCGGCCACGGCCTTTTGCAGCATCTCCCCGCCGCCTTCGACCAGGACATTGATCGTTTCGGCCTGCATTGGGGCCGCCATGAAGATGAGCGCAAGCGCGCTGGCAGAAAGCAAATACTTCATCAGATCCTCCTGTCTTTGATCCGAGGCTCTCGCTCCAACCTCCGATGACAGGCAACATAATCTTCCAATGACAACGTTGTCAATTCAAATTGACGACGTTGTCATAAAATTGTCGACGTTGTCATTCCGTTCGTGTACAAGGTAATTAAGCAGGAAAAGGATTGGACATGGTCAGTATCGTCAGCGTCGCCAAAGCGGCCGGGGTATCGAACAAGACCGTGTCCCGGGTCATCAACGGCGAACCGCACGTGACGGAGGACACCCGAGAAAGAGTGGAAAAAGCCATTCGAGACTTGGGATACGTCCCCAACATGGCCGCGCGCCAGATACGCTCCAGCCGGTCCAACACGTTCGGGATCATCACGGACTATGTCTCGACCACGCCCTATTCGGTCGACATCGTACGCGGGATCCAGGACTGGGCCAACACGCACGGCAAAACCATCCTGATGGCGAACACCGGCGGCTCGTCCGAACGCGAGGCGGAAATCTGGAAAATGTTCCAGTCCCATCGCATCGATGGGGTCCTCTATGTGACGATGTACCATCGAATCGTGGATCCCGTGGCCGGCGATGTCAGCGTCCCGACGGTGATGATCAACTGCCGACCGCAAACCAGTGAACTTTTTCCGTCCATAGAGCCTGACGACTTCCAGGGCGCCCGAGACCTCACCCGCTATCTGCTTGAACGGGGCCATCGCAGGATCGGCTATATCAGACTTAACCCAGTTCTTCTGGGAGCAGAGCTGCGCTTGGACGCCTTTCGTCAGGCCACCAAAGAGTTTGAAGTGGCAGACGGTGACCTCACCATTCGTCTTGGAATGGAGGGACCGGTCGGGGCCGAGGAGAACTATGTCTTCGCAGCGGCGACCGAAATGCTGCAGCAAAAGGACCGGCCAACCGCGATCATGAGTGGCAACGATGAAATGGCGATCCAAATCTACATCGCGGCCATGGCGCTTGGACTCAGAATCCCGCAGGACGTCAGTATTGTCGGCTTTGACGATTTCAGGACCGTATCTTTGGCCTTGAAGCCGGAACTGACCACCGCGGCGTTGCCATATTACGATCTCGGTTTTCAGGGGGCGGAGTGGCTGAACACAGTGGTGGCAGGCGACAATGTGCGCGCCAGCAGTCGTGTCGTCTCCTGCAAGCTGGTGGAGCGCAATTCTGTGCGCAGTTTGTGAAACGACGCACCCGCCCGGCCGGCGGCGGACTCTGGTAGAGCGCATTAGAACAGGATGCCACTCGAAAACCGCTTCACACGATCGGCACCCTGCCCGAGCGTCAAATCTCCCCGGCCGACGGCCCCCAGACGTCCGTGAGCGCGAAGCCTGCGGGATGCGGGTCGAAGGGGTCGAGCGCCACCTGCGTCAGGCCGAAGGTGAAGCCGCGGCCGGTAATGGTCGGGATCACCGCCGGGCGGCCGGCCACTTCGGTTACCGCCTGCAACCCGACCTCGAATTCCGAGCCGATGATCGATTTCGAGGTGAAGACGTCGCCGATCTTGGCCTTGCCGCGGGCATAAAGGGTGGCGAGATTGGCGGAATTTCCGGTGCCGCAAGGCGAGCGGTCGGCCCGGCCCGGCCACATGGTTGTGCAGGTGCGCACCGTGCCGTCGGCCTCGGTATCGCGGAACATCACATAGGCGACACCCGAGATCGCCGGGATCTCGGGATGGACAACCTTGATGTCGCGGTTGATCAATTCTTTCAGGATCATGCCGGCCTGGACGAGCCCGGCGGCATTGGCTTTCTCGATCTTCAGACCGATCTGGTCGACATCGACGAGGGCATAGAAGATGCCGCCATAGCAGAGGTCGGCCTTGATCCTTCCCCAATGCGGCGTGTCGATTGCGACATCGAGTTCATGCACGAAGGACGGCACCATGGTCAGCCGGACCTTCTCGCAGCGCCCGTCGCGGCAGGTTGCCGTCGCCTTGACCAGGCCGGCTGCGGTTTCGAGCGTGACTGTCGTCTCCGGCTCCTGCATCTCGACGATGCCGGATTCGAGCAGGGCTGTCGTCACGCAGATCGAGTTCGAGCCTGAGCTCGCATGCGCCTGGTCGGGCTGCAGGATGATGAAGGCGGCATCCGCCTCGGGATGCCGTGCCGGTAGCAGCAGGTTGACCGAGCCGATCGGGGCGCCGCGCGGCTCCAGGCAGAGGAAGCGGCGGAGCTCGTCGCCCTTCGGATCGGTGTTCAGCCACTGCAGCTGGGCGGCGATGGTCTCGCCCGGGATCTTCGGCACGCCGCCGATTGCGACGCGGCCGATCTCGCCTTCGGCATGAACGTCCAGCAGCTGGATCGTGCGCTTCCATCTCATCTCAGAAAACTCCAGTTCGGACGCGACGGGTGACGCCGCCGTCGACATTAAATCCGGTTCTAATATCGGTCTATGCGGAACGGGCTCATGTCGACCGGCGGTTCGGTGCCGGTCATCATATCGCCGATCAGCCGGGCTGTCGTTGCCGCATAGGTCAGGCCGAGATGGCCGTGGCCGGTCGCATAGAAAACCCCCGGTATCTTCGACGACGGCGAAATGATCGGGATCGTATCGGGCAGTGCCGGGCGATGACCCATCCACTCCGTCGCCTCCGCGAGTTTCAAACCGGGCAGCGCCCGTTGGGCATGGCGCACCAGCACCCGCGGACGGCGGAAATCGGGGGCGGCGTCGAGACCGGCGAGCTCGACATTGCCGCCGACACGGATGCCGCCGGCCGTCGGCGTCACCATGAAGGCGCGATGCGGCCAGATCACCGAATAGCGCATGGTGATGCCGGGCTTCATGATCTGGGTGTGATAACCGCGCTCGGTTTCGAGCGGGATCGGCTCGCCGAGCTTTTCGGCGAGGAAGCGGGTGTGGACGCCGGCGGCGAGCACTACCGAACCAGCCTCGATGCGGCTGTCATCGTCGAGGAGAACGACGGCGGTGCCATCGCCCCTGCGCTCGATATTCCTGACCGCGCCGGAGACGAAATTCGCGCCGGCAGCTCTTGCCGCGTCGAAGAGTTTCACCACCAGCTTGTAGGGATCGCGGATCGACTTGTTGTCGGGCAGCAGCACGGCTTTGGCGATCGAAGGCGAAAGCGCCGGCTCGTAATATTGGATGGCGCCGTTGCTCAACACCTCGAATTCGAGGCCGTAGCGCTGCATCATGGCGAGATGGCCGCGATCGGCGGCAAATTCCGCCTCTGTCTCGTAGATCGCCAGGCAGCCCTCCTGGGTCATCATGTCAGACGCATCGATCGCCTCGAGCATCTGCCTGAAATCGGCGAGCGCGCGGAGCGACAGGCTCATACCGGCATCCTCGATCTGTCGCAGACGCGACGGCCGGCCGGCGGCGAGGAAACGCAGGAACCAGGGCAGCATCTTTGCCGCATAGGAGGGCCTCAGCCAGACCGGGCCTTCCGGATCGAGCAGCCAGCCGGGCATCTTCTTCCAGGTCGAGGGGCCGGAACCGGCGGAAAAATCGAGCGCGATGCTCGCCATATTGCCGAAAGACGTGCCGCGTCCCGGCTCAGCCTTGTCGATCAGCGTCACCTCAAGGCCGCGCCGCTGCAGCTCGAAGGCGATCGAGGCGCCGATCACGCCTGCGCCGACGACAACAACCTTTTTCTTCGTCTCATCCGCCATGCGATCAACCCACCCAGACGGCAGACAGGATTGCCGTCCATCGGTCTGATATATCAGATCGGCGGCGATGCCTAGAGAATTTCCGTTTTCTCCGAATCACGGAAAATCTCTAGCTCTTTGTTTTCTCGCAATTCCGAAACGCAAAACCGCCGTGCACTTTTGCTGGAATTACTCTGTGGAATTTTTACTGGCTTTCCGGCAGGCCGGCACCGACGCTGTCGCCGACCGAGCCCACGGTATTGTTCATCGACTGGCCGAGACGCTTCAGCTGGGCGTCGTAGTTGCGGCGGGTGCGCGGATCGAAGATTGCGATCGGCGTGCTGACGGCGACGCTGACGGCACTTCCCGCTGTCTGGGCAGCGCCCATCGCCACCGCGCCGACGGCTTCGCCGAGGCCGACATTGGAATCGGTGATGGTCTGGCCGGCAATCAGCCGGTCGCCGATCAGCTTCACCACTTCCGGGCTTTCGGCGAATTTGCCGTGGTTTAGCCGGTCGCCACCCTTGAGCTTGGTGAGGTCGAGCACGGTGATGCCGGCCGCCTCAAGCTTGCTGCGGTAGGGTTCGACGGAGGGATCGATCTGGCCGAGCCGATCGACATTGCCGGAGATGCGCCGCGACAGAGCGAGCGCCCGGTCATCCCTAGAGACGAAGATTGTGAAATGCGGCCGGTCCTTACCGAGGCTGACGAACTGGCGGCCGAAGACGTCGACATCGAGATCGGGCGAGGCGAGGATGACATTGTTGATCTTCGGGGCGACATGGCCATTGCGGATCGCCATCTGCCGCAGTGCTTCGACGGTCAGCCAGGTGCCCATCGAATGGGCCATGATGGTGATGTCGCTGACGGCCGGATTGGCGGCGGTGCGGGTGAGCAGCTCCTCCAGCGCATCGCGGGAATAGTTGGTGCTTTCCTTGTCGTAATTGTAATCGAAGATGCTGGCGCGCGAAGGCCAGGTGAAGACGACGGGGGCGACGTCGGCATGCGAATCATGGACGATCTGCGCGAAGCGGTAGACGGCATCCTCGTAGCGATTGTTGAAGCCGTGCACGAAGACCAGCACCCGGCGACTCCTAGGCATATGGCCCTTCAGCCAGGTCTCGCCAGCCCGCTCGCCCCGCAGTGGATCGACAGACACGGTGACGAAATCGCGCAGCGGATCGGCCGGCAGCCGCCTTGGCCATTGCACCTGGCCGACCTTGCGATTGGCTTCCGGTGGGATCGAGACATCGACGGCATTGGCGGTGAGCCCGGTGCCGCGTTCACCTGAAAATAGCACGGCGGGATTGTCGTCGGCAGCGCGGGTCGTCGCGACGAGAAGATCGACTTTCGACGTGCCAGGGGGAACGCTGCCGGCCGCCTGCATGACGCCGACCGGCCTGCCGCCGCAGCCGGCAAGCGCAAACGCCGCAAGCAGAAGACCTGTCGTAGCCGCCCGCGGGCCGCGCCATTTGCCGATCATGACTTAACTCCAACCGGTGCACGCACCGGCAGGCGGCGCCCGTTCAAATAGGCCGACGGTGCTTGCCGAGTCAAATTGCGCGCGGTGAAGAGCTGGGGTGGAAAAAGAAAAAAGCCCGACGCGGGAGGAGGTGCGCCGGGCTCTTGATCCTGACTGACAACTGGGAGGAGGAGTGTTGTCAGTCCGATGTAAGAGCGCTGGGAGGAGGAGTGCGCTGCTTACGGAGATATATGTACCGCGTTCACTCGATCGGGAACAGCGAAAATATTGCAATGCAGCAATGCGTTCTATGCATCGCTTGCCCTGAAATTAACAGGTCACCGCCTCATTTTGCAGCATGTTTGACCAGATGGTCAAAATTGTGCGGAAAATTTAGGCCTGACGATGAAGGTTGCCGCGCCCCTCATCCGCCTGCCGGCACCCTTGTAACTTCCCTTTACCCGCTATTGGCGTAGTACTGCCTGTTGCGGTGGCGGATGGAAGACCGTTGCACCTTTGGGACACCAAGCCCGTGGGAGAGCCTGGGTCTCCGTCCGCCGTTCCATTGAACCCGAACAGTCGCCGGGGCCGCTTGCGAAAGCAAAGCCCGCTTAGGCAAGGATGGGATCAGATGGAGATGAATGAGAGGGTGGTTGTCGGTATCGATGTTTCCAAGGACCGATTGGACGTGGCGCTGCACCCTTCAGGCGAGCACTTCGCGGTCAGCAACGACCACGCCGGCCTTGAGGAATTAATCACCGGGCTGGGCGCCTCCAGGCCGACGATCGTCGGCCTGGAGGCGACCGGCGGCTACGAGATGTTAGCGGCGGGTAGCCTGTCGGCAGCTGGTTTTGGGGTGGTTGTTGTCAATCCGGCGCAGGTGCGCGCCTTTGCCAACGCGCTCGGCCGCAGGGCCAAGACCGATCCGATCGATGCGGCCGTCATCGCTGCCTTCGTACTGGCG